>NZ_JAKKUT010000002.1:874443-1228886 GCF_029582805.1 Candidatus Synechococcus calcipolaris G9 | reverse complement strand
ATTCGCACCGGGCATCTAGATAATAAATTTGGCTTTGATCCCCAGCAACTTCCCCAGTTGTTTGATTTTGCCCTGAATCATCCCCAGCTAAATTGGGTCGGCTTCCATGCCCACATTGGTTCCCAGATCTTTGAACTCCAGCCCCACCAGGACTTGACGGAGGTGCTGGCAGATTGGCTTTTGGCGGCCCAGGATATTGGATTACCCATGCAGGAGCTAAATGTGGGCGGGGGACTGGGAATCCGCTATACCTCAACGGACGAGCCGCCGGCGATCGCCACCTGGGTGGAACAGATTGCCAAAAATATCACCGCCGCTTGTCAACGTCGCAACCTACCCTTACCTAAACTATTGTGTGAACCGGGGCGATCGCTGATTGGGCCGGCAACAGTTACCGCCTACACGGTGGGGGGACGCAAAGAGATTCCGGAAATCCGCACCTATGTGGCCGTGGATGGTGGCATGTCCGACAATCCCCGCCCCATTACCTACCAGGCAGACTACAGTGCCGTTGTCGGAAACCGGATGACCGAGAGCCTAGCGGAAGTTGTCACCATTGCTGGTAAACATTGTGAATCGGGAGATATTCTTTTGAAAGATATTGAATTACCGCCCTTACAGCCCGAGGATATTCTTGTGGTCTTAGCCACGGGGGCCTACAACGCAAGTATGGCCTCCAACTACAACCGAGTCCCTCGACCGGCAGCGGTACTGGTTCAAGGAGGAGAAGCAAATTTAATCCTCATTCGGGAAACCTATCGGGATTTAATTCGTCAGGATGTGTTGCCCTCGCGCCTAGGATCCAACCCCACTGATCCCCACCAAACTGATCCCAAACTGTAATTGGAGTGGAGCGGCTTGATGACCAGCAGCATGACCCTTGCCTACTGGCTCTGGGGATTTACCTGGCCTGTTATTTCAACACGGACCTGGGTGTTGGTGCGTACCTTAGCCGATGTTGGTTTAGTTTTAGCTCTCACCTATATTGTTCTGCTGGTGATTGCCGAACGGCGTACCCTCTGGATGGTACGGGGATTTATTTTCTTGATTTTTGCAGCGTCCCTGAGCAATTGGATTGGCTTAAAGTTTTTAGCATTTGTCCTCAATAATCTGGTAGTAGGATCGGCGGTAGCCCTAGCGGTCATTCTCCAACCGGAAATTCGCTACTTTTTAGAGCAACTGGGACGGGGTAAAATTTTTGAGCTATTACGTCCCCCCATCAGTAGTCGCAACACTACCGAAGACCCCATCAGTATTATTGTGGCAGCAGTCAAAGATCTATCCCAAAATCGTACCGGAGCATTGATTTTACTGGAAACCAATACAAATCTCACTGCCCAGGATTTTACCCATGCCGGTGTGCGACTAAATGCGGCCCTATCCAAGGAGTTAATCCATACCATTTTCCAAACCAGTTCCCCCCTCCATGATGGTGCCATTCTCATCCGTGGTTCCCAAATTTTGGCGGCCAAACTGATCTTGCCCCTCTCAGAGCGCACCGGTCCCTGGCAATTGGGCACTCGTCACCGGGCTGCCATTGGCATGACGGAACGGTTTAGCCATTGTTTATGTGTGGTGGTTTCCGAAGAAACGGGTTCTATTTCCCTAGCGATTAAAGGAGAACTACAACGTCCCCTGACTAGCAGTAAACTAGGGGAGTTGTTAGAGCAGTACCTTAAAAGAAATCCTAGTGGAACCTTAACCAGTAGCCCCCGTCGATTCCCTTTGAAATTCTTAAAAATGGTTTGGCCCCTTCGCTAACACTTCCCTATTTAGACACCCCCAAAGACCCACCATGACGACCCAGCCCCAACACTTAACAATCTTACCGCCGGATCTTGATATTCAGCGGATTCCCCGCCATGTGGCGGTGATCATGGATGGGAATGGTCGCTGGGCCAAGCAACGTAACCTACCCCGAATCATGGGCCATCAGCGGGGGGTTGATACCCTCAAGGATCTGCTGCGCTGTTGCAAAGATTGGGGTATTCAAGCCCTGACGGCGTATGCCTTTTCCACCGAAAATTGGGGTCGACCCCTGCCGGAAGTGGATTTCTTGATGACCCTATTTGAGCGGGTTCTCCGCCGGGAAATCAATGAAATGATTGACGAAGGGGTACAAATTCACTTTGTGGGCGATCTCCACTGTTTACCTGCTTCCCTGCAAGCAGAAATTGAACGGGCGATGGAGGCTACCCAGCATAATCAGAAAATTCAATTTGTTGTCGCAACAAACTATGGGGGGCGGCGGGAAATCATTCAAGCCTGTCGGGCGATCGCCACCCAAGCCAGTCAGGGGCAACTCAACCCCGAAGATATTGACGAAGCCCTATTTGAACGTCACCTCTACACGGCGGGTATCTGCGATCCGGATCTGTTGATTCGTACCAGTGGGGAAATGCGGGTCAGTAATTTTTTACTCTGGCAAGTTGCCTATGCTGAGATCTATGTCACAGAGACCCTCTGGCCCGACTTCGATCGCCGTGCGTTCCACCAAGCTCTTCTCCAATATCAACAACGTCATCGCCGTTTTGGTCGTCTTTAGGGGGTCTGCAACTCTAGGGCCCCGCAAAAATAGCCGCTTCAATATCTTGACGACTCAGGGAATACTTAAAGGATCGCTGTACCGTATCTCCCCCCTGGCGATCGTGATAGCGCACCATTAACTCCTCAATATCCAGGCAAATTTCCGCTTCCCAAGCCGGTCGCTCAAACTGCCAACAGTGTAAATTTGTACGATTCTGAACACAACCCTTTTGTGTTAGCCAAAATTCAATTTGGGGCAATCCATGATTATAGAGAGGAGTGGTAGCCGCGGGCAAATCAACCATAACTAACTCGAAAAATAGTGCAACGCCTGGAGCATCCAGTCACCCCGGGTAAAACCAACAATAACTGCGAGTACCAAGCATCCCACAAACGTCAACCCAAGGATAAATAATGCAAAAATCTCTCCTGGTGAAAGAGGTCGCTCTCGATAGGGTCGAGACGGTAAACCATACTCCACATCCAGGGATTTAGGGGGCAATCCTTCCCCCAGATCAGATGAACGAATCATCCTTTTGGTCTGTAGGTGGCGATCGTAGCGCAAACGCTCCTCAGGATTTGTTAGGGTAGCATAGGCCTCCTTCAGGCGATCGAAGCGATCGCGGGCAAGGGCCATGGGCAATGTCGTGGTATCTGGGTGATAAACCTTACTTTTTTCCCGATAGGCCCGCCGTAGCTCTTGGAGAGAGCATCCTGGTTCAACCTCTAAAAGTTGGTAATAGGTCAACCCTTGGGCGTTTTTTTCAGGCATCATCACCCCACCACACTAGACCACATGCTATATCCCTAATAGTTGCCGGAGTGCTTATCCCTCAATGAGTTCAAAGATTTTGAACATGGGCAAGTACATCGCAATCAAGATGGAACCCACCATGCCCCCCAACACCACAATCATCAGTGGCTCCATCACACTGGTGAGAGACTTCACCGCCTGCTCCACCTCATCCTCGTAGAAGTCCGCCACCTTCATCAGCATCTTGTCCAGTTCCCCCGTTTCTTCCCCCACATTGATCATTTGGGTTGCCAACACAGGAAACACCCGGGCCTGTTGCAGGGCAATACTAAGCATTCCACCGGTTTGCACTTCCTTCGCTGCATTATCAATGGCATTGGAAATAACCTGATTCCCAGCCGTTTGACTGACAATTTCCAGGGAGCGTAGAATCGGCACTCCCGATCGGGATAGAGAACCAAAGGTACGGCAGAAGCGGGCAACGGCGGTTTTTTCCACTAAATCACCAAACAGAGGCAGCTTGAGCATCATGTGATCAATCATCAAGTGACCCGCTGGGGTTTTATAGTACATCCGCACCCCAAATACAATGCCAATCACGGTAACAATCAGAATGCTCATGTTCAACGGATTGCGTAGAAATTCGCTCAAGTTCACCATAAGCTGCGTAAACGCCGGCAATTCTCCCCCAAGCTGGGTAAAAATCCCTTCAAAGACGGGGATCAAAAAGATCACCATCCCCAGGAAAATACTCACCGCCAAGAGTCCGACGACCACAGGATAGGCCAAGGCAGACTTGATTTGGTTATTTAAGCGCGCCTGATCCTCCAGAAGTTTGGAGAGCCGATTCAAAACCTCATCGAGTACCCCACCGGTTTCCCCTGCTTGGATCATCGCCACGTAGAGATCATCAAAGGCCTCTGGGTGGGGCCGCATAGACTCAGACAGGCTTCCCCCCTGCTGAATGTCATTATTGACGGCCATCAGCACCTTCTTCAGCTTTGGATTGGTACACTGATCCGCCATGACCCCCAGACCCCGTACCAAGGCAACTCCCGCATTCACTAGGGCTGAAAATTGCCGGGAAAAAATTGCCCGGTCCTTGACGGTAATCTTAGATAGAAAGCTTAGATCAAGGTCGGACTTCAGCGTAAACTTTTGCGCTTCCTTGATCTCTAAAACCTGCACCCCTCCTTGCATTTGCACACTCAAGCGAGCTTCCTTGGGTGTGGCAGCTTCTTCCTTTAGTGTCTTATATTTGCCCTGAGCATCCCGAATGCGAACCTCGTAGGTAGCCATCAGTCAATCCCCATTAAGTAATCTACTCCAAGCATTTAACGAACTGCGGCGGTTGTACCAGTCCCAATCAAGCGTTGAAGCTCATCGGCACGGGACGTTTTAGACATCGCTGCTTCATAACCAATCACGCCAGCACGATAATAATCTGCTAACACTTTTTCCAGGGTTTGCATTCCCAATTTTGCCCCAGTTTGGATCGCAGAGTAAATCTGAGAGGTTTTACCTTCCCGAATTAAGTTGGAAATGGCTGGGGTTACGACCATGATTTCCTGGGCCATCACCCGACCAAATTCACCGGGCTTGGGATTTTTCTTAGATACCAAGGTTTGGCTAAATACGGCCACTAGGGAGTTGGACAACTGAACCCGAATTTGGGTTTGTTGTTCTGGCGGAAACACATCCACCATCCGGTCAACGGTTTGGGGTGCAGAACTGGTGTGCAAGGTTCCAAAAACCAAGTGACCGGTTTCCGCCGCCGAGATGGCTAACTGAATGGTTTCTAAGTCACGCATTTCACCCACCAGAATAATATCTGGGTCTTCCCGTAATGCGGCCCGGAGAGCGTTGGAAAAACTCTTGGTATCCTCCCCCACCTGTCGCTGGTGAACCAGACTCTTAATGGGTTCATAGACGAACTCAATCGGGTCTTCAACGGTCAAAATATGCTCGGCACGGGTTTTGTTGATCAGGTCAATCATCGCTGCCAGGGTGGTCGTTTTCCCAGAACCGGTCGGCCCCGTCACGAGAATCAATCCCCGGGGTCGCTCACTCATTTCCCGGACAATATTGGGTAAGCCCAACTGTTCAAAGGTAGGAATCTTAGAACTTAAGGCCCGTAGACAGGCGGCATAGGTTCCCCGATCTTTATAGACATTCACCCGAAAACGGGCCAGTCCCCGTACCCCGTAAGAACAATCCAGTTCCCAGTTTTGCTCCAGATGTTTGCGCTGGGTGTTATTCAGCATACTAAAAATGAGCCGCTGGCATTGCTCAGGGGTGAGAGGCTCATAGTCCGTGGGCGTGAGCTTACCACTAATGCGAATGTAGGGGGGCAATCCAGCGGAAATATGGAGGTCAGAACCACCGTTGGCCACCACCTGCTCCATTAAGTCTTCAATCATTAAATCCATGGGCGTTATCCTCAGTTAGGGCTTCCTAGGGGCAATGAATGGATACTGTATAGGTTTAATCCTCAAAGCGGGGAGTCATGCAATACGGACACTCCAACCATTCCTGTTGGGCTTCGGCTCCACACACTCGACAGGTGAGGGAGCTTTTCCGCTTGGCTTTGAGTTCTGCCTCCAGCCCGGTATCCGTAAAGGTAACCCGCTCCACCTCCTCTAGGGTGGTATGACCATCCTGAACGAGCTTGAGACTGTAAGCTAGAAGGGTTTTCATGCCATCTTCCACCGCCGCTTCCTTGATTCGCTCCGTGGGGGCACCTTCGGTGATCAGGGTTTGCAGCCGCTCTGTAATCCGCATGATTTCATAGACCCCACACCGTCCTCGGTAGCCTACGCCACCACACTTAGAACAAATGGGTTGACCACTGGCTTTTGCTACTTGAATTTGCTCGGCACTTAGTTTGTTGGCCTTATAAAAGGTGAGGCTAATATCCTTGGATGCCGATAGTCCAAAGCGCGCCAGTTCCTCTGGGTTGGGATTATAGGGAACACGACATTCTGAGCAGACTCGTCGCATTAGCCGCTGGGCAATAACACCAAGGAGCGACGCTGATACCATGAACGGTTCTACGTCCATTTCCGAGAGACGGGCAACGGCACTGGCAGCATCATTGGTGTGTAACGTCGTTAACACTAAGTGACCGGTGAGGGCAGCCTCGATCGCCGTCTTTGCGGTTTCCTTATCCCGAGTTTCCCCCACCAGAATCACGTCGGGGTCTTGGCGGAGGAATGCACGGAGAATGGAGGAAAAGTCCATTCCCTTATCCCGAATCACCTGCACCTGGGTTAACCCGGGCAGTGTATATTCAATGGGATCTTCTGCGGTACTAATGTTTACCCCAGGGCTGTTACATTCCGCTAGGGCTGAATAGAGGGTTGTGGTTTTCCCAGAGCCAGTCGGCCCGGTCACCAGAATCAAGCCAAAGGGTCGCTTGGTCATGTCCCGAACAATTTCCAGACTTTCGGGATCCGTAATCAGCTTATCTAGACCGAGTTGGGTAGAGGAATTATCTAAAATCCGCAGTACAACTTTTTCGCCCCAACGGCTAGGTAGAGTATTCACCCGAAAGTCAATGCGACGACCTTGGAATATTTTACGAATCCGACCATCCTGGGGGGCCCGCCGTTCGGCAATGTCTAGGTCGGCCAGAATTTTGAAGCGGGAGACCACCGCCGGAATAATTCGCTTGGGCAAGGGTTCAAAGGCTTGCTGCAACACACCATCCTTACGGAAGCGAACTCGTAAGGCTTCTTCCTGGGGTTCAATGTGAATATCAGATATGCCATCCTGAAGAGCCTTGGCGAGAATTTTGTTAACTAGGGCAATAATCGGTGCATCTTCTGCCCCCTTGACCGCATCTACGAGGTCAACTTCCTGATCCCCTTCGGCATCCTCTAGGCCGCCAATGGCTTCAAGGTCATCATCAAGATCAATGGCTCCCATCGCAGCGGGTTGTTGAGTCGTGGCCGCCGCAACTTGTTCTTCGAGGAAGGGGTTAATCAATCGCTGGTAATCTTCTTGGGTGATCACCATGCGTTTGAAGCTAAGGCTATGACTCCGCAGCGTCTTGGTGAGATTATCGACGGCTTGTAGGTTGTCGGGATCCACCATGGCCACTAAGAGGTAGGGGGGATCGCTATTGCGATGCAATGAAATGGGAATGGCTTGATAGGTACGACAGGTATCAATGGGCAAAATGGTTTTAATCAGTTCGCCAATTTGATCCGTGGGAAAACGATTTAACTCTGGATCAAGGCAATCTACGCCATAGATGACCTTTAGTTCAAATAATTGTTGTTTTTTATACTGGCGCATGACCTCCGGGGGCATGGCCACACCCGTGATGTCCTGAAGTACCTGTACTAGGGAGGTACCATTTTTGCGACTGGTGGCTAGGGCTTCACGCACTTGTTCGAGATTGGCATACCCCGATGAAACCAGAGACCGCTCGGTGGGGCTACTGGCTTTACGGACGGTAATGGCTCTACGGGATGATGATGTATTGACCATAGGGGCAAATTGGGTGGGGACGGCTTGCCTACTATAGTAGCAATAACTCTTATGAAATAGTTAATCCAGTGGCCGCTTCCTGGGACTGAATACTGGTTAAATCAGGTTAAATATTGTAAAGCTTTCTTAGGTGGAAGCAGGGGTATCGGAATTGGTATCAACCGCTGCGGATAGGGGGGACTCAGCCTGCGATCGCCGCTTGCGGTCAAGGGCCGCGACTTCTGTGAGGAGTTTGCGGGCCTGTACCATTTTTTCGAGATTACTCCGGTAGAGTTCAAGGTCTTTTTTCACCTTTTCGGTGGGTAAGTTGAGGGGGGGGCACAGTTGTTCAAGTCCGGCATTCAATTGTCCGACGTCGCTGATCATTTCTGGGTTGATCAAATCTATCAGGGCGTATAGACCGATGGCTGTCAGGCGATTATATTTTCCTGGGTGGTGGGCAACGGCAGCTAAGGGACTGCTCTCTCCCTGATTTAACTGATCTAGGAGGTGATCTAGGGATTGTCCTTGATAAGTTTGCCAGCTACTCGCATCCCGTTGAAGCTGATCGGGGTCGAGTTCTTCAGCGTGGCACAGGGCCGTAAAAATTGATGGGCGATCGCCTTCCGGTCGATAATCTGCCATGAACTTCTCAAAGGCGGTGACTACCCCGAGGGCAAATAGGGGGGTGTAGTGAAAGTCCACATTCACCCGTAACAGGTGGATTTCGACCAGTAGCTCCTCAATAAAGCGACGAAAAATGGAGTGGATGGGACGGGTATGGGCCGTATAGAATGCTTTTTTGGTATCGGAGACGGTGCGAGGAGTTTCCACGGTGGCAAAATTCAAAATTTTAGTTAACTTAATCCTATTCTCCCTGGTTACTGTCGCTTTCGCAAAGGGAGGCAAAACCGGCCTAGGGCGATCGCAGGGGTTCGGGTTCATCGGCCCGCTCAAGTCCAGCAATCCGGCGCAGATTTTGACTGCGGACAAGTTCATTAAAATCTAGATTGGCCCGCCGCTCAAGGGTGGCAACGGTGGCGATCGCCTGGAGTAGGGCCGCGGCGGCTTCGGTTTCGCTATATCCGCGACGCTGGGCAATTCGCAGGGCTTCACTATCGGCATCTATATCCACAGGCAGACCCCGACTATTCCGCCAGATCTGTAGTCCGGCAAAGGCCGTCAGCCCCCCCGCCAAGACAACACCGACGGGATCTGCTTGGATAAATTGTACCGTTGCCCCCACTACCCCAGCGACGGTCAGACCTTGGTAAACATCTAGTTTGATCAGCTTGGAACGATTTAGCCAGGCCACCGCCCGGAGAATGAGTAAATCTCGTTGGGGTCGGGACAACTGACTCCAGAGGCGAAAGTTAATCTCAATCAGGCGATCTCCCCAGGGAAGGGGAGGCTGGTAGTGGATCACAAGGGGTTGATTGGAGCGATTGAGGAGTTTACATCGCATCCGTCCCGATGCTGGCATCACATCTAATAAACGACGAATTTCAATATCGGGATTCATGGGTTAACGGTCTCAAGGGTTAACTTTGGATGGTGACCGCAGTTTGGGGGACGGGAAATTGGGCTAAAATCTTAGCCACCATCTGGGCCGGGGTGAGACTTAAATCGGCCTTGGACTGATCCGCCGTGGCGTGCTCCACCAATAGATCGGGAATGCCCAGGCGCAATACAGGCAAAAGTAGCCCGGCATCCTGAAGGGCTTCTAAAATTGCCGTACCGAATCCGCCCATGAGACAGCCCTCTTCCACAGTGACAACGCGGCCAATTTTTTCAGCTAGGGGCAAAATCAAATCCCGATCCAGGGGTTTGGCAAACCGCGCATTGACCACCGAGGCATTGACACCATGCTCCATCAGTAATTCGGCCACCTGCATGGCGGGATACACCATGGAACCGTAGGCCACTAATAATAGATCATCTCCCTGGCGGAGAAGTTCCCCCTTACCAATGGGCAGGGGTTCCCAGCCTTCGTCCATCAACGCCACGCCATAGCCACTTCCCCGGGGATAGCGCATGGCAATGGGGCCTTGGGTATGGGCAATACCGGTAACTAACATGCGCTGGAGTTCGGCTTCGTCCTTGGGAGCCATCAAGACCATATTGGGGAGGCAGCGCAGGTAGGCAATGTCGTACATCCCTTGGTGGGTGGGGCCATCGGCACCGACAATCCCGGCCCGATCGAGGCAGAAAAAGACTGGCAGCTTTTGGATGCACACATCATGGATGATTTGGTCGTAGGCCCGCTGCAAAAAGGTGGAGTAAATTACTGCAAGGGGGCGCATCCCTTGGGTTGCCAGGCCTGCAGCCATGGTGACGGCGTGCTGTTCGGCAATGCCCACATCAATGTATTGCTGGGGAACCCGTTTTTGTAAAATATCCAGGCCAGTTCCGGTGGCCATGGCAGCGGTGACACCAATAATGCGGGGATCCGCCTCCGCTAGTTTTGTCAGGGTTTGGCCAAAAACCTTGGAATAGCTGGGGGGTTTGGGCTTGCCGGAGGGCTTGGCCTTTCCTGTCACCAGATCAAAGGGATTTTGGGCGTGGTAGCCCACCTGATCTTTTTCGGCGATCGCATAGCCCTTACCTTTGGTGGTGGCCACATGAACCAAGACGGGGCCAGTCAACCCATGGGCATGATTGAAGGTGTGGATCATTTCCTCCAAATTATGGCCATCAACGGGGCCGACATAGGTGAAGCCCAATTCTTCAAAGACGGCTCCGACTTTGGGAACGGCCAATCGCTTCATGCCTTCCTTAATCCGCTGCATCTCTGGGGTGAGACTTTCCCCCACAAAGGGAATGTGCTTAAACTGCTCTTCCAGGTTATCGGTGAGGAATTGCACCTGGGGAGAGAGGCGCATTTTATTCAGGTAGCGGGGAATGGCCCCCACATTCGGGGAAATGGACATTTCATTATCATTGAGAACCACTAGGAGGCGTGTATCCGGTAAATGTCCTGCATGGTTAATGGCTTCTAGGGCCATGCCGCCGGTGAGGGCCCCATCCCCAATGATGGAGACCACCTTGAAATTTTCCCCCTTCATGTCCCGGGCGATCGCCATGCCCAAGCCCGCAGAAATACTGGTGGAGGCATGGCCCGCACCAAAGTGGTCAAAGGAACTTTCCCGCAGGTTGAGGTAGCCAGCAATGCCATCCTTTTGCCGCAGGGTATGGAAATTGTGATAGCGGCCCGTCAACATTTTGTGGGGATAGGCTTGGTGACCCACATCCCAGATCACCCGATCCTGCTCTAAGTCTAAGGTTTGATACAGGGCTAAGGTGAGTTCCACAACCCCTAAGCCGGGCCCCAAGTGCCCCCCCGTCGCAGCCACTGTTTCTAGGTGTTTATCACGGATTTGCGCCGCAATTTGCTTAAGTTGGGGGATAGACAGTCCATGAAGCTGATTAGGGTGGGTGAGTTCACTCAAATGCATAAGCACTGGGCCTCGCAGACGTAAATCGGGGATATTTTAGCTATCATACCAAATTCGTCGCCCTGTTCCGCCTATCCTCTCCGGGTTAGGGATCGAGCCTGGCAAAGGATCAGGGCAAACCAACCCTGGGGATCCTGCCAAATCTGTTGGGGCGGTAATCCGGCGGCAGTGAGGTCTTGACGCAGACTGGCAAGATCAAATTTACGGGAAATTTCCGTGAGAATGGCTTCCCCCTGTGCCAGTTCAATCTCTAGGCCTAGGGCGGACAAGGTGGCCCGCTGATCGGTGCGGGAGTCTAGGTACATTTCAATTTGCTGCGCTTGGGGATTGTAAATGGCTCGATGGGAAAAGTTCTCCAGGCAAAAGTTCCCTTGAAATCGCCAGTTTAAGTGTTGCAGCATATTCAGGTTAAAGGCGGCGGTTATTCCCTGGGAATCGTTGTAGGCGGCTTCTAGAATGGGCGTGGATTTTTGTAGGTCTACCCCCAGTAAAAAGTATTCCCCTGGTTTCAAGCTTCGATGGATTAACTTAAAAAAGCGATCGCACTGATCCGGGGTTAAGTTGCCTAGGGTACTGCCAAAAAAGCAGATGATGCGCTTCGGCAATTGTAGGGGCGGTAAATGGGCTAACCCCAGTTCGTAGGTTGCCACCACACCAGCAATGGTGAGGGAAGGATAGTCCGCCAACAGGCCCAGGGCACTGTCCTTGAGAATACTTCCACTGACATCTAGGGGGAGATAGCGGAGCGGAAAATTAAGGGTTTGCTGGGCATTGAGGAGATGGCGAATTTTGCTGGAATTACCACTGCCGAGTTCCACCACTTCACAGGGGCCAATGGCCTGGGCGATCGCCGCCGATGAAGAGGCTAAAATGCTGATCTCTGTGCGGGTGGGATAGTATTCGGGCAAGGTGCAGATCTGTTCAAAGAGTTGGGACCCCCGATCGTCGTAAAAGTATTGAGCCGGGATAGTTTTGATGGGGTGGCGAGTGAGGCCCTCTAGGACATCTTGACCGGAGCAATCCTCTGCTTGGGGACTGGCAAAATGTTGCAGATGGAGGCGATCGCTCTGGAGATCGCGCTGAATAGAGACAGGATTCGCAAGGTGTGACACCATGGTGGAACTCTTCCTAGGGGTTTATAGTTATACGGAAATATGCCTGGGTAAGGATTTTAGGGCCCAATATTCACCATTCCAGGCCCAGACTTAGAATGACCGGGGCATGATCACTGGGTTGGGGTAAACCGCGAGGTTGAACATCAATGGTGCAGCCAATTAGATCGGGCAAAAGGGCTTCGCTAATGTAGTGGTGATCAATGCGCCAGCCCCGATTCCGCCGAAAGGATCCCTGGCGGTAGTCCCACCAAGAATAATGACCGGTCTCTGGGTTGCCATGGCGAAAAGCATCCACCAATCCCCCCTGGCGAATAGCCTCCAGGGCCTGGCGTTCCGGTTCCGAGGACATAATATGATTCTCGCGATCGCTGGGATCATGAATATCCCGATCCTCCGGGGCAATATTAAAGTCACCACAGAGGATAATCCGAGTTTGGGATTGGCCCTGAAGGGTATCCAGATAGATGCGGAGGGCCTCTAGCCAGGCCAATTTATAGGCATATTTGTCGCTACCCACACTGGAGCCGTTGGGAATATAGACGTTAATTAAGGCCACATCGGGCAAGGGGCAACCCATGATCAACCGTTTTTGCTCATCTAGGAATTCTTCCCGGTCGGGTAGGAGGGAAGCAAAGCCAACCTCGACCCGATCTAGGGGACGACGGCTGACAATTGCCACGCCATTGTAGGATTTTTGTCCGGCACAATAGACCTGATAGCCCCGCTCTAGAAAGGGTTGGTGTGGAAAGAGTTCATCCACCACTTTGGTCTCCTGCAAGCACAGGTAATCAACGGGATGGTGCTCTAGCCATTGGCAGACCTGCTCCAGGCGTGTCCGAATTGAATTCACATTCCAGGTTGCAATTTCCATCAAAAAACCCCGCCAAGGAGACGAGGCCATAATATCGACAACGGGTGGGTTTAGATCAGTTTGAGTTCGGGATAGGCCAACAGGACATCATCGGAACTAAGGGTGTCGCCGTCGGCTTGGGGTTGCCATAGAATCTCTACCGCCAGGAGGCGATCGCTACTCACGCCCCCTAGGGTCTGTAGAGCCAAGCGCAGATCCGCCGAACTATTCACCGCTGGTAGTGTCAACTTACCCAGGGTAGCCACTAGAAGGGTCACCACAATATATTCACCCACCGAGTCACCCACGGTATCTGTCCTGGAATCTGCCACGGCGATCGCTGATTCCTGGACCTCTTGGCGATAATTCGAGAGGGTTTCGGCGGCCAACTTGCCCCGCTCCATCAGAGCCAACTGATTGAATTGGGTTTCCGCCCCCTGAAGTTGGGTATCTTGTTTGGCGGTGCGGCCATAGACCCAGTAATCGGGGTGGCGGAGAAGGGCCAGGGTGGTTTCCTGGAGAACCTTGGTTAAACCCTCTGGGGTTTGGGTATTGGCACTGAGGGCAAGGCGATTGAGATCCGTCTGTAGCGATCGCGCCTCGGCAACTAGGCCAACTTGCACCGTTTGTAGGGAAACGGCGGGATTGGGGCTAAATTCATTCTCTTCTGTGCCACCATCACGGAACTGACGAAAGGCGGAAAACAGAAAATTGGCGACGACTCCTAAAAGAATAATCGTGAATAATCCGCCAAAACCACCCCCAAACCCAAAGAACGGAATCAAGAAGGGAAACCCTAGGCCACCACCATACCCTCGGCCGTAGCCATAACTACTGTTTCCACGGGGGGCACTGTAGGAGCGACTCGGAGAGGGACGGGAAAAGGAACCGCCACCGATGCGGCCACCACTGCGGGCTGCCAAGGCACTACCGGCATCGAGGACGATCTGGGCCATAAAGACTGCAATAATAATCACAGTCAAAAGGGGCTTAAATTTTTGCCAAATATTTTTAATCATGATCCAGTCTTGCGATAGACTTACTCTGAACGTATCTCCAGTGTATCGTGTTGGTCAGATCTAGTCTTTGTAAATTCTAGTCTTTGCAAATTTGCCATTGTCGTACCCAGAGTTAAGTTCTCCTCAACGTTGTTCTAAATTTGTTGCCATTTATTGCCGCGATCGCCCATGACTGTTTTTTCATTTCCAGGATTGATCAAGGATTTTCAAGATTGGTCAGCCAAGCGTCCTGGATATTCTGCCTGTCCCCTCGATCACCGAAATCCAGATTTGGCCTCTAGCCTGTATAAGATAGAGCCAGGCCAGGCCAATTATCCCCACTATCACCACGAAGGGGGCGATATTTTTTTAATTGTGGCCGGAGAAGGTGAACTGTTGACCTGTGATATGGTTCCCCCCGCTGACACCATTGCTATGGACGCGCTCACCCGCCGGCCGGTGCAAACCGGGGCCTATTTCCATGTGGATGCCCAGTGCCTCCATTGGATTCGCAATCTCTCTGGGGATCAACCCCTCTATTACCTAAATATTGCCCCCCTGTCCCATGAGGGCGATCGCGTAGATGTGACGATTGTGATTTAAGTTGTGATTTAATGAGAAAAATGTAAAAAATCGTAACGTAGCATACGGAGTCCCTTGATAAATTCGGCTACCTTGTTATAAATGCACTGTTATAGATACAGCTTGTTAGACGTGCAGTTTGACCTTGAAATTTTACCTTGACGACAGCAGTAATGGAGAGATCTCTATGGAAACGCCAATTATTGAGGCCCAAAGCCCCATAGAATCTGAGGCAATCTGGACTTCTCTGAAACGGGCGATCGCCCATAGTTCTGGATTTCAGCGTTGGCAACAGGAAGAAGATATTCATTACTCAATCAGCCAGTCTAACGTGGATGACTCCAAAGTCAACTATTCCAAAACGGATTTGGACACCCAGGTTTCTGCCTACCTGCGTCAAGCCCTGGAAACCCTAGCCTACTAAAAGCTCCCTTATCTCCTAAACGCCCCCTTTTTTCCTAAAAGCTAAAAACAGGCAATCTCCTTGAGGAATAGCAATACTAGAAGATGTAGACGCAATTTGATCTCCATCTATGCAATTTTCCTCGCCTGTCTCTATTCCCAATCATTGGCACCATGCAAGTATTGATACTGCCCTAACCTCCCTAGGAAGCAATCCTGATCAGGGACTCACAGAGGCTGAGGTCAGGCGGCGGCAGGAATCCTACGGCTCCAATGAGCTAAAGGAACAGAACCGGCGTCGTAAGTTTGATATTTTCATCGATCAGTTTCGGAATGTGATGCTGATCATGCTCCTCGTGGTGGCCGTGATCTCCGCCATTATAGATATTGCCGAGGGTTTTCAGGTAGAACAAGCCTTGGTCTTTCCCAAGGATGCCTTTGCGATCCTAATTGTGGTGATCCTCAATGGCATTTTGGGGTATGTCCAAGAGAGTCGGGCGGAAGAAGCCCTAGCTGCCCTGAAAAATATGTCGGCTCCCAAGGTTCGAGTTCTCCGGGAAGGGCGCAGCCAAGAAATTGATTCGCCCCAGTTGGTGGTGGGGGATATTGTCTTCCTAGAGGCAGGGGTGAAAATTTCGGCGGATGGGCGGCTCCTAGAGGCCATGAATTTACAGGTTAGAGAGTCTGCCCTCACGGGGGAAGCAGAGGCGGTGAACAAAAAGGCTGAGGTTGTTCTCCCGGAAGATACGGAACTGGGCGATCGGGTGAATCTGGTCTTTTCGGGAACGGAGATCACCCATGGGCGTGGGGTTGCCCTTGTAACCAGTATTGGTATGGATACGGAGCTGGGGAAGATTGCTACGGCCTTGCAGTCCGTTCAACAGGAGCCAACCCCCCTGCAAAAACGCATGACGGAATTGGGCAACAAGCTGGTTTGGATGGCGTTGGTCTTAGTCACCCTCGTGGTAGGGGGGGGAACCCTTTATAATCCTGAACTTTTTGGCCATCTGATTAAAGTTTCCCTGAGTATGGCGGTGGCGGTGGTACCAGAGGGCTTACCGGCAGTGATTACCGTTACCCTGGCCCTAGGAACCCAGCGGATGGTTAAACGCAATGCCCTGATTCGGCGGCTACCAGCGGTGGAAACCCTGGGGAGTGTCACGACCATCTGCTCTGATAAAACCGGAACCCTCACCCAAAACAAAATGGTGGTTCAAGGGATCCGCACCTACCAAGGCGAGGCGATCGCCAGCGGAGAAGGGTATCATCCCCAGGGCAATTTACAGGCCACCCTAGAAGAGACCGTAGCAACTAGGGCGGAACAGCAACTTTTACTTTTAGGCGGTGTCCTTTGCAACGATGCGGTATTACAGCAGGAGGACGGAAAATGGGGGATTTTGGGGGATCCAACGGAAGCGGCCCTACTGCCCTTGGCCATAAAGGGAGGGTTAAATCTAGACCGAGTGCGGGAAGCCTTTCCACGGGTGGGGGAATTTCCTTTTAATTCCGATCGCAAACGCATGAGTGTTTTTGTGACGCTACCCGTAGACCATGACTATGCCCTACCCCAAGACCCGTCCTACCTCATGGTGACGAAGGGATCTCCCGAATCCATCCTGGATCGCTGTCGTTACATTCAGATTGGCGAAGATCAGGCAACGTTGACCCCAGAGATAGTCCAAGAAATTATTAAACAGAATAATGAATTGGCGGCCCAAGGCCTGCGGGTTTTAGGATTGGCCTATCGCGGTTGGCAGGAACTACCGCCCCTAGGCTCTGAAGATACCAGTGAACAGGAGATGGTTTGGCTGGGATTAGTGGGTATTTTGGATCCGCCGCGCCCAGAGGTAAAGGTTGCGGTGGAAACCTGTCGTTCTGCGGGTATTCGGCCCATTATGATTACGGGGGATCATCAACTCACGGCCCAGGCGATCGCCGCTAGTATTGGCATTTGTCAACGGGGCGATCGGGTGCTAACCGGCCGCGAGATCGAAAAAATGAGTTCCGAGGAATTGGAACAGTCGGTGAATGAGGTCAGTGTCTATGCCCGTGTCTCCCCCGAACACAAGTTGCGCATTGTGCGGGCCCTACAACGGCAAAATCAAGTGGTAGCCATGACGGGGGATGGGGTCAATGATGCCCCTGCCCTTAAACAGGCAGATATTGGCGTGGCCATGGGCATTACCGGCACCGATGTCACCAAAGAAGCGAGTGAGATGGTGTTACTGGATGATAATTTTGCCACCATTGTTGCCGCCACCGAAGAAGGCCGGGTCATCTATGGCAATATCCGCCGCTTTATTAAATATATTCTCGGCTCTAATATTGGTGAAGTCATTACCATTGCCTCGGCCCCTTTGTTGGGGTTGGGAGGTGTACCCCTGACCCCCTTACAAATCCTATGGATGAACCTCGTCACCGATGGCTTACCGGCCCTTGCCCTAGCGGTTGAACCCGGCAGTGCCAATGTGATGAAGCGATCGCCCGTCAAGCCCAAGGATAGTATCTTTGCCGATGGCTTAGGAATGTATATGGTGCGGGTTGGCCTAATCTTGGCGATCGTCAGTATTGCCCTCATGGTGTGGGCCTACAGCTATACCAATGTCTACCAAACCGAATGGCTCCATCGGGAACGTTGGACAACCATGGTCTTTACCACCCTCTGTCTGGCCCAAATGGGTCATGCCATTGCCGTGCGCTCCGATACACGCTTAACCCTAGAAATGAACCCCTTAACCAATCCCTATATTTGGGCCGCCGTTCTGTTAACAACCGTTTTGCAACTACTGTTGATTTATGTCACACCCCTACGACTGTTCTTTGGTACCTATTGGCTCTCCCTGCGGGAATTGGCGATTTGTGTTGGCTGTAGCTTTTTGATCTTTGTTTGGGTTGAGCTAGAAAAAATTGTTTTACGATTTTGGCGACGCAGCCGTAGTTAAGGATGCCGCCATGATTGAGCATTGTAAATTCTAGAACTACGGTATCTCTAATCCTGTCCACCCTAGGGAGCAGCAACTTTTACGTTAAGATGGCCTTACGAAATAATGAGAATACCGTTTTGCCATACCCTACGAATATTTCGGGAATGTTGGGGTAGAGCAGCAGAATTTTGGAGGTCAATGGGTGATTCGAGCCGAGAGTGATGTCATTTTAGCAGTACGTGAACTGACGGCGGAGGTCGACGGTACTCCCATCCTCAAGGGGCTAAACCTAGAGATCAGGGCCGGCGAAATCCATACCATTATGGGCCCCAATGGCTCTGGTAAAAGCACCTTTTCCAAGATTCTGGCGGGGCATCCTGCCTATGCCATCACCGGCGGTGAAGTGATTTATCAGGGGCAAAATTTGCTGGAGCTTCCCCCAGAGGAGCGGGCCCGAGCCGGCCTATTCTTGGCCTTTCAGTATCCCCTGGAAATTCCTGGGGTGAGCAACCTAGATTTTCTGCGGGTGGCCTACAATGCCAAGCGGAAACACAACAGTCTAGAGGAATTGGATGTCTTTGACTTTGATGACTTGGTTCAAGAAAAACTAGATATTGTCAAGCTGGATAGTGCATTCCTGAGTCGGGGGGTCAATGAAGGGTTCTCCGGCGGTGAAAAGAAGCGCAATGAAATTCTGCAAATGGCTATTCTTGAGCCAACCCTCGCCATTTTGGACGAAACGGACTCCGGCTTAGATATTGATGCTCTGCGGATTGTCTCCAATGGGGTTAATCAACTGGCCAAGGACGATAATTGCATTTTATTGATTACCCACTACCAGCGTTTACTGGACTACATCATCCCCGACTATGTTCACGTGATGGAGGCGGGTCGGATTATTTTAACGGGGCCCAAAGAATTGGCTTTGGAGTTAGAAGCTCGCGGCTACGACTGGGTACGGGAGGAAGATGTTGAGGTGGCGGTTAAATAATGTCAGTTGTTGCTAACTCGGATCGGGCGGAAACCCGGGCGATCGCTGGTGTCACCCAGTTGGCGGATCTCTTGGCTCTGCCGGCCCCCTTAGATGACGAAAAAATTGGTGGGGATGGGGTGGTCTACCTGGAAGGGCTGCGGGATCGGGCCTTAGATTTTTTACATGAGCAGTCCCTACCCACGACAAAGGATGAGGATTGGCGATTTACGGATCTATCTCCCCTGGTCTCTCGAAAATTTGATCCCCTAGAAACCGAGCCAGATGGGGCCACCCTAGAATCGGCCCATTGCTTTTTGGGCGATCGCACCCTGGATGACGCCTATACCCTAATTTTTGTCGATGGCCATTTTGCCAGCCATCTCAGCCATGTCCCCCCCACGGCCACAGTGACCCTGACAAATCTTAGGGGCCAGGTTGACCAGGTGCGGCCCTACTTGGGGCAATTACCCGACGGGGACGAGGTTTTTACGGCCTTGAATACGGCTCGATTTCAGGATGCGGCAATTTTACAGGTTTTGGGGAACCAGGCCATTAGCCGCCCCATTCATATTGTCCATTTATTCACCCCCGGCCCTGCCAAAGTGATTCAACCCCGTCTTTTGGTGCTGGGGGCTGCCAACAGTACCGTAACCTTGGTGGAAGAGTATCTTTCCCAGGGGAGGGATGAGCATTTCATTAATGGCGTAACGGAAATTTACCTAGGGACGAATGCCCACATCAATCATGTGCGGATGCAAAATCTGGGAGATCGCAGTGTCATCGTGGGCAAAACGGTGATTTCTCAGGCTCGGGATAGCCACTACCAGGGGAATAGCATTAGTGTGGGCGG
Organism: Candidatus Synechococcus calcipolaris G9; assembly: GCF_029582805.1. Lineage (NCBI taxonomy): Bacteria > Bacillati > Cyanobacteriota > Cyanophyceae > Synechococcales > Synechococcaceae > Synechococcus > Candidatus Synechococcus calcipolaris. Next base: position 1,208,984 of record NZ_JAKKUT010000002.1, on the reverse strand, counting down.
TCTTGTCGGTCGTCATAATTGGCACGTTTTCTGCCAGGGAGAGCAAACGGATACCCAACTCCATGGCCTCGTGGTTGCCACGGGAGAGCAGTTGGCGGATACCCATTCCGGGATTTACTTTAGTGCCCCCCATGGCCGTAGTCAGCAGGTGCATAAATGTATTGTTGGCGATCGCGCCCGGGCAGTTTTCAATGGCAAAATTGATGTTCCCAAGGCGGCCCAACTCACGGATGCGGCCCAAATGAGCCGAACCTTGTTGCTGTCACCGAAGGCGCGGGTGGATACTAAGCCCCAGCTAGAAATTGTGGCGGATAATGTCAAATGTGCCCACGGTGCTACGGTGAGCCAACTCAATCCTGAGGATATTTTCTATCTGCAAAGTCGTGGTTTAGATCCGCAGCAAGCTCAGGATTTACTGGTCAAAGCCTTTGCGATCGAGCAACTGGATAAAATTCCGATGCCTAATTTGCGCCTGCGGCTAGAGCAGTTAATCCTGGATAAGATTCATTTCCCCTAAACCCGACGCTAACTCTCCAGGGGAAAACGCCCCATGCTCCGTAATGATGCCCGTAATCAGGTGGGCCGGAGTGACATCAAAGGCGGGGTTATAAAAATCAACCCCTGCGGGGCAAATGCGACTAAACCCAACTTGATAGATTTCCTGGGGATTTCGCTCCTCAATGGGAATTTCTACGCCACTGCCAAGCTTAAAATCAATGGTGGAAACGGGGGCTGCCACATAGAAGGGAATCCCATGGGCCTGGGCGGCGAGGGCAACACTATAGGTACCAATTTTATTTGCGGTATCCCCATTGCGGGCAATGCGATCAGCTCCCACCACCACCGCATCAATTAACCCCTGCTGCATACAGTGGGCGGCCATGGTATCGGCAATCAACGTTACTGGAATGCCCTCCTGAACACATTCCCAGGTGGTGAGTTTGGCTCCCTGCATCCGGGGGCGCGTTTCATCGGCATAGACCCGCTCAAGGCGATCGCTACCCCAGGCAGAACGAATCACCCCTAGGGCCGTTCCATAGCCCGCTGTGGCCAAGGCCCCCGCATTACAGTGGGTGAGAATTCGCAGTTTTTCCGGTGTAGGCGGCAACACCCGCAGGCCATGGCCCCCAATGGCGCGACAGGTTTCCACATCCTCTGTGGCAATGGATTGGGCGGTTTTGAGCAGATCTTCTTGAATCTTAGGAATCGAACCGGAATGCCCCTTGGCTGCCTCCAGCATTTTGGCGATCGCCCAGAAAAGATTTACAGCCGTGGGCCGAGTTTGTCGCAACTCTGCCGCCACAGTTTCTAAATGGGCCAAGAACGCCGTTTTATCCCCCTGATCGCCAGTATATTCCCGGGACCCTAAAACTATGCCAAAGGCCGCTGCTACACCAATGGCGGGTGCGCCCCGGACAATCATGGTGCGAATGGCTTCGGCCATGTCACTGGATAGGCGCACATCCACAAACGTGTACTCATTGGGCAGGCGAGTTTGATCAATGAGTCGAACCCGATCCTCAAACCAAATCACTGGAAAAATTGAATCCATTCCTACTCCCGACCCTAAAAAATATAAATTATTTGTGAACTATTTATTTTTTGGTATCACAGGCATCATCCAAATACGGGTCTATTGATACAAAAATTTATACTACACCTCAAACTTAAAGAAAAGCTATAGATTTTCACATTCTTGCGAATGTCGCCCTTAGCTTCTTTACCATGGGGATGTGTTGAAATACAGGGGTACGCCGTGTTAAGCCGGTTCACACTTTCCAATCCACAACCCGAAGAACCCACGGAAAATAAACCATCGGGGTCGGCCCAGGTCTGGATCTTTCGCTGGGTCGTTCTCATGACTGTACTCACCCTATTTTTGATGGCGGTGGGGAGTGCGACTCGCGTGATGGAAGCGGGGTTGGCCTGCCCTGACTGGCCCCTGTGTTTTGGTGAACTGATTCCCCAACGGCAGATGAATCTGCAAGTCTTTTTAGAGTGGTTTCATCGCCTGGTGGCCACCTCCCTGGGCCTGTTCACCATCGGCCTAACCGCCGCAGCCTGGTGGTGGCGTAAAGCCTTACCCCAGGGATTTACCTGGGTGGCATCCTTTGCCCTTGTCTTAGTCATTGCCCAAGGAATTTTAGGGGGCTTGACGGTGACGGAACTGCTACGGTTTGAAATTGTTACGGCTCACCTGGGTACCGGCCTGCTTTTTTTCTGTGTGTTGATCAAGATGGCTGTATTTTTATCCCCCTATCAGGGAACCGGTACAGCCGGAAACTTAACGGCCTGGGGTCTGGTAGCCGGGTTACTCATCTATGGTCAAAGCATTTTAGGTGGTTTAGTCTCATCCCAGTGGGCGTTGCATCAGTGCCTCTACGGCGATCGCCTCTGTAGCATCATGAATAGTCACCTCATTGGGGTTGTGCCGGCAACCTTGAGTGTTATCGCTGTCCTTGTGGTAGCCTGGCGACGGGCAGCCCTGCATCCTCTTTTGCGGCGGTTAACCCAAGCTATTTGCCTGGCTTTGGTGTTACAACTACTCTTGGGTAGTGCAACCTACCAACTTAAATTACAAGTCCCGGCCCTCACGGTTGCCCATCAAATGATTGGGGCAACGCTCCTTGGCTTGCTTGTCGCCTTTACAACCTTGGCCTGGCGTGATAATCACTCTGAACTGACCTCAGCTTAAAAATTTTTGGCACTTCCTATGCAAGAAACAACTTGGACATCGGCGGATCAACGTGGCTTTCTTTCCCTGCTCAATGATTACTATCAACTCACGAAACCGCGCCTGATCCTTTTGTTTTTGATTACCACCGCAGCCTCCATGGAACTGGCCAGTCAGGGCGAAGTGAATCCTTGGTTATTTCTCGTTACCCTGGTCAGTGGTGCCCTAGCTGCCGGCTCTGCGAATACGATTAACTGCCTCTATGACAGAGATATTGATGGGATCATGGAGCGAACTCGCCACCGCCCCCTTCCCTCGGGCCGGGTTCAACCCTGGGAGGCATTGGTCTTTGCCATTGCCCTGGCGATGACATCTTTCCTGTTACTCACCATTTTTGCCAATCTGCTGAGTGGTCTTTTGGCCATGGCGGGGATTGCGGTATACGTGGGGGTCTATACCCATTGGCTGAAGCGATCTTCCTCCAAAAATATTGTCATTGGTGGCGCAGCGGGGGCGATTCCTCCCTTGGTGGGATGGGCGGCGGTCACTGGAGAATTAGCTTGGCCCGCCTGGGTTTTGTTTGCCATTATTTTTATTTGGACTCCGCCTCATTTTTGGCCCCTGGCGATGCTGATTCAGGATGACTATGCCCGGGTGAATGTGCCGATGTTGCCCGTAGTGGATGGGGATGGGGTGACGGCTAAGCAGATTTTTATCTATACCCTGGCCCTAGTGCCCACAACCCTGCTATTGGTCTATCCCTTTGGTGTATCGGGTTTCCTCTATGGGGCGATCGCTCTGGTTTTGGGCGGGATGTTTATCTATCGGGCCTGGGAATTAATGCAGGCCCCCAGTGATAAAGATGAAGCGCGATCGTTGTTTAAGTTTTCCATTTTATACATGATGCTGCTGTGCGCGGCCATGGCGATCGATAGCTTGCCCTTTACCCAGGAATGCTTAACCTCTCTGACGACGGCGATCGCCGCCATGGGAACCCGTTAGAACGGTACTGGGTTTATTTGGCACTTTATTTGTGACGTTGTTAGCTGGCTACGTTTCTGGGTTGAGTTTACATCCAGATTATCAATGGGATGCTTATGATGGGCGATCGCAAATCAGTTACATAATTTGAGTAGCGATTTATATTTGTAAAGAACATTTCTGTAAATCAGCTCCTTTGTATGAAGCGATCTGCCTCCTCAGTCCCAACATTTGATTCAATGCTCATACCCACAATTCAGGCTCTGCAAGTCCTTGGTGGGTCTGGGACGACTGAGGAGATTTACGACAAAGTAGCACAAATTCTTAATTTGCCGGATAAGGTGCTTGAAATTCCCCATGGTAGTACCTCCCAAAGTGAAGTTGAGTACCGTCTTGCCTGGAGCCGTACCTATTTGAAGAAGTATGGGCTTTTGCAAAATTCAGCACGTGGCGTATGGTCGTTAGTATCAACCTCACTTAATCCTGACGACCTGGATGCCAAAGAAATTGTTAAAGCTGTTCGAGATACAGAGAAGGGCAAGGTTGTTTCTTCAGACCCAATAACTGAAACTGTTGAATCCATCGAAACCTTGGAAGAGTTAGCATGGCATCAACAGTTGCACAAAATGCTATTAACTCTTGAGCCATCAGCGTTTGAGCGTTTGGCACAACGTCTACTGCGTGAGTCCGGATTTATTCAAGTTCAAGTTACAGGGAAATCTGGTGACGGTGGAATTGATGGAGTTGGCATTGCTCGGATTAATGGCTTCCTAAGCTTTCACGTTCTTTTTCAATGTAAGCGTTATCAAGGTTCAGTAACGGCAGGTCAAATTCGAGATTTTCGTGGAGCCATGCAAGGGCGAACTGACAAAGGGTTGTTGATCACGACTGGCACATTCACCAGAGATGCGATCAAGGAGGCAACACGCGATGGGGCACCACCGATTGATCTGATCGATGGAGAACAGTTAGTTCAACGCTTGAAAGAATTGGGGCTTGGTGTCAAGATCACAGTAATTGAGTCAGTGGAAGTCGATACAGATTGGTTTGCAAAAATTTAATACAATGGGGGCTAAATGGTTACAACTCTTAATAAACCATCTTCTTTAATCCATGAAATCCGACTTGAAAAAGTTGACAACTGGAATTTATTCAAATTCAGTGAATCTCTGCAACTGCAAATGGAGAACCTTCTAGAGAAGCAAAAAGCTGATCAGATCACGCCTGATGAAATTGCAGAACTGGATGCGATCGGAGAGTTAGATCGCATTTTTACCCATATCAACGCAATGCTTGCTGCTCAAAATGCCAATCAGTGATGAACTCAAGCAAGCCATTCGAGAGCGAGCTAAATATGTGTGCGAGTATTGTCATTCACCAGAGCGGTTGAGCGCCAATCGATTTACCTTTGATCATGTCATTCCAAAATCTTTGGGTGGTTCTGATGAACTTGATAATCTTGCACTTGCCTGTCGTCGCTGCAACGAGAGGCGATACAACTTTGTAGCTGGTATTGATCCAGATACTCAAGAGATTGTTCCTATTTTCAACCCGCGTAAACAGAAGTGGGGACAACATTTTGTTTGGCTAAATCAAGGTGTTGTTATAGAAGGAACTTCACCAATTGGTCGCGCAACTTGCCTGCGTCTTGATTTGAATGATTCCCGTTATCCTGAGAACGATTCTATTCGATCAACAAGACGGTTTTGGATACAAACTAAATTGCACCCTCCAGGAGATGATCCGTGCCAAGCCTAGTGGTGGGTGCTACTGCCAGCTAGCTAACTTCACCGATAGACGGCTGTGACCGTTTGGGCGAGGCGTTCCATGCCCAGGGCAATTTCTTCATCACTGGCGGTGAGGCTAATCCGTAGGCACTCGTGTTTATGCTGCCATTCTTCCTGGAGTCCGGGGAAAAAGGAACTACCGGGAACAACAATCACACCCGCTTGTTTCAACTCTTGATAGAGATCCCAGTCAGAAATGGGCAAATCCCGTAGCCATAACCAGGCAAAAATTGCCCCTTCGCCCCGATGTAAAAACCAAGGGAGGTGATCGGGTAAAAACTGATTGAGGGTGGTTTCTAAGACCGTGAATTTTTTCTGGTAAAACGGTCGAATCACATTTAGGGACACATCTGCCAGGGCCCCATTGGCAATGGCAAGGGCGGCGATCGCCTGGCCAAAACGGGATGAATGGATACAGGCATTGGTTTGAAAGGCCTCTAGGACACTTAAAATGCCACTATCGCCAATGGCAATACCCACCCGCTCCCCAGGCAGGCCGGCCTTGGATAGACTTAAACAATGGACAATATTACCGCCAAAGACTGGTACGAGTTCCGTAAAATTCAAACTGGGAAAGGGAGGGCCGTAGGCGGCATCCACCAAAACAGGGACACCGTAGGGAATGGCTAAATCTGCAATCTGGCGCACTTCCCCATCACTGAGGACATTACCTGTGGGGTTACAGGGGCGGGAAAAAATAACACAGCCCGTCGTACCATCAATCTGGAGTTGCCGAAAATCGGGACGGTACTTAAAGTAATGCTGGGTCTCGGCAATATCTAGGCGCGGCCGGTAGGCAACCACGGTTTCCGGGCTTAAACTAACGCCGCCATACCCCGTATATTCAGGGCTAAGGGGTAAAACGACTTTTTTGGATTCCCCATTGCCGAGGGGGCCCGCAAAGGCATTGGCGGCAAAGAAATAGATGGACTGACTCCCAGGGGTAATCAAGACATTTCGTTCCGTCAGATTCAGGTCATAGCGACGATTAAAATCTTCGACGATCGCCTCAATGAGGGGTTCATAGCCTTGGCTTGTACCATAGCGACAGACCACTTGGCCAAATTCGGGACTGGCCATGAGTTCCTGGGTACAATCCCGCCATAACTGTTCCACCTCTGGGACAATCAGGGGATTACCAGCACTGAGATTAATCAGATCCTGACCCCGATTGGATCGCAGGGTTTCGATAATATCTTTCATAATCGCCCGTACCCCTGTCAGAGACGACATTTGCAGACCAATGGGGGAGAGGGCAGGATTCATGACAATGCCTAGGGGTAATTTGGTGAACGTTTCTGATTATGCCCTAATCTCCTGGGCGATCGTAGAGGAGGTGGGTCACAACTTTACCCTGGAGTGTTTTTCCTAAAAAGGGCGTATTTTGGGCATGGCTATGGAGCGCATCCGCTGTAACCGTCCAGACCGGGTTGGGATCAAAGAGAATCACTTCCGAGGGTTGACCAGGGACGAGTTGGGCCGGGGTTTGCCCCAAAATCTCGGCGGGACGGGTACTCAAGGCCTGCCATAACTCTAGGGCCGTTAGTTGCTCCGTGGTGACAAGCTGCTGCCATAGACAGGGTAGGGCCAGCTCTAGGCCAATGGCCCCTGGTAGGGCTTCGGCAAAGGACACCATCTTTTCTTCGTAGGTCAGGGGGGTGTGATCAATGGCAATGGCGGCGATCGCCCCGGATTTGACACCAGCAATGAGGGCCTGCTGATCCCTGGGGGTTCCTAGGGGAGGATCGAGCCGTAAGTTGGGATCATAACTGCCTAAATCGGTGGTATTCAAAAGTAAATGGAGCCAGGAGACACTTGCGGTGGGTTTGAAGGCGGGGGCCTGGCCTTGGGCGTAAACCTGTTCCATCATCTCCACACTGCGGGCCGTGGACAGGCGCATGACATGGATGGGCAATTCGACGGTGGCGGCTAACTCCAGGATCATGGCCAGGGGCCCCGTCTCGGCGATCGCCCCCTGCTCCACTAAACCCAATGCCACAGCCTCAGGACTTTGGCGCATCACCCCCTGCCCCCCTAAGCCAGAATCAAAGGGCCACAGGGCCACGGGCCGATTAAAGGGTTGGAGATACTCTAGGGCCCGCTGCAAGAGGGGCCAATGGGTTAAGCCACGGCTATCGCTAAAGCCAACAATGCCACTGGCGGCTAACTCTGCCAGATCGTTTAGGGCTGTTCCCCCTAAATTTTGGGTCAACCCTGCCCATGCCCCCACCTGTACCCGAGAATTTTGAGCATTTTGCGATAGACCGGCCTGAATCTGTTGCCAGACCGCTGGGCCATCGATCGCCGGTTGGGTATCGGGCAACAGATGGATGCGACTAAATCCCCCCGCCGCCGCCGCCGCCACCAGAGAAGCGAGGGTTTCCCGGTATTCATAGCCCGGTTCACCGGAATGGCTGTAGAGATCCACCAAGCCCGGCCCCAAAATCAAGCCCTGGGCATTTTGACAGTATGTTTCGTCAGGGTAGGTGTCAATGTGGGGGGCGATCGCCAAAATGGATCGATCATCGAGCAACACATCGCCGCAAACGTCCCGCTGGTTCACCGGATCAAGAATGCGAACCTGTTGCAGCAACCGAACCACCATAGGGTCTACAATGCTCCAGCGGCCGTGGGGTCCAAAACTCCGCCTAAATGGGTGGTAATATTCATGGCTTGTAAGCGGGGATGACCGCCCTGGAGGGGATAGTCAATGATACTCACACCGCCATTGCCCTGCTTAAAATGCCAGAACTGCTCAATCCCTAACCCCGCCACTTGACACAAAATCAATTTATTAATGGCATCATGGGCAACCACTAACACCTGATGGGGCAACTGCTGGGGGCTGGAAGGCGATTCCCGTAATTCGTTAATTAATTGCTCCCACGCGGCGATCGCCCGCTCCCAAACCTGCCGTAGATTTTCGCCATTGGGCATTTGCACCACCGCCGGAGTCTGCCGCCAGCGATGAAGTTCCCCCGGATAGAGGGCTTCCACCTCCGGTTCAAACTTTCCTTCCCAGTCCCCATGGCTAATTTCTGCAAAGGCCGGTATCAATTTCAGGGGAACCTGGGGATGATGGGCCAGGATGGCCTCCGCCGTCGCCTTCGGCCGCAGCATCGGACTGCTAATGGCTTGATGGAAGGACACCTCTTTTAGAAAGGCGGCCACTTGCTCCCCCTGGGCCTGGCCCGTGGCATTGAGGGGAACATCGATTTGACCTTGAAACCGACCCTGACGATTCCAATCGGTCTCCCCATGGCGCACTAAAAAAATTCGCAGGGTTTGTTCCTTAAACCGAGGTGTGGGAAAGGGATTCCCCAAATGACTGGTGACATTAAGGGCCTCTAGCTGGGCCGGCTGCCCCCAGGCACCGGGAAAATTAAGCACCGTAATGCCGCAGTTGGCCTGCTGGAAACGTAAATATCCTTCAATACCCATCCCTAGGGCGGTACAGATCAGGGCCCGATTAATGCCACTGTGGGCCACAATTAAAATAGTTTGCCCAGAATGCTGCTCTAGTAGGGTTGGCCACACCTGCTGGGCCCGCTCAAAGAGGTCTCGCCCCGGATAAAAGGTAGTAACGTTGCCGGCCTCGTCTTTAATATCCATGGCCAACAAGTGGGGTTGCTCTTGCCAACAGCGGTAGGCCTCAGGAAATTTTTCTTTAACCTCTTCAAAATACATATCTTCCCACTGGGGTAGGGAAATTTCGATGAGGGTTTTGAGGGGGTAGGGTGAGGGAATGGAACCATTGGCAATGCCGGCAAAAATTTCGGCGGCGGTTTCTTGGGCCCGGCGCAGGGGACTGGTATAGAAGGCATCAAAGGCAATCCCCTTAAGGGCCTGGGCAACCCGTTGGGCCATTTGCCGGCCGCGATCGCTGAGGGCAGAGGCATCACTGTGGCCCTGGACACGCCCCTCGGCATTAAATGTACTTTCGCCGTGGCGGACAATAACAACTCGTGTGGACAGAACCAAATCCTCGTAAGTGCCAGAAGCATTTTACCCTGGATTGTTTTCCTTGGTGGGAATTAAAGCCTTTCCTGGTCGCTCTGCCAATATCACAACATCACAAATCAGCGTCGGCAGTATGTCACCAAAGATTCACCAATGGCATCGATCGCCAAGGTATGTTGCACCGCACCTAGGGCAATGGCTTCCTTGGGCATCCCATAGACAATACAGGTGGCTTCATCTTGGGCAATGGTGAGTCCCCCCGCTGCGGCCAAACAGCGCATTCCATCGGCACCATCATCCCCCATTCCCGTCAGTAGAATACCAATGGCTTCCTGGCCAAAGACTAAGGCAAGGGATCGTAACATCACATTCACTGAGGGACAGTGGCGTTCTGAGGCAGTGGGAGCAGACAGGAGTAATTTTCCCCGGCGATCCAGTTCCAGGTTACATTGATCGGGGGCAAAATAGACCACCCCCGGTTGCGGTGTTTCGCCGGTTTCACCAATTTTCACTTTTAGGGCACATTCCTGGCGGATCCACGAGACCAGCCCCTCCAGAAAACCCATACTAATATGCTGCGTACAGAGAATGGGTAAGGGAAAATTCCCCGGCAGTTTGGACAGAATCTTGGCGATCGCCTGGGGGCCCCCTGTGGATGCACCAATACCAATAATGGTATATTTTCCATTTTGTTGAAACTTGATTGGGGGCGATGACGGTTGCCCAGAGGATTGTCCATTAGTGGGTGTACCCAGGGTTGGCCGCAGGGGCCGCGTAAATACCTTAACCCCTGCCAGAACCTTGATTTTATTAATCAGTTGCCCTCGGTCGTAGTCGGCAATCAATCCTGTCCCCGGTTTTGGAAAAACATCGATCGCCCCGGCCTGCAATAACTGAAAGGCATTTTGCTCGTTGCCTTGGCCCACGGCCACACTAATCACCAAAATGGGGCGGGGATAGCGGGCCATAATCTGACGTGTAAGCTCCACCCCATCCATCTCCTTCATGTAGAGATCGGTGCAGATCACATCGGGCTTGGATTCAGGAATACGCAGGAGGGCATCTTTGCCATTTTGGGCAGTTCCCACCACCTCCAGACCGGGGGCGGCTTGCAGAATTTGCTCTAGGATGTGCAGGGCAATGGGGGAATCTTCCACCAGAAAGACACGGATAGCCATGGAGGTCTTAGGGCCGTTCCTTAGGAGACACGCTTGCTGGCGAGAACCTTAATCTTAGTGACAAGGGCACTCTTGAGCCGTTCGTAATCCGTGGATATGCCACTGGTGGGCTTGGGAAAGAAGTCGAGAGCCCCTGCCTGCATCAAATTATAGATATTATCCACATCACTGGGCTGCACCGCGTTGCTAACGACCAGAACCGGCCGGGGAAAGCGTTTCATCACTTCCTTCGTGAACTCCAGCCCATCCATGCCAGGCATCTGAAGATCGGTACAAATCACGTCCGGCTGATTTTGCTCAATTACTTGGAGACCTGAGGCACCATCTAGGGCCGTACCTACGACTTCCACTTCCTCTGATGAGTTGATCAGCCGTTGCAGAATTTCTAGGGCCACCACGGAATCTTCAATGAGAACTACTTTAATTTTCGCCATAAATAAAATTCCTTAAGGTATTCAACAATAACGTCTGATCAAAATCCCCCTTGGTCAGGTAGGCACTGGCCCCGGCATTCATGGCCCGTTGGCGATCGCTATCGGCGGCTAAGGTGGTGACGAGAATAATCGGCAACTTATTATAGTCACTTAAGCGGCGAATTTTCTCAGTCATTTCAATGCCAGATTGGTTGGGCATTTCCACATCCGAGACCACCGCATCAAACTCCCCGGCCCGCAACTGATGAAAGCCGTCCATGCCATCCACGGCCGTTGTCACCGCATAGCCCGACGCTTCTAAAATCCGGCGCAACTGGGTACGAATGGGCAGGGAATCTTCCACCAGTAGGACATTGGGCTTGGCGATCGCCTCGGCACTGAGCCGTTCCAGGGAGGTGTGGGCCCCAGGCACCTGAATCAGATCCTGGGGATTGAGAATATGGCAAATTTCACCACTACTGAGAATCGTCACCCCCAGGAGGTTGGGAACCCGTTTCAGTAGTTTACTCTGGGTTTTGAGTTGAATATCTTGGCAATCAATTAACTCGTCCACAATCATGCCCCGATAATGCTCCCCTTGGCGCAGCACCATACAGGGATACTGACGCAGGCGATCGCGGTGGGGATGATCCAAAATATCCGCCAACCAACTCACCCCAATGGGCTGTCCCTGCCAGACAATACTGGGACTTCCATCAATGGTGATCATTTGATCCGTGGTGAGTAGGAGCGAGGTTTCCACCGCATCCGTGGGCACGCCATAGTAGGTTTCCCCCAGGCGGACAACAAGAATGGGGATGGTGGCCCGATTTCCCCGCAACGTCACCCGAAAGGTACAGCCATTTTGGGGGCGGGATGTCACCGTCAGGGTTCCCTTGAGTCGCTCCACATTGGCCCGTACCACATCCAGACCCACGCCCCGGCCAGAAATTTCCGTCACCTGGGAGCGGGTGGAAAACCCTGGCATAAAGACCAAGGCTTCAATCTGGCTAGGAGTCATCATGGCCAGTTCGGTGGCGGTGCGTAATCCCCGCTTAATGGCCGTTTGCTTAATGGCCTCCAGGTCTAAGCCCCGACCATCATCCGTCACTTCGATGACAATTTCACTGCCCCGGATCGCCCCCCGCAGAATTAAGGTGGCTGCCGCTGGTTTGCCCTGGCTCAGTCGCTCCTCCGGTGATTCAATTCCGTGATCAATGGCATTCCGTAGCAGGTGGGTGAGGGGGGCCTTCATTTCCTCTAGGATGCGGCGATCCACGGAGTTGTCGGCTCCTTCCACAATAAAATCAACCTGTTTCTTCTGTTGCTTGGCCAGATCCCGCACTGTGCGTGGAAAGAGGTTAAAAATACTGGAAAAGGGCAGAAGCTGAAGATTGCGAACATCGGTTTCCAGAATATCTGCCAAGACTTCTAGGCGGGAATCATCCACCTGGGTATTACCCACCAACTGCTGTAGGGATTGACCAATCAAGTCAAGCTGCTTTTGTAACTGGTGGTAGGTTTGGCGCAGGGGAACCGTACTGGAATCACTGCCTAAGAACTGTTGCCCTTGGCTGGCTTGGCGTTGGGCCTCTTCCCAAAGTTCATTCAGGGTATGGATGACAATCCGCTGGCGGGCAATCCGCTGCTGGGTCACGCTTAACTCGCCAATGTGGTGCATGAGGGCATCGAGTTTAGTGGCCTCAATTCGCACCGTATCAAAGCGATATTCTTCTTCTACTATTTCCTGGGGAGAGGGAATCTCTGGGGGTGGAGGCAGGGGCAGACGGGGTTCCGATTCCTGGGCCGTGGTATCCCTGAGCAGTTGTTCAAAATCAGCGATCGCCCCTAGGTCAGCCTCAAACAAGGTAGGTTCTGGGGTTAGATCTGGGGCAACTTCCGCTCCTCTATCTGGGATTTGGGCTGGGTCTTCCCCCTCACTGCTGGAACCAATGAGGGCCAAAAGTTGGGCAGACACATGGAAGACACTAACGCCGGAGGGAGTTCCCGTCACCGCTTCCTGGGCAACTTTTTTAATCGCATCTACGCCTTCGTAGAGGCAATCAAATACCTGGGGTGAAAAACTCGCCTCGCCATTGTGAACGGCCGTGAGAATTTCTTCGATGTGATGGGTCAAGGATTCGGCGTCTGTTACCCCCAGCATTCTGGAGTCCCCCTTCAGGGAGTGGGTTTCCCGGAGTAGCTCCTCCAGCTTGCCCCGATCCTGCGGTTGCTTTTCCAGAACCAAAAGACCTGCTTCAATATTGTGCAGATGCTCCTGACTGGCTGCCTGGTAAAGATTCCGTAGTTCGTCGTCCTCGATATACATAGGCCATTTACACTCGCTCTTTCAGGGTCTGGGCAGACTCAAGCAGTTGTTGGGTGGCGGTTTTGATCTGGGACACACTGGTGGAAGCTTCCCTGGCTCCTAAGTTAATAGCATTCATGGCGGAGACGGCCTGCTGCACCCCCACGGCTTGCTGCTTAGAACTCAGGGCAATCTGTTGACTGTTGACAAAGACGGAATTAATGGAATCGGCAATGGTTTCAAAGGTTTCCCGGGTGGACTGGGCCAATTTAATACATTCGGCGGCGGTTTTGGTTCCTTCGTCCGTGACCATGACGGTGCTATTAATGGAGGCCTGGGTTTCCCGAATCAGGGCGGTAATCTTTTCTGCGGATTTTTTACTCTGATCCGCCAGCTTCCGTACTTCCTGGGCAACGACGGAGAAGCCCTTACCCTGCTCCCCGGCCCGGGCGGCTTCCACGGCGGCATTCAGGGCGAGAATATTGGTCTGATTGGCAATGTCTGCCACCAGTTCCGACACCGAAGTGATTTGGGTGGTTTGTTCGCTCAGTTGCATAATCTTTTCTGCGATCGCCGAGACGTTATCTTTGAGGACATCAATACCTTCGGTAGTATGACGCACCCCCTGAAGCCCAGAGGTGGAAAGTTCCATGGTCTGTTTAGCTCCAGCCGAGGAGGCATCCGCTTGCTCCGCAGATTGGCGGGATGAGGCCCCCAATTCTTCCATGGTGGTAGTAGTTTGATTCACCGAGGCGGCCTGTTGGGCAATCACCTTTTCCTGCTCGGCAATGGCGGCGGCGGTTTCCGTGGAGGCACTGGCAATTTGGTTGGCAATACCGGAAAGAACCTTGGTAATCCGTTGAATCACAAAACCAACAATCACCAAAATGATTAATTCGGCAACAACGACCACGGTTTCCAGGACAAACACCCGTTGATATTCCCGGCCGGCTATTTTCTCCATTACACTGTTAGCATTGTTTGTCGCATCAAAAAGTTCTTCACTCCTCTCAGCAATGGCAGCGGTGTTAATTTGGGGACGATTGAGTTCAACCTTGAGGGCGTCCCACTGCTGTTGCACATTTTGCATTGCCTGGCGAAATTCAGGATCCGTTGCTGGGGGAATATCCTGGGCTGGATCACCATTGATCAACGTATTAATCCGCTCATCTGTAGCCGTTATTAAATCTGTAGGGACTTGGCCGAGGAGACGTAATTTGACAATCCGCTGGGTTCCCCCCCGCACTAGGCCCGCCTCATTGATGATTTTGGGATATTTACTGGTTTGACTGAAAAGAATAATCCCCAAGCTGCTAATGGCCATAAAGCCGACGGCACTGGTCAGTAAATACAGTTGGTATCTAATCCGCATCCAAACATCCTCACAAATAAAAAATTAAACTAATCTAATCCATAACCCTAGGGCGATCGCCCCCGGTTACGCCGCCTCAACCATCAAACTATTTCCCTGCAACAGTTGTCGTGTATTTAACAGGGTGACTATCTGATCCCCCTGCATCACTGTTCCTAAGCGATGATGGTTTTCACCAAAGAATGGAGACAACCGCAGGTCAGAATAGGTGACTTTAAGTACATCTTCCACATCCTCAACTAAAACAGCGGCACTAATGTCATCCACTTCAATGACAACTGCCTTACGCAGGTGTTGAGCAGACTGGGCCAAGTTAAGGGTCGGACGAATATCAATCAGGGTCATAATTTCCCCTCGCAGATTCATATTACCGACAATATGCTCAGGGCAGCAGGGAACGGGAACATAGTGGGAGATGTCCACAAACTCACGAATATATTCCAGGGAAATGCCAATCCGTTCATGTTCCAGCTTGACGATCGCCAAAATCAGGGGATCCTCCACCTCTTGGCTATTCTTCTCAGTTTGGGCAAAGTCTACCTTCCGTTGTTGCAACAGCGATCGCCCCTGGGTATCCATATCGGCGGCATACAACTGATAGAAATCCTCAGGAATCACCAGGGTCTCCATGTCCACGTCCGTGAGATTGGCTACATCTTCCGGCGATCGAATCAGGGTATCGGGATTCACTAAAAGGATCAGATTTTCACCCACCTGGGCAATCCCATCCATAAAAGCGGTTGCCAGGGGATTGAGGCGGCCATAATCGGGTTCAGGATTGATCTGCTGGGGATCAAGGGTAATGACCTCCTCCACCGTGTCAACAATTACCCCCACCCGTAGGCCTTGCCATTCCAAGGTAATCACGATATCCGTTGTCAAACAAATGGGGTTGGCCAGGCCCAATCGTTTGCCTAGGTGCATCACGGGTAGCAAGGTTCCCCGTAAATTCAAGACTCCAATAATATCGGCGGGGGCTTCGGGAAGGGGCGTGAGTTCAGGTAGAAAAAAAACTTCCTTCACGATGTCCAAAGGCAATCCATAGCTCAATCCCTGGAGCCGGAAACGTAAATAATTCATTTCCTCGTCACCACACTCAAGTTACATAACAAACTACACGGTTGTAATTAGATGAACTCTTGAACCGTATTCAAAAGCATCTCCTTATCAACGGGTTTGGTGAGGTAACGACTGGTTCCGGCCATGTGCCCTTTGGCCCGATCAATGAGGCCATCTTTGGCCGTGAGCATGATCACCGGAATCTCTTTGAACTTTTCAATTTTACGAATGGTGCGGCAAAACTCTAGGCCGTCAATTTCCGGCATAGTGACATCCAAGAAAATCAGAGACACGTTCCGATTATTTAAGATACCTAGGGCATCAATGGCGCTGGTGGCACCAATGACTTCATAGTTTTCACACAGGGCCCGGCGAATCATGGCCTGAACAATGGGGCTATCATCCACCGTTAGAACCACTGGCATGGTTTGACCACTGGTCTGGGGCTGGTGATCGTCAATAACACTAATCAACCCTTCATTGGCCCAGCGCAGGTATAAGGGAGCCAGGGTGAGGGGATCTTGGTGGAGGGCTTCGGCAATATCGGCAATGGAATTTTTACCATTGACCCACTGCTTGAGATGTTGGGCCGTGGGTTCATGCTTAACGCTAGGCAAAACTCCTTCCCTTAGGTGGGGAATCCCTTCCACTGAGGAAATGATCGGTAGATATTGCTTCCACAATTTTTGCCGTTCGTTAATCCGCTCAAGCACTTTTTCGTAACTGATACCATGGCGATCGTCCCCAAAGGAGAGATCATATTCCACATCGGCTTCGGTGTGGGTCACGCAGGAGTAGGGCAGTAACCGCTCTAGGATCACCGTAATGCGACTCATGGTTGCTTTTTCCAGATCATCCCAGGAGAGGGCACGGGTACTAACGATGGCTTCTAATAGTTCCCGTACAGAGGGATTGTCAGTGGTGCGATTCGAGGCATACTGCATTAGGGAATCCATGATCCCCACCTTGAGGTATCGCCCTAGGGATTGAACAAACTCTTCCGGGGAGGGTATTTTATTTTCAGAAAATGTGAGATTTCCGTCTTGAAATCCGAGAAAGTAGCATAGTCGCCTTTGGGTATGGGGAATTTTGGTGGAGATTTTAATGACCCCCGAAAAGCCACTTTCTTGATAGCCAGCAAGGGCTTGAATAAGGCTCGTTAATTCATCGGATTCGTGATCTGATGGCTGTGGAACACGATCAAAGGCTTGCATAGAAAATTCCCCGCAATCATAATAATGAACTTCAACAGGTCGGATCACAGAAAAAGTGACCCGGAATTCAGATCGATCAAACCATAGAGAAAAGTCTATGGATGTCAAAATCTTAGTTTGAACTCATTTGTAACCTTAACTAATCTTAATAAAGATTAATCTAGCAAATTAAACGCAATCAGTGTACGAAATAGCAATGATCCCAGCCTAAAGATCGATGCCAAAGGGAACACCTTGAAAAACACCGGTTGCATTAATTCCCCAACTGCGAATAAAAAAATAAAAATATTTGACGATACCAACTTGGACGACACTGTACCAGCATAGGTGACACTTTACTCGATGATCTGCTGGGATCGTGTATCAAAGATCACATTTAATGATATTTATAATATTTGCTTTCAATATGCTAACCATAAATGTTTTTATCCTCATTTGAGGGGAATAGATTAACTGAATCGTTATATATTCAGGCAAGAATGGGGGGGATCAATCATAGTGATTTAAGAAGTTGTTCTAGGTGGGTGCGGAGGGTAGCCACAGTTACGCCTTGGCGGTAGGGAATAATGTCTGTATCTGGGCGTTCCTGTAATAGGGCCGCTGCTGTTTCCAGAAGACGCTGGGCCTGGCCTGATTCCCTGTCCCTGGCATGGAGTTCTAAGAGTTCTAGGTAGGCGGGAATGGAGTTGGGATCAAGGAAGAGAATGCGGCGGAGGTATTCCTTTGCTTTATCGATGTCCCCCTGGGACTCGGCAATTTGGGCCAGTAAAAAGAGGGCTGAACTAGAGGTGGGGGCGATCGCCAGTATCTGATGGCAGGTGTCAATGGCGGCGGCATATTTGCCTTGATTGGCCGCAGCTTGGGCGATCAGAGAAAGGGTTTGGTCGTCCTTGGGGTTGAGTTTTAGCCAGTCCTTGCTTAGGCGAATGGCATCCCCATAGTTTCCCTGGCTAAAGGCATCCTGGGCCCGTTCCCATGTATTGGCAGGGATCAGCGGTTGGGAGGGGGTTGGGGCGGGCAAGATTTCCGGGGGATGGGGGGAGTGTTGATAAATGACGGATTCAGGAAAGCTTAGTATCTGTAAGGGTTCGACGATTTGCCCTTGGAGTTCGGTGTGGCCCGTTAATAAATAGCCTTTGGGTTTCAATAGATCAATGAATTTTTTCAGAACTAGGCTAATGCGATCTCTATCAAAGTAGATAAACACATTGCGGCAAATGATTAGATCCACCGATTCATGGGCAAAACAGGTAATCCCATCTTGAATTAAGTTGGCACAGCGGAACTCCACCATTTTTTGCAGTTCCGGGATCACTTGCCACCCCTGAGCCGTGCGTTGAAAATAGTGCGATCGCCGGGCTGGTTCTACCCCCCGAAAAGACCACTCGCTGTACAATCCCTCCTTAGCCTTGGCAATGGCCTCCTGATTTAAGTCCAGACCAACGAGGGAAATGTTCCAGTTGTGAATGTAGGGAATGAGTTCCTTCAGCAAAATTGCCAGGGAATAGACCTCTTCGCCACTGGAGCAGCCCGCACTCAAAATATTTAACCGCCGATCCTCGCTGTGGGTAGTCATGAGTTCCGGCAAAATACGCTCTTGCAGTAGGGTAATTTGGCCCTGATCTCGGAAAAAGTAGCTCTCGCCAGTGGTGATGACCGAGGCAAGAACTTTCCATTCCTGTTGACTGTCGCGATCGCCCCCATTGGCCAGCAGGGCATAGTAGCTAGAAAGGCGGGAATAGGAGAGGGCGCGGCTGCGATCGGAGAGTTTTTTCGCCAGCAGTGATTTATCCTGCGATCGGATATGAATGCCAGTATGGGTCAAAATTAAGGCAATGAAATTTTCCAGTAACGCTTCATCCATCACAGCCCCCTCCCCGAAGTCACGCCAGTTCTTGAAAGTCTAGCAGAGCCTCTCCCAAGGCTTCTAACTGTTCTAGGGATAAGCTATAAATTTGCTTCTGATAGGTATCAGGCATATTGCAAATGAAATGATAGTTAGGACATATGCCTGAAAGCTTCATCGACGGCATCCTACAAGAGATCAAACCGATTCAGGGTCTGACCCAAATACTGCTTTAACCGTGCCCAAAATTTCTCTATCTTATTCAAGTCAGGGGAGTAAGGCGGCAAAAATAACAGGCTGGATGCACCCTGTTCAATTAACTCTTGAGTCCGCTGCGATTGATGAAAGCTCGCATTGTCAAGGACAACGAGTTGACCTGCGTTCAGTTCAGGCACTAAAAACTGCTCTACCCAGTTCTCGAATAGGTCACTGTTGCAATATCCCTCAAAGGTCATCGGGGCTAGTATTTGGCGATCACACCAACCTGCAATCATACTGATGCGTTGGGTGCGATGTCCTAGCCTCAGAGCATGAAAGCGTTCAGACTGATGGCAATACCCGTAAGGATAGTCTATGGTATTGTCCACTCCAGCTTCATCGAGATAAACAATCTCGGCTGGGTCATAATGAGCCAGTTGCGTCAAGAAGGCTTGGCGGCGATCTTCATTGCGCTCGCGGTAGGCTCGGCCATTTGCTGTTGGGTGAGATGACCGTGTTCTTGGGCAAAGGTGCCAAAGGCATCTAAGTCATTAACTTTGGGGGCAGGACCTCGACGATAGTGGGTGTTTGGGGCGACACTACCGGTCTGCTGACGACGCTTGAGCCACAAATCAAGGGTGTTGCGACTGATATTGAACAGGCGACAGACCTGTGTTTTTTTCTCTCCTTGGTCGATGGCACGCAAGGCTTTGTGACGGAGGTCGAGGCTATAGGGTAAAGGCATAGGGGTGAGAAGACATTTGGGGTTCTATTTTATTTTGTCCTAATCATATCTTCATCTGCAATAATCCCCAGTTGAAGAGCAAGTAATCGCAAAATGTGCGCTCTCCCTCAATCTGGCCTTCCTGCCATCCCTGTTGGAGACCTTGTTGAAGTCCTCTCCGTTCCCCTTCCTGAAGAATCTCTTTACTATGCTGTGACCCAGCCAATAGTCCAGCCTCCCTATTTTAGGGCAGGCAGCTATCCAGAAAATTATGCTCCTACCAGGTTTTTGGCTGGAATTTATCATCATTGAGAATCACAATATTATCCCCGGATTGGGCCAGAACGAATAATCCCTGACGGTAGGCATAGAGGGCAACATCTGCGGGAATTACCATGGCGGCAACGGCGGCCATTGCATTCATTTGACGGTAACGAGGCATCAGGTCTTTGAATTTGGCTAACCGTTCTAAATGTTCATCCACATCGGTTTGACTGAGTTTGCTTTTCACTTCAATCAAAATCACATCGGTCTCGTTCACCACAAGTAGGTCAATTTCAATGGCTCCTTCCGGTCGGTTCACAGAAATATCGGCATGGAGTTCATGGACATCAATTCCCCGTTCTTGGAAAAGACGGACGGCCGCGGGACGGACTTGCAACTCAACAAATTCGCCGAGGCGGTTGCCCAAGTTACCAATTTGTTGATTAACGTGAGTTCGGTTTAAGCAACTGTGAGCAAATGGTGATCAATGGCAATGGAGGGCTTCTTCGGTTGGTGAGTATAGGCAATTAGCCCACAGACGATGTTCACTAAGCAATTGATCGGGGAACGGTGACGAGAGTGTTCAATTTGAGAAATGTTCTTCAACTGATCAATTACTGTCTCGATAATGGCCCGTTTTCTCAGCATCAAGCGATCGCTCAATCCCAACAAACGATTCTTCATGTTGCGTCGTAGCTTCGTGATCAGTTGTATCCCCGTTGCCTCCATCAACTATTTTGCCAATTTCTGGGAGATATAGCCCTTGTCTGCAAACACCTTGCCAAAGAGGTGTTTCAGCAGTTGAGGGACAGGTGTACGGTCATCTGTGTTACCTGGTGTGAAGGTGAAGTTGAGCAACTCTCCTTTGTCGTTGATCACCAGATCAAGTTTTTAAACACTTTGTGCTGAGGGATGCGACGGTTGTGACAAACTTTGAGACTGGTGGCATCAAGAAAACTGATGCCTGTACAGTGGCCGAAGCAAGAACGGAGATAGGCACACAAGGGCAGCAGGGTGCTGGGTATTCACTCAACAAAACGCCCGTAGCTAACCAAGCCTGGAAAGGCAGAGCACCAGTGAGCGTGTACCTTCTCGGTGTAGTAAGCTTTGAAATTGCGATAGGAAGACTGGTGGAAGCCGATGAGAATCGTCATAATTTCGCTCAGACACAAACTGCGCCTTCGACTACGATGAGCGAGTCCATTGCCTAGCAACTGTTGCTGCCACATCGGTTCAAACTGTTGGCAGAAATCATCGACGTAGCAAAATAACTCTTCTAGACTAAGCATAGGGCAAGCAGAGGGATGAGAATTGAGCACTTTCAGCCTATCTGTTCTGCCCCTCTCTTATCCCGAACTCACGTTAACGATAGGTTTTCTGCTCCTGGGATAGCACAATCAGGGTTAAACCGGTACACACCACCAAAATAGCCAGGGATGCTGCCGCTGCATCCACAAAGGAGACATCGTTCGTTGCCAGCCAAATTTGAGTTGCTAGGGTGCGAAATCCGATGGGGGATAACAAAATGGTGGCCGGTAGTTCCTTAATGGCCGTTAGGAAAATTAAGACCAAGCCGCCAATAAAACCAGGGCGAATGAGTGGAATGGTAATTTCCCATAGGGTTTGCCGGGGCGATCGCCCTAAACAGCGGGCCGATTCCTCTAGGGATGGACTCACTTGCAGTAGTGAATTCCGCAGGGTTCCCACGGATTGGGGCAAAAACAAAACCATGTAGGCAAAGATCAGCATTGGCATGGTTTGGTAGAGCCAAGGTGCATAGTTCGCACCAAAAAAGACCAAGGCGATGGCCACCACAACCCCTGGTAAACCGAAGCCAATATAGGTGCCCCGCTCAATCATCGTTGTCATCCCACTGGGAAAACGCACCGCTAAAACGGCTACGGGCAACGCAAAAATCGTCGAAAAAATGGCTGCTAAACCAGCGGCCCAAACTGAGTTTACTGCCATGGGAATAATGGCTTGCAGGGCAGCCCACATCTGGGGCGATCGCAGCAGCCAGTATAAGATCACACCTACGGGTAACACCACACACAACGCTGTCACCGTGGCACAAAAGGCGATCGCTGGCCATCGCCACCGCCCTAGGGGAATGAGGCGACGGTTTTGGCGATTATCCGTCCCCCTGGTATAGTAAACAGCCCGGGTTCGGGCCCTGTATTCAAGAAATAAAATCACTAGCACCAATAGCACCAGCATCAGGGAGAGGGCTGCGGCAAAATTGCGATTAAAACTGGCCCGATACTGGATGAAAATCGCCTCAGTAAAGGATTCAAACCGCATTAATGTGGGTGTGCCAAAGTCCTGGAGGGCATAGAGGGCGACCAAAAGAGAACCCGCCACAATGGAGGGACGTAGTTGAGGTAATATCACCCGAAAAAACACCGACCAAGGGTTATGCCCCAAACTGCGGGCCGCTTCCTCCATGGAGGGATTCATTCCCTGCAACCCCGCCCGCACCGTTAGTAACACGTAGGGGTAGGAAAACATCGTAATCGCTGCCACTGTCCCAGTTAAGCCATAAATTGCCGGCAACTGATCCACCCCCAAGGGAGCCAGCCAGGTTTGTAGTAAACTGCCCCGGGGGCCAAACATGGCAATGAGGGCAAAACTACCCACGTAGGTCGGCACCGCTAAGGGTAGGGCGGTCACCACGGCCCAAAACCGTCGCCAGGGCAAATCTGTCTGCACCGTCAAAAAGGCCAAGGGAATGGCAATCAATCCCGAAAAGAGGGTGACTAATGCGGCCATGATCAGGCTATTCCAGACGATGGTAAGGGTGCGGGGTCGACTAATAAACTCCCACAACTGAACCGGTTCAATGCTGGCAGTGCGTAGGATCAAGTAAATGAGGGGCAACACTAGGGCGATCGCCGTTACCGCTGCCATGAGTATGAGAAAAAGGGGCGGAGATTTTTTTGCTTTTCCCCGCCAATCCTGCCAACGCCTAGTTATGGCCTGGAATGAATTTGCCATTATTTCCGTGATTTCAAATTCCCGTGATTTTAAAGTGCCCCAGACTGCTTCAACAGAACCAGCGTTCCTTCCAAATCATCCAGATTACTCAAATCAATTTGGGGGGCTTTGATTTGATCTAGAGGGATTTGATCCTTGGGAGAGGGGCTACCTTTAACCAAGGGATACTCGTTGGTTTCCTCAGCAAAATAGGCCTGGGACTGGGGTGAGAGTAAATATTCAATCAACCCTAGGGCGGCCTCCTGCTGATCCGATTCATTGATCATAGCCACTCCGGCCACATTAACCATGGAACCAGCATCTTCCTGAGTATAGTGGTGGGCTACTGGAAAATTAGGGTTTTCCGCCTTGAATCGACCCAAATAATAATTATTTACCAAGCCAATATCCACTTCACCTCGACCCAGAGCCTCAACAATCCCAGTGTTGTTGTTGTAAACCTGAACATCATTGGCCCGCATTGCCTTGAGCCATTCTAGGGTCTTCTCATCCCCCTCAGTTAAGCGCAGGGCCGTCACAAAGGATTGAAAGGAACCATTAGTTGGGGCCCAACCCACCCGGCCCCGCCACTTTTCTTCCGTGAGTTCCCAGATGGAATTGGGCAATTCACTGGGTTGTACCCGTTCTGTATTGTAGTCTAAGACCCGGGCCCGCCCAGAAATACCAATCCATTGACCTTCAGGAGACCGAAACCGAACATCCACCTTTTCTAGGATTGGTTCCGGCAAAGTTCGGGCACGATTTTCCTTCTGGAGGGCCCCCAATGCCCCAGCATCCTGGCCAAAAAATAGATCTGCGGGGGTGTTTGCACCTTCCTCTAAAATAGCTGCGGCCAACTCCGCCGTATCCCCATAGCGGACATTCACTTTTGTCCCTGTTTCCGCCTCAAATTCTTCCAGTAATGGGCCAATTAGGTTTTCATTCCGACCAGAATAGATGGTCAATTCTCCGTTCGATACCACCGCAACATCTGGGGCGGTAGCTTCTGGAGTGGAGCCTGGAGGTACATTATTGCAACTAATCGTCAGAGTTGAAACAATCGCCATCAAGCCCATATAGCCAATTAACCGTCGCCGCTTCATAGATAATTTCCCGAAAATGACGTACTCTAAGGTTTACTACTGGTGTCCAACTAATGCAATATATTCTCAATATTAAAATAGTATAGGGCATTACAGGATATTTGATTTACCCCTAGGGCGATCGCCGAGATGGAAGTTATCATATTGAAGGCTTCGTCCGTTGTAAATACACCCCTGATTCCATGAAACCGGAACAAGGCCAACTCTTTCCCCCAGAGGTTCTTTGGCGCGTTCGGGGACAAACGGGCCAGTACAACGTCGGCCCGTCCCAGGGGAAATCACCTCACCTTAATTTCGATCATCTTGATGCCTGGAAACAGCCCATTCGCACCTACCAGACCCAGGTATCCCAGGCAAAGACTACCGCCCAAGTCCCTCTATTTGACCTTGAGACCCCACCCCCAACCTGGGAAAACCTTAATCCCTTTACATTGCCCTGTGAAAATACCCTATTCTGGCGACAAAAAAGCTCTCCCAAGGGCCAGGCGGCCTTTTACTTTGTCATGGACTACAATTATCCCTTGCTCCTCTATATTGGCGAAACCGGGCGATCGGGGCAACGCTGGCAGGGAAACCATGACTGTAAACAGTACCTCCAAAATTATGTAGCCGCCCATCGTCATGTGGATGCGGCCGTCGCCGTGGGAATTGCCTTTTGGTACCATGCCCCCAGCCGAAAACACCAACGCCAAGAACAGGAGCGACACCTGATCCTAAAATGGCGATCGCCCTTTAATAAAGAAAATTGGCCCTATTGGCATACGCCCTTTAGATATTAGAGAGATATTAGTTCGCCTGAGATCGCCACGAATCCTTGATTTACCCTGTTTTGGTAAAGATTCCGTGACACAATGTTACAAAAATTAATGCATTTTAGGTCTTATGTACGCTACCTGCCCCAAGCGGATCATGGTTCAGGTGAAAGAATGTTAAAAAGCATTGCGAGGATGTGAGAGATGTCCCCACAATGTCCGAGAATGTTTCCCGGAAGGTTTCTCAACCCCTAGGGGATTCTGCCCATTAAAATTTCTGAAGAGTTCAATTCAGGGATATTAACGGAGCAGTCGAAACTTTCTGGCGGCATATGCCCTAAAAATCAAGCCCCTTGTTTCACAATTCCAATTTTGGAGGAAATAAATGAGCGTTGTCACGAAATCGATCGTGAATGCTGATGCCGAGGCCCGTTACCTCAGCCCTGGCGAATTAGATCGGATCAAAAGCTTCGTCACCAGTGGCGAAAAGCGTCTCCGCATTGCCCAAACATTGACAGAGAATCGGGAGCGGATTGTTAAGCAAGCTGGCGACCAACTCTTCCAGAAGCGGCCCGATGTCGTTTCCCCCGGTGGCAATGCCTACGGTGAAGAAATGACCGCCACCTGCCTGCGTGACCTAGACTACTACCTTCGTCTGGTCACCTACGGAGTCGTTGCTGGTGATGTCACCCCCATTGAAGAAATCGGTTTAGTCGGCGTGCGGGAAATGTACAATTCCCTGGGAACCCCCATCCCGGCTGTTGCAGAGGGTGTCCGGGCTGCTAAAAACGCCGCTGCTTCCCTACTGTCAGCCGAAGATGCCGCTGAAGCTGGCGCTTACTTCGATTTTGTCATCGGGGCCATGCAGTAGGTCTGCGATCTCTTGCGTTTGAACTTTGTTAATCATTGAGAAAATTTCTGAGGAATTTTAACTATGCAAGACGCGATTACCGCTGTCATCAATTCGTCTGATGTGCAGGGCAAGTATCTAGACACCGCTGCGTTGGAAAAGCTTAAGGCTTACTTCTCCACCGGCGAACTTCGGGTTCGGGCCGCCACCGTCATCAGCTCCAATGCTGCTGGTATCGTCAAGGAAGCTGTGGCCAAGTCCCTGCTTTATTCTGACATTACCCGTCCCGGTGGCAACATGTACACCACCCGTCGCTATGCGGCTTGTATCCGTGACCTAGACTACTACCTTCGCTATGCAACCTATGCCATGTTGGCTGGGGATCCCTCCATTTTGGATGAGCGGGTACTTAATGGTCTGAAAGAAACCTACAATTCTTTGGGCGTGCCCATTGCTGCCACAGTCCAAGCCATTCAAGCCATCAAAGAAGTCACCGCCAGCTTGGTGGGTGCCGATGCTGGTAAAGAAATGGGTGTCTACCTTGACTATATCTGCTCTGGCTTAAGCTAGTCGTCTTGAGGTGATTGCCCTAGGGTAATTCTTCTAAGCGTTTCAGGTCTGGGAAGTTAGGGGAGGGTTTCAGCCTGTGCATGGCCCATACGTGAGCTTAGACAGTCTGAGGCAAGTCCTTAGCTCCCAGCCTTGTAGTATTTAATTAAAAAGAAACTATTTCTGGACGTTTTCAGTTTGGAGCCGATAACCTATGCGCATGTTCAAAGTTACAGCCTGCGTTCCAAGTCAAACCCGGATTCGCACCCAGCGGGAATTGCAAAATACCTACTTTACTAAACTGGTTCCCTACGATAACTGGTTCCGGGAACAGCAACGAATTCAAAAGATGGGTGGCACGATTGTCAAGGTAGAACTCTCTACCGGTAAGCCGGGAGCAAATACTGGACTTGCTTAAGGGAGCTAGATTCTCTAGGTCTTGGGCAGCAAGTAGCCTGTTCCGGCAAGTCAGTTTACTCGAATTACTCGAAATTCCATCTTCCCGATCTTAACCTCAGCGGTTAGGGGTCGGGTTTTTCTTTTTTTTTATGCACAAATTTGCATAGAACCTGTGCCAGATACAAAATTGTACCTATAAGGATGGCGGTAGGGTATAACAATTAACTGGGATAGGGAGAAGAACTAATCTTGGCAAATTGGTGGCGATTCATTCCTCTATTGGATCCATCCGTTCGTACCTGGAGTTTAGAAGCACGACTCCTGAATTGGTTAACGGTACTTTGGCTAGGCTTGGGGTTACTGGTTCTCTTTTCGGCATCCCTGCCCGTGGGATTGGCGGAGGCTGGGGATGGTCTTTTTTATTTTAAGCGGCAGTTAATTTGGACGGTACTGGGTTGGGTTGGGTTTCAATTTTTTATCCGTACTCCCCTACGGCGATCGCTGCAATTAGCAATTCCTGGATTTTTCCTTTGTTTTTTACTAATTTGGGCAACGCGAATACCAGGGGTGGGAACCACGGTAATGGGGGCAACCCGTTGGATTGCGATTGGGCCGGTGCAGATCCAACCCTCAGAACTAATGAAGCCCTTTTTAGTGTTGCAGGCGGCGTGGTTTTTTGGTAGTTGGCACCGTTTACATAATCGTGCCCGCTTTTTCTGGTTGACGGCCTTTGCCCTCACCCTGTTGGGAATTTTAATTCAACCCAATCTTAGTACCACCGCTCTGTGTGGCATGAGTCTCTGGCTGATTGCCTTAGGAGCAGGTTTACCCTTGATTCCCATGGGTTTGACGGCTTTGGGGGGAGTGGGTTTGGCGGTGCTGAGTATTAGCCTACGGGAGTACCAACGGCGACGGGTGATGTCCTTTTTAGATCCCTGGTCCGATTCCATGGGAGATGGGTATCAACTGGTACAAAGCTTACTGGCCGTTGGCTCTGGGGGGGTCTCCGGAGTGGGCTATGGTATGTCCCAACAGAAACTCTCCTACTTACCCATTCAACATACCGATTTTATATTTGCTATTTTTGCGGAAGAAATGGGCTTCATTGGTTGCCTATTACTACTGGTGTTGCTGGGGATATATGGGGCGATCGCCCTGCGGGTGGTAGGTCAAACCCGAGATCCCATTTCCCGCCTTGTCGCCTTAGGGGCAATGGTGATGATGCTCCTCCAAGCACTCATTAATGTGGGGGTATCCATTGGCATCTTGCCGACGACGGGATTACCCTTTCCCCTGTTTAGCTATGGTGGCAGTTCCATGATGGCCAGTCTAGCGATCGCTGGGATTTTGATTCGGGCGGCCCGGGAATGTCATCAAGCTGATATTTTGTCTTTCCCGGAAAAAACGTCCGTTGAGCAGCGCCTAGAGCAGATCAAAATTCGCAAGAAACGTCAGAAAAAACAGCCCGCGACCCCTGCCCCATTTCCGGCATCTGCTTCTAGACTCCGACCATCACCGCCCCCCTCTAGCCGCGTCACTCCCCTAAAACGCCCCCGAGGGAAACCCCACCGCAGCACAAAACGGTAGCTGGTACCCATCCTCTAGCATCCTCCGGAAACACGCGGTATACTCCAAGCAGACCTATCTAGTTGTAATTCCTGGAGTCAAAGAAATCATGAGTGAAGAATCAACCACCTCTGTTGATACTCCTGTTGAGGAGACCGTTGATCCAGCAGAGGTAACGGAAGCCGCCAAAGCTCTCATTGAAGCTCTCCAACGTCTTACGGCGGCCCAGTTCAAAAGTTTACCGGCGGATGTTCAAGCTGCTATAGAAAAGGCTGTTTCGGAAATTAAATCCGGTGCGGATACGGTGACCACCCAGGCCAAGGGCTTTGAAGAACGGGTGAGCAGAGCCGCCAAGGCCGCTTGGGATATTCTTTGCGAATCCAAAGAGTTACCGGAAGCCTCCGAATCTCCATCCGAGGAATAAATTCTAAATACTCGACACAAATGTAGCGATGCGTTCAATACCCTTTTGAATCGTCTCTACATCTGTGGCATAGGATAAGCGAATGTGGTCGTCTGCCCCAAAGGCTTTGCCGGGAATGACGGCTACTTTTTTTTCCCCTAGGAGGCGATCGCAAAACTCTAGGGATCCCAAGCCTGTTTTACTGATATTCACAAATAAATAGAATGCCCCTTTGGGTTGGATACAACTCAGACCAGGAATAGCGGCCATGCCCTCGTACATGATCTGCCGTCGCTGCTTAAAGGCCATCATCATCGTTTCTACGCAATCCTGGGAACCGTTTAGGGCGGCGATCGCCCCAAACTGGGCAAAGGTACAGACATTGGATGTGCTATGGCCCTGAATTTTAATCGTGGCGTTAATTAGTTCCTCAGGGCCCGCTAAATAGCCCACCCGCCAACCGGTCATGGCATAGGCCTTAGCAAAGCCACTACTAATAATGGTACGTTCAAAGGCCGGAGAACTCACGGCACCAATACTCAGGTGCGGGGTATCATCGTAGCGAATTTTTTCATAGATTTCATCGGATACCACCCACAACTGATGCTTAACCACTACCTCAGCCAAGGCCTGAATTTCCCCTGGGCTATAGACCATCCCCGTGGGATTATTGGGAGAGTTTAAGACAAATAGGCGGGTTTTCGGGGTAATGGCCGCCTCTAATTGCTCTGGGGTAATGCGATAGCCACTTTCAGCATTGGTGGGTACAATTACCGGAACCCCCGCTGCCAAATGAACCATTTCTGGATAGCTCAACCAGTAGGGGGCGGGAATGATCACTTCGTCGCCGGGATTGATCAAGGCCAACATGAGGTTAAAGAGAGATTGCTTGCCACCATTGGTGACGGCAATATTGCTAGGGGCGTAGGCTAACTGATTATCCCGGTTCAGTTTTTCGGCGATCGCTGCCCGTAGAGCCGGTTCTCCCGCCGCTGGGCCGTAGCGAGTTTTCCCCTGATCCAGAGCATCCTGGGCCGCCCGTTTAATATGATCTGGGGTATTAAAGTCCGGTTCGCCGGCACTGAAGCTACAGATATCTTCCCCCGCAGCCCGCATTCCCTTGGCTTTGGTATCAATGGCTAAGGTGACTGATGGTTTGACCTGCATCACTCTAGTCGCCAGTTCCATTGCCTTCTCCCTTCCACACGTTTTATAGACTGAATTTTAAGGGTTGCCCTATCCTTGAACTGACCGGTGGAACACAAAACCTAAATCCCAGGTATGCTAGGGATTTAATTTCTAGAGTTCTGGCTCCACCCATGAATCGTTCTTGCTTACCTTCAAAAGTTGGGTTGATGGCGAATCAGATTCAGAAATTCTTCCCGAGTTTTGGAATCATCCCGAAACTGCCCGATCATTGAACTGGTCACCGTCCAAGAGCCAGGTTTTTGCACCCCCCGCATCACCATGCACATGTGGCTCGCTTCCATGACAACGGCAACCCCCTTGGGATCTAAAACCGTCTCGATCGCCTCAGCCACCTGGCGAGTCAAGCGTTCCTGTACCTGTAAGCGACGGGCATACATTTCGACAATGCGTGCGAGCTTGCTCAGGCCAATGACCCGCTGATTGGGAATATAGGCCACATGGACTTTGCCAATAAAGGGCAGCATATGATGCTCACAGAGACTAAAGGCATGAATATCCCGCACGAGAACCATTTCATCGTGGCCTTCGTCAAAGATTGCCCCATTTACGAGGGTTTCTAGGGACTGGCTATAGCCACTGGTGAGAAACTGCATGGCCTCGGCAACCCGTTTTGGTGTCTTCAGCAGGCCTTCCCGCTCCGCATCTTCCCCCACATTCACAAGGATGGAATGCACCGCCGCCATCATTTCCTCCTTGGCAATATCCGCTGGAGGAGCTTGGAATTTGGGTTCTTTTCCTTGGTGGGTATTGCGATCGGGGAGGATCGCGGGCTGATTGTCTTTGCTGTCCTTTTTCCCGTTGAAACTAGGTTCAGACGCACTAAAGCTTTGAGGAGGAGAAATCGTCATAGAGATATCGTAGAAATCTGCAAGTAAATGGACGAACGATACTCCCTAAAGAGCACCGCCCAAGGGCATCAGAATCAACTCTTCCACAAGAGCATTCTGGGGAAGATTTACCGCATAGAGAATCGATTGGGCGATACTGTCAGCGGATAACATAGCAGAGCGGTCAAAGCTACCTTCAATAGTTTCCTGATCCCAAAGGGGGGTATCAACGGCACCGGGACAGAGGGCAATGACACGAATTCCGTGGGAGCGTTCTTCGCTGGCTAGGGCTTTAGTCAGTCCCATCAGGGCAAATTTAGTCACGCAGTAGGCTCCCCAGTTGGGAAAGACCTGTCGTCCGGCAATGGAAACTATATTAATTATCGTACCGCACCCCCGCGATCGCATTCCAGGAATTACCCCTTGACTACAGAGCCAGGCATTCGTCACATTTAAGTTCAGGAGGTATTGCCAATCTCCGAGGGGCATATCTGCCAGGGGGGCATTCACGGCCAAGCCGGCATTATTCACTAAAATATCGATTCCACCCACCTCCGCCAAGATATCCTTGAGGGAGTCTTGAATCGAACTAGGATCGGATAGATCCAGGGAATAGGTGGCAACCTTAACGCCCTGCTGGGCTGCTTTCTCCCCCACCTGATGCAGTTTCTCCAGGGATCGGGCCACAAGAACCAGGTTGATTCCTGCTGCTGCAAAGGCTAGGGCTGTGGCAGCCCCAATGCCGCTACTGGCACCCGTAATTAAGGCCTGCCGAGGTGTTGATGAATGGGTCATGTTAATCCGTTACTCGCGACTGGTGACTCGCTAACTTAGCTCTCATTAGCCTGGCTAAAAACCCCCATGCGCCGGAATTTTTGATAGCGAAGTTCTCGCCGCTCTGCCCCGCTCATTTTTTGTAAATCAGCGAGATGATGCCCTAGGGACTGCTTCAGATTTTCCGCAGCTTGTACTGGGTCACTGTGGGCTGCGCCAATGGGTTCGGGCAAAATTTCATCAATAATCCCTAATTTGAGGAGATCGGGGGCAGTGATTTTCAGGGACTCTGCGGCAATGGGGCCCTTTTGGGCATCTCGCCAAAGAATGGCCGCACAGGCTTCCGGTGGCGCAACGCTATACACCGCATGTTCAAACATCAGCAACCGATCGCCCACGCCAATGGCTAAGGCCCCGCCGGAACCGCCTTCCCCAATCACCGTACAAATGATCGGCACATCTAGGCGAAACATTTCCCGTAGGTTATAGGCGATCGCCTCCCCTTGGCCAAATTTCTCGGCATCAATGCCCGCCCAAGCCGCAGGGGTGTCAATAAAAGTGAGAATGGGCAGACTAAAGCGATTGGCGTGTTCCATTAATCGCATCGCCTTGCGGTAGCCTCCGGGGGATGCCATGCCAAAATTACGGGCCACATTGTCCTTAGTATCTCGCCCCTTTTGATGGCCGAGCATGACCACAGGTTGCTGACCTAACCGGCCCACTCCGCCCACAATCGCTGGATCATCACTCCCACGGCGATCGCCATGGAGTTCTAACCACTCGTCACTAATGGCTTGGATATAATCTAGGGTACTGGGCCGGCGGGGATGACGCGCCACCTGTAGGGTTTGTCCCGGGGTCAGCTTACTGAAAATTTCTTGACGGACATGGCGGGCCCGCTGCTCTAAATCACGAATTTGATCGGCAACATCCACACCCAACTCTGAGGATTTATCCCGCACCTGTTGAATTTGACTTTCCAATTCCGCTAAGGGTTTTTCAAAGTCGAGGAGGAGCGTGCGACGTTCACCAGCCATTATTTTTTTGATTCCTTATTGAACTTGAATGACACTTAAAAATTAGACTTAAAATTAAAAATCACATCCCCAGTAAGAGGGGCTGAAAGCCGTGCTTAAGGGAAGCCTGACCAATCTGTTTCATTTTCTCTACGGTAATTTGATTCCGTCCCCAGGAAAAATTAGTATGCCACCCTTCAAACTCTAGGAGCATCGCCTCGGCAAAACAGGCGAACATCTGCCGAGAAGGGACATCCATACTTACGATTTCCATGATCTTCCAATCAATATCCAAAGAGTGCTCAACAATACCGCCATTGAGGACATGAATCCCTGGATGTTGAAGCTTTGTTGCCATGTTTTTCGGATACCCGCCATCAATCATTAGGGAAGGATTCTTTAATGTCTGGGGATCAAGCTCCACACCCTTGGGCATACTGGCAACCCAAACGACAATATCTGCCAAGGGTAGGGCCTCTTCTAGGGGCAGAATTTTGCCTCGCCCCAATTCCGTTTGTAATTCGTTCAGGCGATCGCGGTTACGGGCTACTAAAAGTAAGTCTTTAACCTCTAAACAGGCATCCAGCCAGCGACACACTGCACTACCAATGTCTCCCGTTGCTCCACACACAGCGATCGTGGCTTGGCTCAGATCAATACCTACTTGGGGGGCGGCATGTTCAATCTGTTGACAGATCACATAGGCGGTATGGGTGTTCCCTGTGGTAAATCGTTGAAAATCTAAATCCACATTTCGCACATGGGACATTTTCTCTAGATCAAAATTCTCAAAGATGATCGAGGAAAATCCCCCCAATGCCGTAATATCAATGTCGTGTTTCTGGGCGTGGGCCATGGCATTAATAATTTTCCGTGTAGCCGCCTTCACCCGTTGACTAGCCAGCATTTCCGGCAAAAAACAGGACTCAATGTACTTACCGTAAATGGTCTTTCCAGTGACACTGGTGACCACAATATCATCCACAATTTGGGGTGGGGCCATACACCAGAACTCTAACCCTTGATCCCCGTACTCAGGATAGCCTAGACGATGGGCAACAGCTTGGGCGTGTTCGAGGCTAGTTAGATGGCCAATCAATCCAAACATGGGCGTAGGGCAACCGGTAAGTGAGTTAACCGTTCATTATGCCGCAGTTAGGCCATAAACGGACATTTTCATGATTTCACGGGTGGTAAAACCAATATTCTCGAGGGCCCCACTGTACTGAATCATAAAGTCTTCGACCATGGCATCTTTTTCCATGCCCAATACTTTTGCATCCGCTTCTACTTGATTCAGCATTTTCCAGACAAGAGGAAGATTTTGGCGATTAGCTGCTTCTACCTCTTCTTTACTGGTTTCAAAGTTTGCCTTAAGCCACTCCTCTCCAAAGTTGAGATGGGTGTATTCATCCTTGACTACGCCCTCAGTGATTTTACGGGCAAAGGGATCCGCCATGGGAATGTAAATGTTATATGCAGCAATGGCAAAGCATTCGATAATCAAGCCCTGGATCACCAAGCAGGTGGCGATTTGACCGGCGGCAGCGGCATCCTGGAAATTTTGGTGTAACTTCGAGAAAAACTCTTCAGCAAACTTGAGATCCGGTTCAACCTCTAGATTGCGACCGCAGGCTTCAAACCCCTTTTTATGACGAGCTTCCATCTTAGAAAGCCTGATGAGTTCATCGGTGTCGTCTGGGAGCAACTGTGCCAGTTGAGTGTAGTTGTCATGGGCTTCCCGCTCACCCTCAATCACAATCGCATTAATACGACTGTAGGCATCTTTGTAGGTGGCACTCGTATAATTTAGTTCCAGGGTCGCTTGGGTCATCTATATTATCTCCTGACACTGAATAATCATTAATGGGAACAGTCCCCTTATCATAACTTAACCTTGTGATACATTAAACCCTGTGATCCCAGAAATGTCCCATGGCTGTCCATAGGAAAAAACGTAGGAACATTGAAGGCAACGTTGAAAAACGAAGAAAAATAAATAAATTAATAAGAAGTCAATACTACCATCATTCATGATTATTCCGTACTACGGTGCAGGTAGGCCTGGATAAAGGCATCAATCTCGCCGTCCATGACATCGGCGATCGCGGTGGTCTCCTCTTCGGTGCGTAGGTCTTTGACCATCTGGTAAGGATGAAAAACATAATTACGAATTTGATTGCCCCAGGCCGCATCTACAATATCACCACGAATATCCGAAATTTCTTGGGCTTTTTGTTCCTGGGCAATAATTAATAATTTAGCCTTGAGGAGGGCAAGGGCTTTTTCTTTATTTTGAAGCTGCGATCGCTCCTGGGTACAGCGCACTGCCAAACCTGTGGGAAGATGGACGACTCGAACCGCCGTTTCCACTTTATTGACATTTTGCCCCCCTTTTCCACCCGAGCGAGAGGTACTAATCTCTAAGTCCGTTTCCGGAATGTCTAGGGTGACACTGTGATCTAACTGGGGCATCACATCTATGCCCGCAAAACTCGTTTGCCGCTTACCATTGGCGTTAAAGGGGGAAATTCGCACCAGGCGGTGGGTTCCTTTTTCGGAGCGTAAGTAACCATAGGCATAGCGACCGTCAATTTCCAATGTTGCCGATTTAATCCCTGCCTCTTCTCCTTCAGATAGTTCCGTTAAGTGCAGCTTATAGCCCCGGCCTTCGGCCCAACGAGTGTACATGCGTAGAAGCATTTCCGCCCAGTCTTGGGCATCGGTTCCACCGGCACCGGCATTAATGGTTAGGATGGCCCCATTCTTGTCGTAGGGGCCACTCAAAAGTTGCTCCAGTTCCCAACGGCTTAACTCTTGATCAAGCTGGCCCAATACTTCTACGGCTTCATCGTAAAGACCCGGATCATCTTCTACCTCTAAAAGCTCTAGGGCCGTACCACTATTCTCCAGGGAAGATGTCCACCGATCTAGCTGCTCCAGGGTAAATTTTGCGTCTGTTAATTGCTGTAGGGTTGCCTGAGCCAGGGATTGATCATCCCAAAAATTGGGCTGGGCCGCCACCTGTTCCAGATCCGTAATTTTGGCATGGAGGGCAGGGGGGTCAAAGATAGTCCTGGGCTTTCCCCAGGCGATCGCTGATCAGGGTAATGTCTCGTTTAAGTCCAGAAAGATCAATCATGGGCCGTTACTAAAACCAAAAAACATGGAGTTCAATTATTTATTTACCATATAGGATTTCCTGTGCCCTATACATGGGTCATGTTAGCCTCTCGTGTTGTCAGGAATAAATTTTTCCAAGGATTATTGTAGAATATAGTTCTGTTGAGTTAATTTAATGGCCTAAAAATTTTTAGGAGAGGTGGCAGAGTGGTCGATTGCGGCAGACTTGAAATCTGTTGAAGGGTCACACCTTCCGGGGGTTCGAATCCCCCCCTCTCCGTTTGATATTGGCAGGGATAACGTGAGCCATGAGTGAACCAGCCACCCAATCAGAACTAGGGCAAGTGTTAACTGCGATCGCCTCTATGCAGTCCGATATGAAATCCATGCAGGGCGATATCAAGTCTATGCAGGGGGATATCAAGTCCATACAGGGTGACATTCAAGCTCTAACCATAGAAGTCAGGGTTAATCAGGCAAAAATTGACGCGCTTGACACCAAAATAGATGACCTAGGCAAGCGTCAGACATCTACCGATAACCGCCTATGGGCCTTCTTGGTGGCTCTGTTCTTCACGATGGCTGGACTACTGGCAAAGGTGACATTGTTTGACAGAGTGTAACTCTGAAGGGGCGTGAGTCATGAGTGAAATATCCACCAAATCAGAGCTAGGGCAAGTGTTGGATGCGATCGCCTCTATGCAGTCCGATATGAAATCCATGCAGGGCGATATCAAGTCTATGCAGGGGGATATTCAAGCCCTGACCATAGAAGTCAAGGTTAGCCAGGCCAAGATTGATGGGTTAGATGAAAAACTCAGTACCCAAATCAAAGGAGTCGACGAAAAGCTCGGTGCCCAGATCAAAGCCATGGATGACAAGGTAGACGATCTCCGCGCTAGACAAACGGGAACAGATGCCCGTCTATGGTCTTTTGTCATTGCCCTAGTGTTAGCCTTGATCGGACTATTGGCTAAGGTGTCCCTCTTCGATAAGGTGTAATCACGACCCTTAAACCCTAACTTTCCCCCATTTGCGATTCTTTGGGGCATCTATGAAAAATGGGCCATCACCGCAGCGATCGCCCATTAATTTTTGGATTTTTATTTTTCCACAAATATTCGCGAATATTGAGGTTAAGCCTTAGATCTTTTTGAGATCAGGAGAGACTTAACCCCAACTCAGCTTACTTTTTGGTAATCCGGGGAGGCTCCCGGAAGAAGATGGCAAAGAAGAACAATGCAATTAAACAGGCAAAAATAAACACGTAAGCAATGCTTTCCATGGGTTAAATCCTCCTAACGTGAGTCAACGAGATTAGACAGGTTCCTTACGGCGGGTAGATAGATCACCCACTTTTTGATAGAAGCCCCACTCCACCTGCTCCGCCGATAGTTCGGGGTCAATCCCAGAGAACACATCCCGGAAGAGGGTGCGGGCACCATGCCAAATATGGCCAAAGAAGAAGAGCAACGCAAAGACCGCATGGCCAAAGGTGAACCAACCGCGCGGGCTAGTGCGGAAAATCCCATCGGAGTTGAGGGTTTCTTGGTCAAACTCAAAGGCTTCACCCAATTGCAACTTACGGGCATAGCTCTTGACGGTGTTGGGATCACTAAAGGTTTGGCCACTCAGTTCACCGCCATAGAAGCTGACCGTTACCCCTTGCTGCTCAAAGCTAAACTTAGATTCAGCCCGACGGAAGGGAATATCCGCCTTGACAACGCCATCCTTATCAGTGAGAACCACAGGGAAGTTTTCAAAGAAGTTGGGCATCCGCCGCACGAATAGCTCTTCCCCAGACTTATCCTTGAAAACCGCATGGCCTTTCCAGCCTCGGGCAATGCCATCGCCGTTATTCATTGCACCGGTACGGAACAAACCACCTTTGGCGGGGTTATTGCCGATATAGTCATAAAATGCAAGCTTTTCTGGAATAGCAGACCAAGCCTGCTCCAAGCTATCGCCAGCAGCCAAGGAGCCTTGAACCCGACGATTAATTTCCTGTTGGAAATAGCTGCTATCCCACTGATAACGAGTAGGGCCAAATAGCTCAATGGGGGTAGCGGCACTGCCATACCACATGGTTCCAGCCACCACAAAGGCGGCAAAGAAGACGGCGGCAATACTGCTAGAGAGAACGGTTTCAATGTTCCCCATCCGCAGGGCTTTGTAGAGTCGCTGTGGGGGCCGCACCAACAGGTGGAATAAGCCAGCGATAATCCCCACAATCCCCGCAGCAATGTGGTGGGCAACAATCCCTCCCGGATTAAAGGGGTTAAAGCCTTCTGGGCCCCAAGCAGGTGCAACGGGCTGTACACTACCGGTTAATCCGTAGGGGTCAGACACCCACATCCCCGGCCCAAATAAGCCCGTGAGGTGGAATGCCCCAAAGCTAAAACATAGTAAGCCAGACAGAAATAGGTGAATCCCAAACATTTTCGGCAAATCTAGGGCTGGTTCGCCCGTGCGGGGATCACGGAATAATTCCAAATCCCAGTAGACCCAATGCCAGATGGCGGCTAGGAATAATAACCCAGAAAGAACAATGTGAGCCAAGGCCACGCCTTCAAAGCTCCAGAAACCAGGATTAAGACCGGTTTCGCCGGTAATACTCCAACCCGCCCAAGAGCCAGTAATGCCCAAGCGAGTCATGAAGGGCAGCACAAACATACCTTGCCGCCACATTGGGTTGAGAATCGGATCACTTGGATCGAAAATGGCTAGCTCGTAGAGGGCCATTGATCCGGCCCAACCTGCCACCAGAGCCGTGTGCATCAGGTGGGTCGCAATCAACCGCCCCGGATCGTTAATCAGGACAGTGTGAACTCGGTACCAGGGTAGTCCCATTGACTACGCTCCTCCTATACAAAAGTTTAGAGTTTGCATGATGAAATTTTATTAATTTGGCCGGATCACGGTGAGTTTACCGCGCCACTACTATGAGTGTAGCTGTCAACCTGACCGTATATGAGCCAACCCTTGGCTAGTTTTCTGCCAGAATGAGAATGTATAAAGAAGTGTAACTATCGTGAGTCGCTATGGCAAGTAAAGCTGAATCTGGAGGCACAAATATTAAGTTTATTAAAGAAGATCGGGAAATTATCGTTGCCGATGGAGCTAATTTACGCGCGAAGGCCCTAGAGGCAGGAATTGATATTTATACTCTAAAAGGGAAATTAATGAATTGCAATGGCTACGGCCAGTGTGGCACCTGCATCGTTGAAATTGTCGAAGGGATGGACAGCCTTTCGCCTCGAACAAAAGTAGAGGAACGAAAGCTGCGCCGCAAGCCAGACACCTACCGCTTGGCCTGTCAAACACTGGTTCATGGCTCGGTCTGTGTTAAAACGAAGCCCTAGTTCTGGGGCCCATCTTGAGCGCGGCTAAAATTCGCTGGCGGTTTCCCGAATTTGACCGGCATGGGCTTCAGTATCTTTCTTGGAGCCGAGTAAGTCTAATTTATCGACGACGACAACGGGGCTAGATCGGGGGGCACCTGTGGCGCGATCGGCCCATTGATCCAATTTGAGAGAGCCTTTGACACCAATCAGGCTACCTTTTCGCACATAGTTGGCGGCAATTTCGGCAGTTTTCCCCCAAAGCTCTAAGTTAAACCAGTCGGGTTGATCATCTTTGGTGGGGCGATTAACAGCTAATGTGAGGCGGCATTTGACACTACCCGACTCAAAATATTTCACATCTGGTTCTGTGCCGACCCGGCCGACAAGATTCACCACATTGAGTCCCATGATTAATGTCCTCCTAGGGGATTCAAAGAATTATCGTACTCGCGGAATACCCCATCCGTCCATACAGTGAATATGGCCTTTAGGGTAAACGCATTGATCCAGTTTGACACTCCCCGCTCTAAAGAGACGGGGATTCTTGGTTCATCGAGATAGTTTGCTTTGAACAACTCTCATTGCTCAAAGTAGGGACTAAACTCTCCCCAAGCGTTAAGTTTCCCACTGCCCGTGGGTACTGTTCAGATGCTACTTTCAATCCCCTTTGCAAAATTACCCGTGCTGCATTGACATCCCGACATTCGGAATATCCGCATTTTGGACAAGTATGGGTACGGGTACTCAGAGTTTTTGGAACTCGATGCCCGCAGTTTGCGCATTCTTGGCTAGTGAATTGAGGCGGTACTGGCACAACAACCTTGCCGAATACTTTCCCAAAATATCCAAGCCACTGCACAAACATTCCCCAACTTGCATCAGAGATGGATTTAGCCAATGAATGATTCTTAACCATGTTACGCACTTGCAAATTTTCATAGGCTAACAGGTCGCTAGACAAGATTAACGCTCTCGCAGTTTTTACCACGAAATCTTTGCGCTGCCTGGATATTTGCAAGTGTTTTTTTGCCAGTCGCTTTCTGGCTTTGATGCGGTTCTTTGACCCCTTCGCCTTGCGAGATATTTGCCGTTGCAAACGCTTAAGTGCTTGCTCAGACTTTCTCAGGCAACGAGGATTTTCAACTGTACAGCCATCAGAACCAGCCAAAAAGTATTTCAGCCCTAGGTCAATACCTAAAGCATTGCCCGTGGGGTCAGTCGTTACTTCTCGATCAACTGCAATGCAAAACTGGCAGTAATAGCCATCAGCCCGTCTAACAATTCTCACCCGCTTGATTTGGTCAATTGAGTAAAAATTTAAGTCACGGCTGCCTAATAGCTTAAAACTACCTATGCCAAAACCATCGGTAAAGGTGATAGATTTCCGGTCATCTGAAAGTTTCCACCCAGTCGTTTTGTACTCCACCGAGCGGTTGTCTTTCTGAAACTTGGGATAACCCTTCTTGCCTGGAATCGACTTCTTGCAGTTATCAAAGAATCTCGCAATAGCTGACCATGCCCGCTCTGCCGCAGCTTGCCGTGCCTGGGAGTTAAGCTTCTTTGCCCATTCAAACTCTTTCGCCAAGACTGCACAGTATTTGTTCAGGTCGTATTGCGACTTGCTATTTCCCTCCATCCAAAACCGTAAGGCTTTGTTCCTAACGAACTGAACTGTCCGAATAGCCTCGTTGACTAGGCTAAACTGACTGTCTTTCCCTTTGAGTTTGGATTCAAGGATGAGCATATTCTTATATTAACATAGCTGACATAAAGCCGTCCTAAAGGACGGGGTTTTAGACCCAAAGTTTTTGATAAGGTGTACTTGACAACGAGGTGCCTGGTTTATTTTTGCCAAGACTGGGACTAAAGAGACCTTGATTACCCTGCCACAACCACCTTTCTAAAAGTTATGGTGGTAAGTGATGAGGTATCGGAGAATAATTTCATGCTCAAGAAAATAAATCAACTGAGTTTCGCCGTGATCCTGGGTAGTTTGTGTCTAGGGGGTGGATTGTCTGCCCAAGCCCAATCTGCTTTGCCCGATGATGTCATGAATAGTACTGTGACCCAAGTGAGTGATGCCTTGGCTGAACACATTAGCACCAGTTCCTGTCAAGAATTCTCGGAATTAATTAAGCTCATTCCCACAGATGGTGGCACACCTCCCGATGCAAGCTCAATTATGGGTCAGTTGGTGTTGTCCATTAAGGATAGCAGTAATCTCCAAGGTATTATTTCATCCAAGGTGGGGCCGCCTCTCATTAGTAAAATGGTGGCCTGTAATATGATTCCGATAGAACTACTAACATCGGCCCTATCGGGGAGTTCTCGCTAATAATTCTGTGGCAGCCTCTAGGGATAGGGGGCGATCAAAGTAATAGCCTTGGCCATACTGACAGCCAAGTTCCCTTAGTTTACTGACTTGATGGGCGGTTTCAATGCCTTCGGCGACGACTTCTAGGTTGAGACTACAGGCAAGGCTGGCGATCGCCCGAATAATTTCTAATTTTTCATCTCCTTCCTGAATTTGCTGCACAAAGCTGCGATCGATTTTCAAGACATCAATGGGTAAACGGGCCAAGTAACTGAGGGACGAGTAACCCGTGCCGAAGTCATCCATGTTGAGGCGAATATCATGGGCCTTGAGATCCAGTAAAACCTGCTGCATCAGTTCGGGATTTTCAATGACCATTGTTTCTGTAATTTCCAGTTGCAGGCAGTGGGGGGACAATTGGGTGCGCTCTAGGGTGGTTAGCACCTGCTCAACGATCTTCGGTTGAATAAACTGGCGATTGGAGACATTGACGCTGATGGATAGATCATCCCCAGGGAATTCCGTGAGCCAAGCTTGCATTTGTTGGCAGGCTTGCCAGAGAACGTAATTGCCAATGGGAATAATCAGGCCCGTTTCTTCCGCCAAATCAATAAAACGTTCTGGGCCCACCAGTCCCTCCTGGGGGTGTTGCCAGCGGATCAGAGCTTCAAATCCCTTGAGGCGATTATCCTGGAGGCTATAGATGGGCTGGTAGTAGAGGCATAATTCCTTTTCTTCTAGGGCCCGCCGCAGATTAATTTCAACGGCTAATCGTTCCCGGGACATGACGTGCATATCGTCGGTAAAAATTTGATACCGTTGTCCCCCCGCCAATTTGGCCCGATACATGGCTAAGTCAGCATTCCGCACATAATCTTCCGGTTGATCGGAATCCTTGGCGCGCAGGGCGATGCCAATACTGGCATTGGTAAAAATGGTCTCCCCTTTGATCATGAAGGGTCGTTCCATATCCCGAAGTATGCGATCGGCTACGGAAAGAGCATCCTCAGGACTGACCATGTCGTCTAGGAGAATCACAAACTCATCACCCCCCAAACGGGCTACTGTATCATCAGGGCGTAGGATGGCGGTCAAACGTTTGGAGATTTCAATCAGTACCTTATCTCCTAAGCTATGGCCGAGACTATCGTTAATCACCTTGAAGCGATCGATGTCAATGAACAGCAGGGCAAAATTGTAGTTGGGGCGACGGCGACCATGGCGAATAGATTGGGCAATGCGATCAAAGAGAAGGGTTCGATTAGCTAGACCTGTTAGAGCATCGTGAAGGGCATCGTGGAGGAGTTGGGCTTCCGCTAGGCGGTGTTCTGTTAAATCTGTGAGGGAGCCAGAAATTCGATAGGCTTTGCCTTGGGGATCCCGCAAGGCTAAACCGCGCACAAGGGCCCAGCGATAGCCACTATTTTTATGCTGGATGCGAAATTCCTGCTGGAAGTGGGGTGTTTGACCCTGAATATGGAGGGTGAGATTTAGCTTGACCCGCTCTACATCCTGGGGATGAATGCGAGAGAGCCAATCGCTAATGTGGTTGCCCAGTTCATCGTCGCCATAGCCTAGGAGGGTTTTCCAGCGAAATGAGTAGAACACTTCATCGGTATTTAAGTCCCAATCCCAGACACCGTCGTTAATGCCCATCACCAATAGGGCGTAGCGTTCACTGGTTTCGAGGAGGGAGGTCTGGAGGTGCTTGAGGGGAGTAATATTTTGTCCACAAATCATGCC
Organism: Candidatus Synechococcus calcipolaris G9; assembly: GCF_029582805.1. Taxonomy (NCBI): domain Bacteria; kingdom Bacillati; phylum Cyanobacteriota; class Cyanophyceae; order Synechococcales; family Synechococcaceae; genus Synechococcus; species Candidatus Synechococcus calcipolaris. The sequence continues at coordinate 1,166,061 of NZ_JAKKUT010000002.1, read as the reverse complement.
ACTGCCATTGGGGAATTTGACAACGGCCCAAAGGGTTTCAATCAGGCGACCATCGCGATTATGGGTAGGAATTTCTCGCCAGCCTGGAGCCGGTTGGATCATCCAGTCCCGAAATTGTTGGTGAGTCCCTGGGTCGGGGAAGCAGGCCGCCAGGACATCGGTGGTAACTAAATCCGAGGTATCCCAGCCAAGGATAGAGGTGAATTCTTGATTGACGGTAATGAGGGAGCCAAGGGGGTGGTAAAAGGCAATGAGAAAGGGTAAGCGGGCACAACTGGAGCGAATAATGGTGTAGGGATCTTGCCCGGAATCGAGATCAAAGGCAGAGGAGAAGGAAAAAGTCATAGCCCTATGCCTAACCCTTGATGCAAGGAACACCTAAATGTAAAAAAATTTAGGAATAAATGACTCATGGAAAAAATCTTAAAATTGGAACACTCAAAGTCTAAGGAAATGGATCATAAATTCTAAGGATCATTAACATCATTAAAGAGCCCCATGAACTGAAAAATAGTTCCTAGCTGACATTTTATTAAAGAACTCAATAATAGATTCTTGTTTTATTAAGAGTGATAAATCGCCATCCCTCCTACTGACGCAGTAAGCATCTGCTACAAAAGCGCAACGTTTCCAAAGGCAAGTCTTAATGATCTATAGATCACCTCGATTAATTCAAATTTTGGGGCGACGTCAAACGATATTTCAATGATTTCAGCCTCTATTTTTAGCAGTTCGAGCAATTTTTCGAGGTGTCCCTAAGGTTATCCAATAGGTGAATGAACGATCCTAGGTTTAATCGACAGGAGCAATTCATTTATAATCTAGTAATTCTAACTTTACATTGTCAATGGAAATGTCGAAGAACATCAGTGGAGAGTAACAAAAGTACATACAAATTAATTGTTATTTAAGATGTGACGAATAGTTATTAGTGGTTAAGAATGGTTAATATTTTATCCCTTGGCGAAGTTCTTTTCGACTGCCTTCAAAATACAACGACCAACGAAATTAAAGCCTATATGGGAGGGGCACCGGCGAATGTAGCCTGTGGTGTGGTTAATTTGGGCATTCCAGCGGCTTTTTTGGGGGCGATCGGGGATGATGCCGATGGTTCCCTTATTCGTCAGAATTTAGAGGCAGTAGGCGTTGATCTGCGGGGCTTACAGGTCGCTCAGAATTGGCCAACACGGCGGGTCTTGGTTCACCATGATGCTACGGGCGATCGCCGCTTTGTTGGTTTTTTGCCGGAGGACTGCACCCAGTTTGCCGATGAGGGTCTTAGGGGGGATGACCTTCCCCAGGAATTATTTGCCGAAGCTGACTATCTGGTGGTGGGAACCCTGGGCTTGGCGGCTCCAGCCACCGCTGCGGCCATGCACCAAGCTGTGGCGGCCATTCATCAAAAGGGAGGGAAGGTGATGGTGGATCTGAATTGGCGACCAATCTTTTGGGCCGATGAGATCGCTGCCATTCCCGAAATTAAAGGATTTCTCAAGCAGGCAGATTATCTGAAATTGTCCCAGGAAGAGGCGGATTTATTTTTCTCTGACTCCGATCCCCAAGCCATTAGCCAGGAACTCTGGGGCGATCGCCCAGAGGCCGCTGTGGTGATTACGGACGGCCCCGAACCTACTACCTATGCCTGGCAGGGCCATCGGGGCAGGATTGATCCCTTTCAAGTTAAGCCTGTGGATACGACCGGAGCAGGGGATGGTTTTGTGGCGGGTTGGCTCTACGGCTTAGTCCAGGGAACCCCTAAGCAATTCGCTGATCCCCAGTGGCAGCAAGCTTGCCTAACCTTCGCCAGTGCGGTGGGGGCCTACATTACCCTCAAACCAGGGGCGATCGCCGCCCAACCTAGCCTTGATCAGGTAAAACAGTTTCTTCGAGATCACGATCGGAGAATAATAAACGAGTTTTGGTAGGTAATGTCTGGGAGGCTTCCGCCAGCTTAATCACTTGGTCTTGGGGTAAGGGCAGGGGAGTTGTAAAGGGTGAAAGAGCCAAAGGGCAGGCCCGCCAAAATCCCCGCACGGGTACGGATAGTTTTTGACATTGGCCACCGCGTCTACCTTCAATGTCATAAAAGGCACAAAAGCGGCAGGTAGAAACGGTTTCAGGAGAGCTTGCCATTTGGGGATCAACTCCGAAGAAAAAAGATACCTCTACTAATATCCTAAGGATTTGGTTTGGGGATAAAATTGACCGATCACAGGTCTAAACCCTGATTGAGTTGGAGTTGTAGGGTTCCAGATCGGGTTTTAGAAGTTTTAGAATCTTTTCATATTGGCGTAATGATCCGAAATATATGCAAGAGAATAAAAATTAAAAATTAAAAACATTCCATCCTTTGCTATCATCCCCAAGACAGGCTCAGCTTAGCTTTAGTGGATCTGCGGATCCTTAAAATGGGCGATCGCCCCGGCTTCATCTTTCAACATCAATGACAACATTACTTCAAAATACAAAAAATTGAAGTCATGCCAATTCAGAATTTGACCCATGTTTTTTTACAGCAATGGGCGATCGCCCTATCCCTGGGGTAGCGATCGCCGAGTCTGATCCGTTGATACTTTAGGTCTTGCTGGAATTAACGCACCTGTTGGGCAGGAATTTCTTTCACAGGTAAGGTGAATAGACGGAAAAACTCACCCACATTGGCTAAGTAAAGGGGTAGTTTCCGCAGACCCTTTAACCAACCTGGGGTGGTGTCATCGCTGACAATCTCATTCAGCTTGGCATTGTTTTCTACGCACCGTTCTAGGCGATCGTAAAATTCAGGATGTTCGACATCCAAGATGATTGGGAAAACCCGACCCGCCGTTTCATTGGTTTTGAGAATCACTTCCCGATCGTAGTCCCGGGCATTTAGGCCAATGGAGGCGTAAAAATCAGATCGCTGGAGATCATTCAGATACATGGTGACAAAGACCGACAGCAGGAAAAAGCGGCACCAAAGTTTGGGGGGGACAAGGGATACCATGAAATACCGGGCCCAGGCTTTGCCAGAAAAGGAACCAGGAATATCTTTAATTTTTTGCCAGAAGCTGCGGGGGCGATCTAGCATTTGGGGTTGGGCCCGCATCACCGCATCAAAGAAGTCTCCGTGGCGATTCTCATCCTGACACCAGTTTTCAAAGAAACGGAAAATAGGATAAATCCGATCTTCGGGGTTCTTTTCGAGATGGCGATAGATGGTGATATACCGCCAGTAGCCAATTTTCTCGGAAAGATAGGTGGCATAGAAAATAAATTCTGGCTCAAAGTAGGTGTAGCTGCGGCTCTGGGTTAAAAAGCCTAGATCCAAGGATAAATTAAAGTCCGACATGGCCTTATTGAGGAAACCCGCATGGCGAGCCTCATCCCGCGACATCAGCGCAAATCCTTCCGCTAAAACCGGGTTGCGATTTTTCAGCTTGCGGCTGAGTTCCTTGTAGAGCAAAAATCCCGAAAATTCAGCGGTGCAGGAACGCTCTAGAAATTCAATAAAGAGTTGCCGGGTTTCACCATCAATGTGATCCCAGGACTGTTCAAATTCTGCATCCCGGACAAAGTGGTGACGGTTATAGTCGGTGCGAAATTCTTCGATAATGGCCTGTAGTTCGTCCAGATTTTCGGAAACATCTAGCTCCGCCATTGCATCAAAGTCTGTGGTGTAAAAGCGGGGAGTGAGAATGGTCTCCTTCGCCGGAGCTTTGATACCGGGGCGTAGTTCGTCAAATTCAGGCTTGGTTACAGTATTGACCATAGTCGCTATGTCTCGATTTTGGATAATGGCACTCTGTTTGCATCCTACCGAAAAGGTTAGGGCTGATAACGATACATTACAGAAATGTTACATTGTGTAGACAAAATCCCAGGGATGGGGAGCTAATTAAGCCCTAAATTCAGTTGGGTGAGCAGGTGCTGGCGATCGGGTTCGAGGGACTTATCTAAATCCGGCAGAAAAATATTACTGGGCCATAGATCTTGGAATAGGGCAGAGAGAACTAAATTTTGGTTTGAGACAAAAAAGTCTACGGGTTGGGGGCCATCAATATGACGGCTGAGTACACCAAAGCCCGCCCGCTGAAATGTGACCGCAACCGCAGGAGACTTAAACCGGAGCCAGGTATCAAAGTCCGTGCGCGTTGCCGGATCCTCTGCATCAGAGATACTGTCCAATAAATCTTTCATTTGATGGGCCGGCAGGGTTTCTTGGGTGGCTTTGCTCCAGGCAGTTTGTAATAATCTGGGCCGATTCTGGGCCGATCCCCAAGCGAGTAAAAAAAGCTGATCCGGGCGCAGGTCTTGAAGATCAGGAACGGTGGGGGCCTGAAAGTCTTTTTGCTCAAACTCAATCAAATCCTGTAGGATGGCGGATTGAAATTGGGGAGGCAGATCCTTAAGTACCGCCATGGCCCCAGCGTAGTCTTTTTTCCACCAGAGTAAGACGGCATCGACTTGCCGAGCATAGCGGCCAGTGGTATTCGTCACCGGAAATTCCGTTTGTAAGGCTTGATAGCGATCGCTCAGGGCCTCTAAAACACGGGGATAGAGTGGGGTAAGTAGGGGGTCTCGCCATAGGGGACTGGTAATAAATGAGGGATCCCTGAGGGCTTCTAGGGTCAGGGCTTCCGTCCCTAAGGATTCCTGATTCAGGTAGAGTAGGGTCAGACCTAAACCTAGAAAATTCCCCCGTTTCGCAGGGACGAGCTGGCTGGCTCGCCCAAAGGGATAAAGCGCACCCTGGGGTTCAGTGCGAAGATATAACCATGCCACATTGCTATGGCCAAATTCCTGATCCGGTGAGATGCGATTCCCTTGGTTAAATTCAGCGATCGCCTGAGTCATTAAGGACTGCTGGTTTTCCCTGTCGGTTTCCGTTCCTCTCAGTCCCCGATTTCCTAGGTTCCAGCCCAGTTGAAAGGGATAATAGGGTTCCCAGGGAGCCAGTTCTTGGGCAGCAGTGAGTTTTTTAGTAAACTGTTCCCAATTTGGGGTCTCTTCCAGGAGAGCGAGAAAGCCTTGACTCGATAGTTGCCAGGCCCGTTGAATGGGAATTAACCAGAGAACTATGGCTAAGACGATTCCGAGGCCAATGCCGACGGTGGTTAGGGCATAGCGGAAGCGAGTGCGCGGCGGCGGTGACTGGCCCAGGCCGGTGCGGATAAATGTGGTGAGCAGGGCCAGTTCAAAAATGAGGATGCCGCTAATACTAATATTATCGAGTTGATAGTCCGTTACACTCAGGACGGCGTAGCCCCCAAAGGCAGCGTATAGGGCTAATACCCAGGGGCGATCGCCCCCATCTAGGCTATCCAGCCAACGGTGTCGTTGAAATAGCCAATAGAATAATAAACCCACTAGCAGCAGTAAACTAGCCACCCCCCACAGGCCCAACTCAGCCCAAATCTGCATGGGGGTATTGTGGAGTTGAAATACCAATTCCGCTTCCCGGCCCGCCCAGACCGGCCGATACCTCTGATAGACCAGGGGAACGGTTCCTAAACCATGGCCCGTCAGGGGATGATCCCAACCCATGAGCCAACCAGCCTCGGAAGTAATCCAACGGTAGGCCAGTTCCGTCCCTTCGTAGCCTTTGCCCAGAGCAAGGAGAGAGCGGCGGAGGCGGGAGTTAGTAAAAAATAAAAACAGGGCCATCACCAGTGTGATCCCAGTTCCCATGATCCAGGGGTGGAAAAACCAATGCTGTCCCCAGGGCGATCGCTGTCGCCATTGCTGCCAGATGGTCGGTGTGATAATCACTAAAATCGTAATCAGACCCAGCCAGCCACCCCGGGAATTGGTGGAATAGAGATCGACGAAGCCCAAGCCCAGGCCCCCTAACCAAAACCAACGGGTTCGCCACCAGCGATCGCCATTCCCACCTTGCCAGGCCAGTGCCCCCAGCAAGGGTAAACTGAGCAGCAAAAAGCCCGCCACATAGTTTTGATGACCCATGGGGGCCCAGTTGCGAAATTCTAGGTTTTGATGGTTCAGGCCAATATTGAAACCCTGAGTACTCAATTCTTGAATACGAAGATACTCTGGGAAAATCGTATCTTTGAGCCAGAGAAATAAGCTCCAGATGATAAAAACAATCGTGAAATAGCCCAGCCATTGAAGCAACTGTTGTTGGCGATCGCGCTTTCGCAGCCAGGCATTTAGGGCATAGAGGGCCGCACATCCCCCCACCGCCGCCCAGCCAAACCAACGGGCCTGATTGGGAAATTCACTAAACGTTCCCGAAATGCCCAAACCCAAAAGCAGCAGTAAGATCACCCCATCAAATCCATTGCCTAGGAGTTGAATCCGCCGTTGATAGGCCAGATTTTGCAAAAACCAAAGGATGGGTAGGATGAGGGTCACTTGCCAAATAAAGACCCAGGGCCAAGCCACCATTAGACTATGGCTATCTGGGAGTAGGGTAAATAGCCCATAGCCAAGGGCCGTGAAGAGGGCAAGGAGTTGACCTTCTTGTTTGGCAGCGCGATCGGAAATATTGTCAGCGGTCATGGGGGCCAAAGAAATAGGAGCGATTCAATAAAATGGGATTTAGAAAAATGGGGCAATGAGAACTCAATTAGAATCCAAGGGTATAGGGCCAGTAGCCATCTCCCCAACTGCCAATGTAGGGATCCGGTGTTAGGTAATCTAGACCCATCTGTTCTCCCCCCGTCCAGCCCACATAGTTGGGGTTGCCCACATAGCCATCATTGAGCAAACTATAGTCCTGGGCTTGGCGAATAATATCGGAGGCAGCCTGTTGACGGGCCAAGTCTGCGCTTTCCTCTAACTGGCGATCGGCACCCTCTAGGTTGGGCGCGGGTTGGGGTACGGGAACTCCCTGACTCTCAATGGGGCCCCCCTGCTCTAACAGTTCTGCACCACTTTGCCCCAAAAGAAGGGAGTGCCTGTAAGGCTCTAGGGCCTTGACTTCAACCATGGCTAGCAAGGCAATTCCTGCTCCGAAGCCAAGGGTGAGGGAATGGTGAATCATGGTGCTACTCCTCTGTAGGGCTGCATTATAGGGTTGCATTTGGCTCAATGGGGCAGTTAAATTCTATCATGCTCATTTTTGCGGACTGCGCACTAATCCTGGGATGTAACTAATGGTAGGGTCAAGGTAAAGGAGGTGATCCCTTCATTGCTTTGGGCATCGATTTCCCCGCGCAATTGTTCCACCAGTTTTTTGGTTAAAGCTAATCCTAAACCAGTTCCCCCTTGATGCCAGGGGTCTGCATTGGGAATTCGATAAAATTTTTCAAAAATACGCGGCAGTTCAGTGGCAGGAATTTCTGAGGGATTAATGACCTGAAACTGAATATAATCCCCGGCGATCGCCCTGGGATGGCTGGGTAAAATCGATCCATCAGAACTCATCACAACATTTAAGGCAATTTGCCCCGCCGCAGGGGTATACTTACAGGCATTATTTAATAATTCCGCAAGAATTCGTTCTAGGGCATGGCGATTGGATTCAATCTGGGGTAAGACTTCGGGGCGATGGATGTGGAGAGCTTGATTCCGTTGCTGCATGCGGTTGCGAAAAGGTTCTACCACTAAGGGGAGCCAACTATTTAGATCAATGATTTCCTGCTGAATGGGGGTGCGGCCGGCTTCTAGTCGTTGTAAATCTAATAAGTCATTAATCAGTTCCGTTTCTCGATTACATTCATTACTGAGAATGGTTAAATAGCGTTCTTGGCGTTGCTCCAAGGGAAATTGTTTCAACATATGAATGGCCATTTTGATATTTGCCATCGGGGTACGCAACTCATGGGAAACCGTACTGAGAAAATCATCTTTGAGGGCATTAAGCCGCTCTAGTTCCTGCATTTTTTGTTCCAGTTCAGCGGTTCGGGCTTGCACCTGGCATTCTAGATCCGCATTGAGTTCCTGTACCTGCTGATAGAGATGGGCTTGATGAATCGCTAGAGCACATTGATCCGCAATGGTTTTAACTAAACTAAGCTCATCTAAGGTCCAATGGTTGGAGTTGGAATGATGGGCACCTGTGATTGAGGGAGGATTAAGTATCGGGACTGCCTGGCCGTGATTAAGAATAGTCATCTCGTATTCTTCCTGTTCTTCGTACTCTTGATGTTCCACATTCCGATCAAGACGACTCTGGAAGAGAGTAATATTCCCTAGAAATTTATTAACATAGATCAGGGGAGTCACAACCACCACATCTAAGTGAAATTCCTTAAATTGGGATGCTAGGGAGTCCGGTAAGTTCTCTGAGTTAGCTAAAAGTAAGACTTGATTTCCCATGACAAGGGAATCTTGATAAATTGAGAGAGCCAAGTTATTTAGCTGTCCCAGTTGTAGCTCTACATCTGTTAAGGGAGGATGGCTAGAAACCGTTGTCGCTTGGTTCTTAGATTGGGTGATCAGACAACAGTTTGCCCCTAGGGCTTCTAATAGTAAATCGGCGGTAATTTGCAGCACTTCATCGGCAATCATGGTGGTTCGCATGGCCTGAATAATGCGGTTGATGACGGCTTCACGACGAGCTTGGTGGCGGAGTTGTTCTTCGGCCCGCTTGCGCTCGGTTACATCCGTAATATAACTGCGAATTAACTCACTCTCGTAAATATAATGAATAGATTGCTCGTAGATGCGCTGATGGTATTCCACCTCCCGCACATGGACTTTTTCCTCGGTTTGTTTCATGTAGCGGGCCATTTCCGGCAGCCCTAGCAAAATTGGATGGCGTACCCCATTGCGTTGTAAATCATTGAACTGCATCACCGCCGCTGGATTTAGATAGGTAATGGTTCCCTGGAGATCAATTTCTAAAATAGGGTTGGGGGTGAGTTCGGGATAGGAGGCGAGGCGAACAAGGGCCGCTTCACTAAATTCGGCAATGTCTTGATTGTCAACTGGAACAAGGGTGGCAAAGGGATTACTACTTTTGGAGAGAAAACCGAGAACATCCGTGCCTTTGCAGAACTCCGCAAATTCGTCATCACTCATGTTTGTCAGGGTGAGATAGCGAGCCCGTACATCGCCGCCCCAGACGATGGTGTCACCATGCTTGAGATCGTGGGAAAAACAGCGTTGACCATTCACTAAGATGCCGTTGGTGCTGCGTTTGCCCTGGAGATCGCCATCCACAATCCGAAAAATATAGCTGCCGGAGTCAGGATTGGTGACCCGCAAAAGTAGAGAATGCTGCCGTGAGACAAGTTTGGAATGGAGAACAATTGAATTGGTACTATCCCGGCCAATAGAGTAGGTTGCTGCTTCTAGCAGGATGGGACGACGACCTTCCGTATCTTCGAGGACGAGAAGGTGACGCACTTGCTGTCGTTGGGCTTCGGTATCCTTATCCTTCATGGTGCAGTTATAGGTTTGGATGCGGCTACTAGGTGCGCTCCCTGTAATCCAACCTTGGGATTGAGAACAATGGAGACCGGCAGTTGTTCTAGTAGGGGACGTAATCGACCTTTATCGACAAAGCTATCTAAAAATTTCCCATCCTGTAGTTTGGCTAAAATTTTAGCGGCAATGCCGCCGGCAATGTACACCCCTCCTAAGGGTAAGGTTTTTAGGGCGAGGTTGCCCGCTTCGGCCCCGTAGGCAGCAATAAACATATCTAGGGTTTTTTCACAGAGGGGGTCTTGACCTGCCATGGCTGCATCGCTGATGATGGCTGCATCTAATTCCCGACTCATCTGTTGGGCCAGCTTGGCAGATTCGGGAAATTTGCCCGTATCCCGCAGGTAGGCATAGATATTGCAAATACCCTGGCCGGATACGACCCGCTCAACGGACACGCGCCCCAGTTTTTTTAAGAGGTATTCTAACAGGCCAATTTCCAGGGGATTCCGGGGTGGATAGTCGGTATGCCCCCCCTCAAGGGGCAAAACTTGGTAGCGATCGCCCTGCCAGACTAATAGGGCTTCCCCCAGGCCAGTGCCGGCTCCAAGAATAGCAATGGGGGCGTGGTCATGGCTGGGCCGATCTTGGAGGACATACAGGTCTGCTCGATTCAGGGTTAAAATACCGTAACCGATCGCCACAAAGTCATTGATCAGAGTGAGATCAGGAATATTGAGGTCTGCGGCCATGTCATCGGCCCTGAGATGCCAACCTAAATTCGTGACTTGGGAGGTTTGATTAAAGACGGGGCCGGCGATCGCCAAGCAGGCTCGATCGGGATCATGGCCAGGAATCTGGTCTAAAAATTGGCGAATCAGGGGGGTGAGATGGGGAAAATCGCCACTGGCATAGGTCTCTTCCGCCAGAACTTTGACTTGGGGTGGGTTTACCTGAGTCAGGCGGAGAATGGTTTTTGTCCCACCAATATCGCCGGACAGAATTGTCGTCACCGTTGGGTTGCCTCGTACTCTCTTCTATTCTTGCTCTTACATTCTTGTCAAGGGAGGTATGGAAATTGTATCGAGTTTCTGGGCATTGCGGTTAGGCTAGATTTGCTCAGACTGAAGGCTCTCCCCATAATGGGGGCTAGGAGCTAAAAATTCTTAGCTCATTGAACTGATCACTGACCATTTCTTAGACTCTTTAGAGAAATAGGACAAACTGATGGCCCAGCTTACCTCGGCAGTGGTTCCCAGGGATTCAACCCCAATGCCCTCTGCCACGATCGCCCTGAATGTGGGGGGAATGCGTTGTGGCGGATGTGTTAAATCCGTGGAGCGGATCCTATTGGGCCAGGAACAAGTCACAGGGGCCGCGGTGAATTTAATGACCGGAACGGCGATGGTGACATACCAGGTAACATCCCAAGGAACAGAACTTGATCCCCAGGATTTGGCCGATCGCCTCACGGCCGCAGGATTTAAGACCCATGTTCCCAACCCGGCGGATCCCCTAGACTGGACGATTTCCCCAGCGGAATCCCCCTCTCCCTGGCCATTGGTATCTGCTCTGGGCCTGTTACTCCTCTCCAGCTTGGGCCATCTTCAGCATATTGTACCGATCCATGTACCGATTTTAAGTTCGATGCTCTGGCATTGGGCCCTGGCCACTGTTGCGTTGCTGGGCCCCGGCCGTCGTATTTTGCAAGAGGGGGGCCGGGGAGCTTGGGAAGGACGGCCCAATATGAATACCTTGGTGGCCCTGGGGAGCTTGGCGGCCTATGGGGCCAGTGGGGTGGCCTGGTTATGGCCCCAGTTGGGCTGGGAGTGCTTTTTTGATGAGCCGGTGATGATGATTAGCTTTATCCTTTTGGGACGCACCCTAGAGGAAAGGGCCCGTTCTCGTGCCAAGCATAGCTTACAGGCTCTTTTAGCTCTCCAACCGGCGATCGCCCAGTGGTTACCTCACCCCGATAGTGAGACCAGTTTGCCTGTGCCAGTCACCCAGATTCAACCCGGAGATTGGCTAAGGGTCTTAGGGGGGGATAAATTTCCTGTGGATGGCTATGTGGTGCGGGGAGAAACCTTGGTGGAGGAATCGATGTTAACGGGGGAATCCCTACCCGTGCCCAAGGTGGCGATCGCCCCGGACACCTTACCCCAACCCACGGATCAGCGTCTCTCCTACGTGATTGCCGGCAGTATGAATCAATTGGCACCCGTGACGATTCAAGCCGATCGCCGTGGTCAAGACACCTTTCTCGGCCAGATTCTTGCTCTGGTGACAGCGGCCCAAACCCGAAAAGCACCGGTACAACAATTTGCCGATACCTTGGCGGGGTATTTTTGCTATGGTGTCCTAACCTTTGCCGCCCTCACCTTTGCCTTTTGGTTCCTAGGGGGGCGATCGCTCCTGGGGTTAACGGATAGCCAAAGTGTGGCTTTAATCAGCCTAAAATTAGCCATTACGGTTTTGGTCATTGCCTGTCCCTGTGCCCTTGGCCTGGCTACCCCCACCGCGATTTTAGTGGGAACTAGCCGTGGGGCTGAACAGGGGCTACTCATTCGTGGTGGAGATATTTTGGAGCAGGTGCAGCAACTCACCACCATCGCCTTCGATAAAACCGGAACCCTCACCACCGGCAAACTGACCCTAGAGTCCCTAGAGTCCGTCAATGGCATGGATACCTCAGAGCTATTGCGCTGGGCCGCCAGTCTAGAGCAGGAGGTGCATCACCCCCTGGCTAACGCGATCGCCCAGGCTTGGCAAACCCATTGTGCAATGGCTGAGTCTGATGGTACGCCAAATGATAATGACATGGCCCAGAACCATCCAGCTCTCTTACCTGTAACCCATAAACAGGTCTGTCCCGGCCAGGGGATTCGGGCCGTCATTCAGGATCAACCCGTAGCCATTGGTCGTTTGAGTTGGTTAGAAACCCAAGGCATTGATATTTGCCGCGAACCCTCCCCTAGGCAAGCTATGAGCCAGATTGGCCTTGCCATTAACGGAGAACTGGCGGCCTGTTTTACCCTGGCGGATACGCTACGGGCCGATGCCAAAATAACCCTTGAGGCCCTCAAATCCCTGGGCTTAACCGTCCATGTGTTGACGGGTGATCAACGGGACGCAACCTTAGCATTGCTCCAACCCTTGAGCCTATCGCCGGAACAGATCCATACTCGCCTCTTACCCGGTGAAAAAGTGACATTAATCCAAACCTGGCAGAGCCAAGGAGAAAAGGTGGCCATGGTGGGGGATGGCATCAACGATGGTCCGGCCCTAACAACGGCAAATGTGGGTATTGCCCTAGCTAGTGGTACGGATGTGGCCCTAGAAGCGGCGGATATTGTCCTTATCCATAATCAGTTAGAGGATGTCGTCACCGCCCTTGCCTTAGGTCGGGCCACCCTGGGGAAAATTCGCCAAAATCTTTTTTGGGCCTGCGCCTATAACTTAGTTGGTCTGCCCATTGCGGCGGGGGTGTTGTTACCCCATTGGCACATTAGTCTCACGCCGAGTGTGGCCGCTGCCTGTATGGCCGTCAGTTCCATTGCGGTGGTAACAAATTCACTCCTATTGAAACCGCGATCGCCATTGCGGTGATCCGCGGGACTGATAAAATCAAGACACTTTAATCAATACATTCAAGGATGACCTATGGCAGTTTTAGCGTATTTTATCTGGGTTGCTGCGGTGATGGGGGTTGCGGTGGGTCTGTTCTATGGCCTGCGTTCCGCTAAGTTAATTTGACGTGAGTTCGGTTTAAGCAACGATGAGCGAGTCCATTGCTCAGTAACTGCTGCTGCCCCATCGGTTCAAACTGTCGCAGAAATCATCAACGGAGCAAAATAACTCTTCTAGATGAAACATAGAGCGAACAGAGGGATGGAAACTTAGCACGTTCAGCCGATCTGTTCTGTTCCTCTCTTTTCCCGAACTCACTTTAACTGAGTCCCAAGTAAGTATAGCTATCGTCACCTAGGTTAGGACGGGGTGCAGGGGTGGAACCCCTGGCTGGGGGCGAAGCCCCCACACCCCCTTATGAGAAATGTCCTAAGAGAAGAGGCGACAGCTATACTAGGTCACTTAGCCCTAGGTATCCGTCTCAAGGGATAATTGCTCCGAGGCACCTCGCCGCCGCCGCCGTCGTCCACTGGGGACAGCTACCTCAGCATTTTTTACTTCTGGGCTAGGAGCTTCTGCTGGAACTGGCAGGGGAGTTGGCTCAGGTTTTTCAGTGGGTTCATCAGACTCGTTCTTTGAGGAAGCTGAACCGATCCCATCCGGGGCGATCGCCGCCGTTTTTACCACAATTGGTTCAACCTTAATGACCTTGGTTGTTTTAGAAGAGGTCACTGGCGTTGTATCGTTCATACTTTCGCCCCCCTTAGAATCCCCAGGACTCTCAGACCCCTCACCATTCTCAGAACTTTCAGAATTCTCTGAACTGTCTTCATTGGCGATCGCTGGAGCTTCTTTTTCCGGCGGCGGTACCGGAGTCTGGCCCGGCAAGGCCACCATCACAACCGCCGATCGCACATTCTTGACCTCATCTGGATAGAGCACAATGGGGGAAATACCCATGGCCGCATAGATCTGCTGTTCTTCCTGGGTCATAGTGACGGCAATGACTTCACTGGGTTCAGATCGGGGACGGGGCGCACGGGTCGGCCGCGATGGACGACCACCACCAGAACTAGAGTTATCTCGATGGGTTTCCACCGGAGTCGCTTTCTCCGTGGGAATAACCTTAGTCACCGAGTTGGCCGGAGAATTAACCGCATCTGTTAGCTCCGGGGCGGGACTAGCATTTTTGCGACCATTACTGGGAGCCTCACCACGGGAACGGGTTGGCCGCGCTGGGGATCCATTCCCGCCACGGGAACGGGACGATCGCTGGCGAGTTCCTCCCACCTCCTGGTAGCCAGGATGATTAATAAGTTGAATATCACTGGCGCTGGAATCATAGCTATCACTGCGGGATTCAGGGGAACGTCGCGTCTCAATGGTTCGGGAAATCACCGTTCGCTCCAAACTTTCCCCCGGACTTTCCTCAGACTCCCCGGGTAAATGGACGAGATGACCATGGCCCCCACAGGCTCCACAGGGCCGACCAAACAACTCATAAATGTTTTGTCCCTGTCGTTTCCGGGTCAGTTCCACCAATCCCAGTTCTGACAATTGGGCAATTTGAGGACGGGCCTTATCTGCCCGTAGCTCCTTACTAAAATGCTCTAATAACTGAAGTTGATCACGGCGGGAATCCATATCAATAAAATCGACAATGATCACCCCCGCCACATTCCGTAGCCGCAGTTGACGGGCAATTTCGGTGGCCGCTTCACAATTGGTCCACAATACCGTTTCTCGGGCCGTGGCTGAACTGGTAAAGGAGCCAGAGTTGACATCCACAACGGTGAGGGCTTCCGTTGGCTCAATAATCACATAACCACCGGAGGGGAGATCCACCCGAGGCTTGAGGGCTTCGCGGATGGCGGCATTCACTCGGAAGTAATCCAGGATGGGAATATTTTCTTGGTGATGATCAATTAAAACTCCCACCGGTGGCTTATTACTATTCCAATTCATCAGGTGTTGCTTCACCCGCTTGACTCCACCGGCAGTATCCACCACAATCCGATTCACGTCACTGCTATAGACATCCCGCAGTACCCGCTGGATAAAATCATCATCCCGGCCAAGGAGGGTGGGGGGACGATTCGAGGCCGCCTGCTGCTGCACCGTTTCCCACTGCCGCTGCAATAGCTCTAAATCCTCTAAAATGGCTTCCTCGGAAACGCCCTCCGCCTCTGTCCGCACTAACAGGCCCATGCCCGCAGGCTTGACTAAAATACCGAGGGCCCGCAGCCGATGCCGTTCACTATCACTACCAATGCGACGGGAGAGATTCACCCCACGACCATAGGGCATCAATACTAAGTAGCGTCCCGGTAAGGACACATTTCCCGTCAGCCGAGGCCCCTTATTCCCCGTTGGTTCCTTCATGACCTGAACCAAAACCTTTTGCTGGGGAGTCAATAGCTCTGTAATGGCCCCAGCGGTGCGCTTCAGGCGCAGGGGGCCTAAATCACTGACATGGATAAACCCATTGCGAGCCGTATCCCCCAGATTCACAAAGGCTGCGTCAATACCGGGTAAGACGTTCTCAACAATTCCTAGGTAAACATCTCCAACTTGGTGACTTCCGGTGGCGACGATGAGTTCTTGAATTTGATCTTCAGCAAAAACGGCAGCAAGGCGAAACTGTTCGGCAATAATAATTTGCTTAGACATTAAATATCCTTAAAAATATTGAATGAGTGACCATGGCATTGGTTTTACATTAGTCAAAGGTTGGTTGGTTCTAGGGGCTTACCGGAAGCTCGGCCGCCCTAGGGGAACGAAGCCCTAGGAACCGCTACTAAGAACATGGATCAGGAGGGACAATCTGTAGAGACTGGAGATAGCACTGCATTGATCAGTGGCAATACTAACGACCTAATTTTCCCATTGTCCTTGCCTAACCTGCAAACCCTAGGGAATGGTTAATGTCGAATGATGCCAACCTAGCGGGGAAAATGACGTGCTCCCCCTGAAGTGTTAACTGAAAATAAGCTTAGTTAACCAAGATAAGCCGAGCAAGGGCTAAACGTCTACAGTAACCCTAATGTTCAAGAATTATACGCGCCTTAGTCGGTCTTGACTAGGGGTATGGCCTAAAAAGTGCGGATTTTTGGGACAACGTTGGGTTGGACTACTATTTCCCCTTTGTGTTGTTGTGTATCGTTGTGTACTGTTGTTCCCCTGTGCCAATTCCCAAACCTGTAGGGACACTTTGGCGATCGCCCCCAAAGCCGCTATAACTTATATATTTAGTTCTATTAAGTTTCTGGAACCCATAGAGCCTTGAGGAGGAATATGCATGGGTGTACACATAAAGCAAGCGGTTGAGATTGCAACCTACATCATTTCCCAGCGGTTGCAGGGCAAAAAACGGTTTCCGCTTACCCTCATGCTTGAACCCCTCTTTCGCTGCAATCTTGCCTGTAGCGGTTGTGGCAAAATTCAGCATCCCCTAGATATTTTACGGAAAAATTTAACTCCTGAAGAGTGCTTTCGCGCCGTTGAGGAATGTGGTGCGCCGGTGGTGGCCATTCCTGGGGGAGAACCCCTCCTCCATCCCCAAATTGATGAAATTGTGCGGGGTTTGGTGGCCCGGCGTAAGTTTGTTTACCTCTGTACCAATGGGATTCTCCTGGAAGACAATCTCCACAAGTTCCAGCCCTCTCCTTACCTCACCTTCAGCGTTCACTTGGATGGTCTCCGGGAATGGCATGACAAATGTGTCGATCGCAAGGGGGTATTTGACACGGCGGTCAAAGCCATTAAAGCCGCCAAGTCCAAGGGGTTCCGCGTCACCACCAACACCACCATTTTTGAAGGGGCCAATGTCAAGGAAACTCAGGCCTTCTTTGATTTTGTCAGTACCCTGGGCACCGATGGCATGATGATTTCTCCAGGCTATGCCTACGAATGGGCCCCGGATCAACAGCATTTCCTCAAACGGGAGCAAACTCGGGCCCTGTTCCGGGAAATTTTAGCTCCCTTCCGCGCCGGTGAGAAAAAATGGAATTTCAACCATAATCCCCTCTTTTTAGATTTCCTGACCGGGGAAAAGGACTATGAATGCACCCCCTGGGGAATGCCCAGCTATAGTGTCCTAGGTTGGCAGAAGCCCTGCTATCTGATGAATGAAGGCCATTATCAAACCTGGCAGGAGTTGCTGGATAACACGGACTGGGATAATTATGGCCACCAGAGCGGCAATCCCAAATGTCAGGATTGCATGGTGCATTGTGGCTATGAACCCACTGCGGCCATGGATGCCTTTAATCCCTCCAACATGATGAAGGCGGCGGGGAGCCTATTCTAGGGGTTAGGAGACTTCAAAAGAACGAGTTTATCTCGATTGTGTTTGACGTTGGATAGCTCCTCACCCATCATTGCGGCCATGATGGCGGGATTGAGTTTGACCATGGAGTCACTCAACTCAAAGGTCTTGAATCCTGCGGGAAATACCAGGATAAAACTTGCGGTCTGATTGCCCAGGGTTTCCGACCAATGGGTCCACCCCGCAGGAATAACGACAATAGTTCCTGGTTCAAGGCGTTCTTGATAGCTCTGGCCTGTGGGATCAATCATGGTGGTGGTTGCTGTGCCCGATAGGAGAATCTGTTCTTCCCAGGTGTTATGCCAATGGGGGGTACGGGCTGCATTGGGCTGAATGTCTACCCTGGCTGAATCGGTTTCGGCGGCGGTCAACTGCTCGTTGCGGCAGTAGGAAATGACTCCGCCACTATATTGATGCACATCCACCTGCCTTGGATCGCAGGAAAATCGTGGATGGGTAGCGGCGGCAGCTTGGCCGAGAGCGGGCGATCGCTGGGCTAAATTGACCTGTTCATTGGTGCTAAAATCAGGGAAATTCGTATCAATATTACTAACCCTGACTTTATTGATTTCATTGATATCAAGCAACGGGTTGGCATCTTGAGCCACAGATGTTCTCACATTAAAACTTAGTAGGTATAACCCCCCAACCAGGGCGATCGCCAACATTACGAGCGGTTTTATTTTCATAGACTTGTGCAAGATAACTCAAATATTACTTACGCTTATACTTACTGGATTTTAACGCATTGCTGCTATTTTTATTGAATACGAAGATAAGAATCAGGTCAGCATAACCAATCGGTATTGTGATTGGAACGATAGCAAATATTCGCGAGATTGCCCAAACCTATGGGGACCAAGTAGATTCTGCTCAAATAGGCCCAGAGTCCAACCCCCCTAGACTAAAATACCTAGACTAAGGGGGCACAGCGTTACGCTAGGGGCAGAGATTAACGCGCACAGACCGCTCGGGCAATATCTCCCCCTACGGTTCCGGCGGCATAGCTGCGAGTCCCTGACCAGTCCCAGCCATAGAATTCACTTTTGACATCGTAGGGATTGCAGGAGGCAGTTGCATCATGCCAATAGCCATCTCCCTCGGTGGATAAGCTGAAATCCACCTGAGTTACACCATTACTATTCTGATAAAACTCGCGGGAATCCATATCAGCGGTATAGACACGCCCATTACTGTCACGGGCAACGGGAACTTCTTGTTCAGCCAACACAGGCATTGCCGCAGTCATGATAACAGCGACCCCCAAACCACCGACAATACCCAAGGATTTCAACATTTCCTTACCTCAAGCAGGATAGTGTAATGCAATCCTAGCAAGGAAATTCCAAATTGATCACTAAACTAGAGGAAGCGATGTTCTAGTTTGAAAACTGTCCTGGGAGCTAGTTTGGACTGCTCAGGACTGCATACTTAGGCAAATGTAAAAGAAATTAACAACCGAGTGTTCATCTGCTTTCTTACTTTTTTTTGCTTTGTTTGTCCGATTCGTTTTGCCTAGGAGTGGGGTTCATCATTATGCAAACCATGCCAACTCTCGATATACCAGAGCACGATCTGGGCTTTGACACCTCATTATTGGCGGTTGCCCAAACCATTTATAATCTCTATCAACAGGTTCATGGTAGTCGAACCGCTCCTGCGGGGGTTGCGGTGGATCGTCAGACCCTACGGGGCCACGTTATTTTTGCCGCCCAGCCTGTGCTTCTGCCCCATGAATGTTTTGTGCCCTATCATGATTTACCCGAAGTAGGTTGCGCCTAGTTGCTCCTGATTAATACGGTCATTCACCTGTTTAGTGGCTTGCTTGTGTTTAGCTTGGGGGCCGCTGTCGGTAGCTTTCTGAATGTAGTAATCTATCGAATTCCGGCAGGGATATCCCTGCTCTATCCGCCATCCCGCTGCCCAGTGTGTCTGACCCGTCTCCGACCCTACGACAATATTCCCATTTTGGGTTGGATTCTTTTGCGGGGGCAATGCCGCTATTGTCACACATCCATTTCCTATCGCTATCCCCTGATTGAAACCCTGACGGCGATTCTCTTTCTCTGGGTCTTTCTCCTATTGGGTTGGCAATGGCAAACCCTGAGCTACTGGATATTTCTGAGTTGGCTTTTGGCCCTAGGAATGATTGATCTCGATACCCTGACGTTGCCCCATCCATTGACGAAGTGGGGGTTGATCACTGGGGTGGTGATACAAACGGTGATGCCGGGACTTACTGGGGGATGGCAGGCAACGCTCATCGGATTCAGTGAGTCTGTTGTTGCGGCAGTGATCGGGATTTGGTTGTTTGATCTGGTTCGCTGGGGTGGGGCGATCGCCATGAAACAGGACGTGATGGGGGGGGGCGATGGTAAATTAGCGGCTCTGATTGGAGCTTGGCTCGGTTGGAAATTATTATTGTTGACCTTCTTTTTGGGTTCAACTCTTGGGGCGATCGTTGGCGTGGGCGGGATTGCCCTAGGTCTAATTCACCGCCGTCAACCCATTCCCTTTGGTCCCTTCTTAGCGGTGGCGGCAATGGTAGCGGCCCTCTTTGGTGATGCCTTAATGAACAGCTATTTAGACTGGTTATTTCCAGGGATGATTCAGGGGATCATTTTGGCGGCGACCCATGGTGGGGCCATCGTTTAGCTCGATTATTTTTAGCTCTATTATTTAACGCTGGGGTAGACGGGTTTCCATATCTCCCTGCGATCGCCAGCGGCGGACAATCTCAGTTAGTTTACTGGTAAATTCACTGGCCGGTGGATCGGGATGAAATTGGCGAATGGAGGAGGTAATACCCTCCCCAAGATCGGTGACGTGGGTTAAATCTGAGGACGGCGGCGTGATCTGCTCTGATTCTTTTTCTTTAGGGCGGTGGCGGGGTGGATGGTGGCTCTCTGGTTCAACTTGACACAGATTCCTCGGCATATTATTGCAAATCAACGCCTCAAATTCGCTATTAAAGTGATAAGTAGGTTGCTCCCGACGTAACCATTGATCGAGAATATGCTCCACGGAAAAAGCCTTGTACCGTCCTTGGTAGAGGGCTTCAATCAGGGCCAAACGAATCCAGCGGGACGGGAACTGCCGCAACCAGCTATCTAAAATAGATTCTACGGTTTGTCCCGCCAAATCAAAGCCATACTGACGGAGTAGGCGATCTGAGGATTGAATTGCCGCGTCGTTTCCCAAATGGGCCATACTCTATAAACCTACCTTACCTATCTATCGCGCATCAAGGTTAAGAAAAGGATAACTTGAATGTCTGTAGTTTAGCGGTATTCCCGAATTTAACATAACATTCCTAAAGCACATCCCTGAAGAAAATGTCTAGGGAGAGCAGGGTTGGGCAGGACGGATAGCATCTAGGGAGCGGTACTGATTTAAGTAGCCTTCTAGTATCTGAAATTGGGGAATATTCAGACTGTAGTAGACCCAGCGGCCCTGTTGTCGCGATTGGACGAGTCCCGCTTGCCGGAGTGTTTTTAGGTGAAAGGATAGTTTAGAGGGACTCAGTTCTAGGCGATCGCACAGATCACACACACACAGCTCTTGAATTTTTAAGTGCTCTAGAACCTGTAGACGGATGGGTTCCGATAGGGCATGAAACCCTAGGGCAATCTCTGTTTCCGGTTCGGATAGACTGGCTCGGCGTTGAATCATTCGTTTACCTTAGCTGCGGGATGAGTTGTTCCAAAAACTGACTAAACCGTTCGGCGCGATCGGCTCCCACCGCCAAAACCTCTGCGTGGTTCACGGATTGATTGGGGGCAATACCCGCTCCTAAATTGGTAATACAGGACAACCCTAACACCTGAAGCCCTAGCTGACGGGCGACAATCACTTCGGGCACGGTGGACATTCCCACCGCATCTGCCCCCAGGATTCGCAACATTTTAATTTCTGCGGGGGTTTCATAACTGGGGCCGGGTACGGCGGCATATACCCCTTCATGACAGGTGATCCCTAACTTTTGGGCCAACTCCTGAGCCAGCGATCGCCACTGGGATGGATAGGCATTTACCATATCAATAAAGCGGGAACCAAATTCCGCTTCCCCTAGCCCCCGCAGGGGACTTTCTAGCAATAGATTGAGGTGATCTCGGATAATCATCAAATCTCCAGGGCAATATTTCGGGTCTAATCCCCCAGCCGCATTTGTGACAATGAGAAACCTGGCTCCCAACTCAGCCAAAACCCGTAGAGGTAGGGTTGTTTCCTGGGGGCTATAGCCTTCATAGAGATGAAATCGGCCCTGAAGCATCGCCACAGGTCGGCCCCCGATTGATGCAATCACTAAGCGACCTGAGTGGCCAGGAACCGTGGTCTTAGGGAAATGGGGAATTTTTTCGTAGGCGATCCCATAGTCTGGAGTGACTTGATCGGCCAGCCCCCCCCAACCCGATCCCAAAATAACAACAATGTCGGGAGAGACGGAACAGTGGCATCGCAAAAAGTCTGCCGCCGCTTGAATCCGTTGGGTAAGATCATCCATTTAATTTAACCATTCGCTTTCGCGTCCGCCTAAGTCCAAAGGAATATTAACCGCCTTACCCAAACGAGGTTTGGCCTTGGTGTGAACCAAATGGGATCTTACCTGTTCAGTACACCCCCAATCGTTCAAATAGGTGACGATTGTCCGCAAATGCTCTAGATACTCTTCCGGTGTCAGGGGAAAGGACGCTTGCTCTAAATACCGCCACATTACCTGTAAAAAAATCTTACCTTGGGTACGCCGCAGTTGTAGGTCATAGGAGCGACCCCATTTGGCAATGAGTAATTCTTGCAGTTCTACCTCCGTCATCCTTTCCAGGTTTCCCACCAAGCTCGAGTGGCTTTTAATACAAGGCGTTGTTGTTGCTTTTGTTGGAGTTGCTGGTGAAGTTGACTCAATTGATTCTCCAGCTTACGCAGTTGACCACGGTAACTGGTTAGGGCCGGATGGTGAAACTCAATTTCTTCTAGCTGTAAATAAATTGCTGCAATGGACAATGCTGGGGAATCATCCCGGTTATCTCGATTGTTTTCCCCAGTATCCTCCTCCTCATTGGGCGATCGCTCCTCAATCATTAATGTTAATAGATGGGGAACCCGACCCAAGGGACGACCCTCTGCTTTTGCGGCAATTTCAAGAATGAGTTCAATGGGGGCGGGGGGTAAAATATTTGCCTGCTGTAGAACCTGATTACAATACAGGGATCCCTGCTGTAAGACCAAGGCAATTCGCTGGTCTAGGGATAGGTGGTGGGGTTGATTTTTATCGGATTCTAGCTCTGGGATTTCGTCCTTGTTTCCCTGGGCCTCCGTCGAAGGGGGGGATGATTCTCCTGTCTGCGGTGTTTCACGACTCTCGTTTACTGTTTCCTCAGTCTCGATGAGGGACAGGGGGGCAACATCCATCGTTAAACTGTCTGTAAAATCATCAATGGTTAAATTTTCAATAAACTCAATATCTTCGTCTTCCTGGGTGAGTTTTCCTTCCGTAACGTCTTCAAAGAAATCATCCCACTGCGGTTTATCCGCCGCCCATTGCTCCTTATCCGTGGGAGTATAATCCCCTAGATCAAGTTCTAGATCGTCCTCTTCTAGATCATCCTCCACCCTTTTATCCCCAGGATCATCATCTTGCCTGTCTAAGGTTTCCCAACGGGGAATTAAGGACTGGGGGCGTAGGTCTAAAAGCTGACGTTCAGTTCCCTTGGCGATCGCATCAATCCGATCCTGTAACCCTTGGCGATCGTCGTCATTCAGCGACAAAAAGCGATCGGGAAACATTTGGGTACAAATTTGAAACGTCACCGTAATTAATTGCTGCCGGGCAACGGCCGCTAATTGATCCAGGTACTGGCCATAAACCCCCTGCATTTCCTGAAGCACTCCCATTACCCGGCCCTGAAGCGTGGCAATGTCCTGTTCAATCAACTCTAAATTTGACGACATTAATCTATGACTAAAAAAAGACGGTCTGAGTAAGACCGTCTATTGGACAGATGAAATGCTAATTATCAGTCTACCCTATTGCGATTAAATCCTTGACTCCAAACGATCAGTTTTGGAATTGGAATCAAAAGGTATCACCAAAAATTAGTACTCTTCCTCCGGTTGCTTCTCCTGAACCTTGAAGGGTTGGCCCTGATACTCTTCGTTATCCCAGTAGTCTTCCTCTGGATCCGCCGGGGTGGGCTGAACATTGGCCCGAAGAGGAGGATTCAGGGGTTCTTGAACCACACGGGGCCGCCGAGGCGGGGGAGCCGGCCGCTCAATCACCTCAGGTTCATAGTCGTCTTCATAATAAATCTCTTCCTCGGCATAATCGTATTGATCCCGCTGACGATAGCTGACGGGTTCATCCCATTCCTGGGTGCGAGGAGCGCGACGTTCCGGTGGATAGACCCGATTGCGGCTGCCTGAAGGTAACTGGTTACTGCTCGGAGTCATGGGCTGGAGGTATTCATCTTCTTCGTCCTCCCAGGGGGGTGCGCCTAAGCCAACCCGCTCCAAAAGACCCACAGTAATTTGTACTAAGCGACTTTCGGCACCCTCAAAGACAATTAATCGCTCTGGGCCACTGCTAATAATTTCTTCAATGGGTAACTCATAGGTACTAATGAGTTGGGCGGGAATCCAGGGTAGGCCAATGGAGGCTAATATCAAATCCGTGACATCCCCCGTATCCGGGTCAAACTTAAAACCCCGAACCTTCCCTAAAATTTCACCGGTTTCCGTAATGACTTCGTTATCAATCAGGCTGCTGTAGTTATAGGTATTAATTGGGGCGATCGCATCCTCATCTTCAATTAGAATGACATCGCCAATTTGACTAATGTTTGCGAGCAAAATAAATCGCTGTTCACCCGTAAACAGGGTACTTCGCAATCCCATGGCCACAACCTGACGTTGATCCACATCCACCCAGACCTGGTTAATTACCCCTAATTTACGGCCCGTATCCCGGGTAATTACCTGAGTACCAATCAGATCCGCCCGTTGAAGCAGTTGTTCCGGTATGGTCATGCTGATGTGTGTCCCAAAACAATTCTTAACATAGTGGCATTTCCAGTCACTGGCCGCAAGGGGGACAGCACTGGCTTCTCAAAAACCTGCTGGGCGTAGACTGTGCCAACGCTCCTGAGAGTTGCTCGTTTCATCCGTCCTCCCTTGAATGTTACCATTCCTGATCACGCTCAATCCATGGGATACAACACCATATTTATGTTAACGCGAACCAAGAATTGCCGCTCTTTGGGCAGGGATCAAGACCCAGGGCTTAAGACTAGTAGGACAAACCCATGATTCCCATCTCAATCCAACCTGATTTTTGGCTATTTTAGGTTTCTCCGGAATGAAGGATTACGTTTAACCGAGAAAGTTTAAGAACGTCTGAATAGCAAAGGCATTGGCAATATCAATAAAGAATGCCCCTACTAGGGGTAAAATCACAAAGGCTTGGGGAGCCGCGCCAAAGTGAGCCGTAACTGCGGTCATATTTGCGATCGCCGTGGGAGTTGTACCCAGCGTTAAGCCCGAATAACCCGCTGCAATAACTGCCGCATTATAGTCCTTGCCCATGACGGGAAAGACCAAGAAAATTGTATAAACGGTGCTGAGTAAAAATTGAACTAAAACTAAGATCAAAATCGGCCCCGCCACATCTACCAATGTCCATAATTGCAAACTCATCAGGGACATACACAGAAATAATCCCAGACTTAGATCGGAAATTAGGGCCAGGGTGGGGGTGCCCGTCGGCCAGGGAAATCGTTTGAACAGCAAGGGCATGGTATTCGTCAAAATAATCCCGGCAAATAGACAGGCCACAAACATCGGTAAGTTTAAGCCAATGGCCTCAATCACCACACTAATTTGCAGACCAAAGCCAATGGTCAGGCCCAAAACCAATAGGGAATTGAGCATGGTGTCATAGTCGATTTTGACATTTTTTTGTCTGTGCTTAATACTAACGCTTAATTGTTCCTCCTCATTGACGGGCTGTAACTGATATTTCAGAATTAAATACCGAGCTATTGGGCCACCCACGATCCCGCCAATAATTAAGCCAAAGGTCGCATTGGCAATTCCGATTTCCGAGGCATTGGGAATCCCATAGTCGGCAAAAATAGGAGCCCAGGCGATCGCCGTCCCATGGCCACCACTTAAGGAAACGGAACCCGTTAAAATGCCAATAGCTGGATCCAGCCCCAACAGACTGGCCACCGCTATCCCCGCAGAGTTTTGCAACACCAGATAAACTAAGGCGGTGACTAATAAAATCAAAAGGGGCTTGCCACCTTCCAGCAGGGTTTTCAGCTTTGACGAAAGGCCAATGGTAGTAAAAAAAACAATCAGCAGCACATCGCGAATTTGGAGACTAAATTCAATTTGGAGATTCAGAGCAACGTAGCAAAACCCAAAAAACAACGAGGCGACAACACCACCAGAGACCGCGTCGGGAATATTAAAATTCCGCAGAAATCGACTATGACGGGTGAGGTACTTGCCCAGGTATAGGGTTAAAATAGCCGCAATAATCGTTTGTCGAGTATCAAACAGAACGATATTCATTATCTAAAATTTATTCTCCGAGGTATTGCAGCGAGTCACTCAGTTCCCTAAATTTCATACCATGAAATTGTTAAAGTTCAAAAAAACAAGCTGCCCTTAAGAATATTAATCCCTTCCCCGGCGCTCAGGCGGGGCAGGGAAAGTATGAGAATTATGAGAGAGTTCCTCCATTTCCCTTGATATTTCGTAAGAATTCCGCTATCACGTTAATATGGACTTTCCAAACTAGGCTGTTTTGGGAAGGTAAGCCTGCCGTTGTCTCGCTGAGTGTTCCACCTGGCGTTCTGCTACCGACCTCAGTTCCTTGCATCAGGTCAGGCTTTTTATATATATGTCCAAGTTAGTAGTGTTTCACCGTAGATTAGTTCTTGGCTCCACTTTCGGGTCAGAATAGGGGGTGGGACGGCTACATTCTTTTACTTTGGCAATCCTAATATCTGTAAGAGGATTTAATTCAATGACCATAGCGATCGGACGCGCACCAGCAGAGCGGGGGTGGTTTGACATCCTCGATGACTGGCTCAAGCGCGACAGATTTGTCTTCGTGGGTTGGTCGGGTATCCTACTATTTCCCTGTGCCTATTTGGCTCTGGGGGGATGGTTGACCGGCACCACCTTCGTCAGTTCTTGGTATACCCACGGACTGGCTTCCAGTTATCTCGAAGGCTGTAACTTCCTCACCGTTGCAGTCTCAACCCCGGCAAACAGTATGGGGCATTCTTTGATCCTATTGTGGGGCCCCGAAGCCCAGGGGGACTTCACCCGTTGGTGTCAATTGGGTGGACTGTGGACCTTTTTGGCGCTCCATGGAGCCTTTGGGCTGATTGGTTTTATGCTACGGCAGTTTGAAATTGCCCGTTTGGTGGGCATTCGTCCCTACAACGCCATTGCCTTCAGCGCACCCATTGCCGTTTTTGTCAGCGTGTTTTTGATGTACCCCTTGGGGCAGTCCGGTTGGTTTTTTGCCCCTAGTTTTGGTGTCGCTGCCATTTTCCGGTTCCTGCTCTTTTTGCAAGGCTTCCACAACTGGACCTTGAATCCCTTCCACATGATGGGGGTTGCCGGGGTCTTGGGCGGTGCTTTGCTGTGTGCCATTCATGGTGCCACGGTGGAAAATACCCTCTTCCAGGATGGAGAAGGTTCTAGTACCTTCCGGGCATTTAACCCAACTCAAGCGGAAGAAACCTATTCGATGGTGACGGCGAACCGGTTCTGGAGTCAGATTTTTGGTATTGCCTTCTCCAACAAACGCTGGCTGCACTTCTTCATGTTATTTGTGCCTGTGACCGGTCTGTGGATGAGTTCCATTGGCATTGTGGGTTTAGCCTTGAACCTGCGCGCCTATGATTTTATCTCCCAGGAGATACGGGCAGCGGAAGACCCAGAATTTGAGACGTTCTACACCAAGAACATTTTGCTCAATGATGGTATCCGTGCCTGGATGGCTCCCCAAGATCAACCCCATGAAAACCTAGTCTTCCCCGAAGAGGTACTGCCCCGTGGTAACGCTCTCTAGTAATTCAATTTTTGCAACGAATCGTGATCAGGAATCCTCCGGGTTTGCCTGGTGGGCCGGTAATGCTCGGTTAATCAATCTTTCTGGCAAATTATTGGGTGCTCACGTTGCCCATGCTGGTTTGATTGTCTTCTGGGCCGGGGCGATGACCCTGTTTGAAACCGCCCATTTCATTCCTGAAAAACCCATGTATGAGCAGGGTTTTATTTTGCTTCCCCATATTGCCACCCTTGGTTGGGGTGTCGGTGCCGGGGGTGAAGTGGTGGATATTTTCCCCTTCTTTGTCGTCGGGGTTGTTCACCTTATTTCCTCTGCGGTGTTAGGACTGGGGGGCATCTACCACGCGGTACGTGGCCCGGAAACCTTAGAAGAGTACTCGTCTTTCTTTGGCTATGACTGGAAAGACAAAAATAAAATGACCACGATCCTGGGTTTTCACCTAGTGGTTTTAGGGATTGGTGCATTTCTTTTGGTGGCGAAGGCGATGTTCTTTGGTGGTCTCTATGACACCTGGGCCCCCGGTGGTGGAGATGTGCGGATTATTACCAACCCCACATTGGATCCTACGGTCATCTTTGGCTATCTCACAAAATCTCCCTTTGGGGGGGATGGCTGGATTGTCAGTGTGAGTAATCTGGAAGATGTTGTCGGCGGTCACATTTGGATTGGCCTGATCTGCATCTTTGGTGGTATCTGGCATATTTTGACCAAGCCCTTTGGTTGGGCCCGCCGTGCCTTTATTTGGTCTGGTGAAGCCTACCTCTCCTATAGTTTGGGTGCGTTGTCCCTGATGGGCTTTATTGCCACCTGCTTTGTTTGGTTCAACAATACCGTCTATCCGAGCGAGTTCTATGGCCCCACCGGCCCGGAAGCCTCCCAAGCTCAGGCGATGACGTTCTTGGTGCGGGACCAAAAGCTTGGTGCTAATGTGGGTTCAGCCCAAGGCCCCACCGGTCTGGGTAAATATTTGATGCGGTCTCCCTCTGGGGAAATCATCTTTGGTGGTGAAACCATGCGTTTCTGGGATTTCCGGGGACCTTGGTTAGAGCCGCTGCGGGGGCCCAATGGTCTAGATCTGAACAAGATCAAAAATGATATTCAGCCCTGGCAAGCTCGCCGTGCGGCGGAGTACATGACCCATGCACCTTTGGGTTCCTTGAACTCTGTGGGTGGTGTGGCCACGGAAATTAACTCGGTGAACTTTGTCTCACCCCGTTCTTGGCTATCCACTTCTCACTTTGTTTTAGGTTTCTTTTTCCTAGTGGGCCACCTGTGGCATGCGGGTCGGGCCCGGGCTGCGGCGGCTGGGTTTGAAAAAGGAATTGAGCGGGAAACAGAACCCGTGCTGTCTATGCCTAATTTGGATTAATAATTATCCAAGCGTAGAAACGTAAACAATTTGATACAGGCTCCCATAATCATGTGGGAGTCTTTTTTTATATGATTGTGCCAACTTTTAGTTTTTCTGTAGGGCCGATGACACATTCTTCTTTTCGTTTCAACTGGGCTGATCTGCTAGTTTTGATGGGTCTGGGTGGGGCGATCGCCGGGATTGGTTTTCAGGATACTGGTGTGACTGCAGTTTGATTAAAAGTGGGTCGCCTGGGACTCGAACCCAGGACCAGTCGGTTAAAAGCCGAATGCTCTACCACTGAGCTAGCAACCCGTTGGAAAAATTTAAGTCCTTTACTAGACTAGCACAGGTAAATCGTTTTGCTGCTATGGGTGCTGTAATTGCTTACCGATATTTTGATACCCGTTGGGAAACCCTACCGGAGGATAGTGAGGTCTGGGGGCAGGAGGTGGATCGGGTTTATATCGATGTTGAGCCGCAGCGGCCCCACCTATGTTCTCTTTTGCAGAACCTGATGCCTGGGCAGGTGAGTTATTTTTTGCTCTGCCGGTTGGATGAGTTGGCAGATTCAATTTCCGAGATTGGCGATCGCCTCGGGCAGTTAGAAGCTTTGGGGATTCAGGTAATGGCGATCGCCCAGCCCTATCGCACTGGTATCACCTCCGGCCCGAAAGCTTTTGCCCACCTCTTGGAGACCCTAGAGCAACAGCAGCGCAGTCGCCAAATTCGCCAGGGCCATGGCCGCAGTCGCCTCAAGTTTTTACCCCCCCCCGGTCGGGTTCCCTACGGTTATCGTCGCGGCAAGGAGCGATATGTCATCGATCGCCAGGCGGCCATTATTGTCAAGGATTTCTTTGATCACTTTTTGCTCTACGGTTCGTTGCGATCGGCCGTCCGTTTTTTAGACCAAGCTCACCAAAAGAAAATTTCTGTGACCACGGGCCAGCGGTGGCTAACCCACCCAGTCTATCGCGGTGATTTATGCTACAAAAACAATGAAATTATTCGCGATACCCATGCCCCTATTCTTTCACGGGAAGAAGCCGCCCAAGTGGATCGACTGTTACGGCGAAATCGTTCCTTGCCGAGGCGTTCCGCCAGTGCTCCCCATGCCTTGGCCGGCCTGATCTATTGTGGGGCCTGTGGTAGTTCCTTCCAGCGATCGCGGGTGACAGCCTATCGCAAACAGCAGGAATATATCTATCTGCGGCCCCGCCAATGTCCCCATTCCCCTAAATGCCCCAGTCTTGCCTACGATCGCATTTTAGAGCAAACCATTCACCAAATTTGCCAGGAACTCCCCCCCGCAATGGCCGGACTAAAAACCACCGGACTAGAGGCCAGGCGCGGCCAACTGGAAGACACCATTGGGCAACTCAATGACCGCATCGCCCAACTGGAAACCTTGGTGCAGGACGGAATCTTAGATGGGGAGACAGCCCGACTCCGCCGCTATAAACTTCGGAGTGAATTGGCCACCCTACAGGATCAACAGTCCCAACTTCCCCCCGATAATCTTCGCCAAATCGTGGATAATATTGGCGTGCCCCAGTTTTGGTACGCCCTCTCTGCCCCGGAACAGCGATTTTATTTCCGTGAATTTATTAAAGCCATAGAGGTTCACTACGGCGAGGTTAAATCCTGGCGGATCACCCTCTGTTTTATGTTCTAGGGTTGGGTAAATAGCTCACTGAGCCGGAAACTCCTCCATTTGCGGGTGAGAATGGTAGCCGCGATCGCCACTTAACCACTCCACGAGGGTAATTTTAACCTGACCGCCCTGGTTAGACGTAAGCCGGAAATTCCCCACCGCATTGGCTAAGAGGGGACTGGGTTTCACTGTCGTTGCCCCCGCATCCACAAGGCGATTGGTGCCGGGCTGATAAATTTCGTAATAGACCTGAATATTGCGAACCGTTCCCCCGGTTTCATTTACCACCTGACCGCTAAGGCTGTGATACCATATCCCATTAATATTGTCACTGACAACCTGGGCTTCGGTGACTTTAACGACCTTTGGCGGCCCTTGGTTATGGCGGCGGGCCAACTTCTGGGGGATATCCCGGGCCGGAGCCGGTAGGGTATTCCAAACTCCCGCAACCAGTAAAATGCTCAGGAGCAAAAACATTGATCTAAACATGGCAAACCTAAGCTCCATCGGTGATCCCGGTTGTGATACAGTAAACTACTGTTGTCACGATCGCCCATCATTATAAATTATGCCCACCGCTCATGTAATTGGCCTTGGTTGTTCGGGCATAGCCGCAGCTAGGCTATTACAGCAAAAGGGTTGGCAGGTCACCCTGAGCGATCGCACCGAGAAACAGCACTTTGAAACCCTCAAGAACCAGTTAGAGCACCAGGGAATTGGTGTATATCTGGGCTGGAACTTTTCCCTACAGACCCTGGAACAGCAGAATTTAACGCAACCCGATGTGATTGTTATCAGCCCAGGGGTTCCTTGGCACAGTCCTAACCTAGAAGCGGCCCGCCAGTCCGGTATTTCCGTGATTGGCGAAGTGGAGATCGCTTGGCAACACCTCCAGAGCATTCCCTGGGTGAGCATTACCGGCACCAATGGCAAAACCACGACAACGGCCCTCACCGCCGCCATTTTTCAAGCCGCAGGGTTTCAGGCTCCGGCCTGTGGAAACATCGGCTATAGCCTTTGTGAAGTTGCCCTGACCCAGCAACCGGATTGGGTAATTGCGGAAATTA
This sequence comes from Candidatus Synechococcus calcipolaris G9, assembly GCF_029582805.1. NCBI lineage: Bacteria > Bacillati > Cyanobacteriota > Cyanophyceae > Synechococcales > Synechococcaceae > Synechococcus > Candidatus Synechococcus calcipolaris. Next base: position 1,134,636 of record NZ_JAKKUT010000002.1, on the reverse strand, counting down.
GTAGCTATCAGCTAGAGTCCCGGCCGAGTCTCCATTCTCGGTGCGCCCTATGGACAACCCTCACCCCCGATCACCTAGAGCGACACGGCACCCTAGAGCAGTACAGTGCCACCAAGGCCCAACTCCTCGAACAAGCCGATATACCTATTTTGAATGGGGATGATCCCTATTTACGCACCCACATGAACAATCGCTGGCCCGGGGCCTGGTGGGTGAGTTGCCAAGGATCCGCCGCCCTACCCCAGGGGCAAAAACAGGCGGTTTACCTTGAGGATGGTTGGATTTTTGCCGAGCAAACTAAACTCATCCCCATTTCTCTGCTGAAAATGCCCGGGATCCATAATCAACAGAACCTACTTCTGGCGGTGGCCGCAGCCTACTTGGCCGATATTCCGGTGGGGGCGATCGCCGAGGGCATTGCTCAATTTCCAGGGGTTCCCCATCGCTTGGAATGGATTTGTCACTGGCAAGATGCAGATTGGATTAATGATAGTAAAGCCACCAACTACGATGCGGCGGAGATTGGCTTACGGGCTGTTCCCGGCCCCGTGATCCTCATTGCTGGGGGCCAGGCTAAAATTGGCGAGGATCGGGCTTGGCTAAAAACCATTCAGGAAAAAGCCGCTAACGTGCTATTAATTGGGGCCGCCGCCGATGACTTTGCCCAACGTCTAGGGGCGATCGGTTACGAGAATTATCAACAGGTGGAGACCCTAGAGAACGCGGTGCGTACTGCGGCAGGATTAGTGGCACAATCATCAGTGAAGACCGTGTTATTTTCCCCCGCCTGTGCAAGTTTTGATCAATACCAAAACTTTGAGTCCAGGGGTAATCACTTTCGTAAACTGTGTCTAGAGTTATAACCCTATGGCAGAGCATCAATCCTTCCCGTGGTGGAGTCGCTTGTCCATTCCCAGCCGCCTGCTCGTTATTGGCCTTGTGGGGCCCATCTTAACCATTAATTTCTGGGCCTTTGCCTCCATTTCTACGTACTTTGGCACATTAATCGCGGTTTTAATTCTGGCATCCCTTTTAGCTTTTATCTTAAATTACCCCGTGAACTGGCTAGAACAACAGGGTAATCCTCGGGGCCCTGCGGCCGTCTGTGTCTTTTTATTGGCATTAATTTTAATTACATCAACACTGATCATCCTCGGCCCTAATGTAATTAATCAAGCCCAGCAGTTGGTTATCCGCCTACCGGAATGGTTTAGCTCCGGTCAAAAGCGATTATTGGAGTTTGGTCAGTGGATTGATACCCTAAATTTACCCTTTGTCATTGATGTGGATGCCCTCGCCAATCAGTTATTAGAACGGCTCAAAGATCAACTCCAAACCGTTGCCAGGGAATCCCTAAATTTACTTTTGGGGACGGTCAGTAGTGTGGTGGATGTCATTATCAATATTATTTTGACCATCGTGCTTACGTTTTACCTGCTTCAGCATGGGGATGAACTCTGGGATAGCTTAATGAGTTGGTTGCCGGATACAGTTCGTCCATCGGTTTCGGAAACCATTCGCCGTAGTTTTCAAAGCTATTTTATTGGCCAACTCATTCTTTCCATTTTTATGGGCATTAGTTTGACATTAATGTTCCTATTCCTAAAAGTACCCTATGGTTTACTCTTTGGTGTCACCATTGGTGTAATGGCCCTCGTACCTTTTGGTGGCACCATTGGCATTATTTCGGTGACGCTGCTGGTGACATTGCAAGATTTCTGGCTAGGGTTGCGGGTGCTGGGTTTTTCCCTACTAGTGCAGCAGATCCTCGAAAATGTTATTGCTCCGCGAGTTATTGGCAGTTTTACGGGCCTGAATCCGGTGTGGGTCTTTCTTGCCATCTTAACGGGAGCTAGGGTTGCCGGTCTGCTGGGGGTCTTAGTTGCAGTTCCCATCGCCGTTGTCGCCAAAGCCTTTTTAATGAGCGTGCGATCGCGATTAGACCCGGCGAAAGAGGAAACGTCCTTGAGTATTTAGTGCGGCATTTAATGATAATTAGTTTTTCATCAAGCATAAGAACACCTATCTGAAATAACCAACGGTCTAGGGTTTGCTGCTCAAAAGTTTTTGTGAAGCTGTCCTCAAGGACGGGGTTTCACACTCAGGAGTTCTCAGTGAAAATTATTACGATTATTGGTGCCCGACCCCAATTTATTAAGGCCGCGATTGTGGCCCAAGCAATGGGCGATCGCCCCCAAATCGAGAGCATTCTCGTGCATACCGGCCAACACTATGACTCCAATATGTCCGATGTGTTTTTCCAGGAACTAGCCATTCCCGACCCCCACTACCATCTCCATGTTGGCTCCGGTTCCCATGGTGTCCAAACCGGGGAAATGTTAGCCAAAATTGAACAAGTTCTACTCACTGAAAAACCACATTGGGTTTTAGTCTATGGGGATACTAATTCAACCCTAGCGGGGGCGATCGCTGCGGTGAAACTGCACATTCCCATTGCCCATGTGGAGGCAGGATTACGCTCCTTTAATCGGCGAATGCCGGAGGAAATTAACCGCATTTTGACGGATCACAGTGCCGATGTCCTCTTTGCCCCCACAGCAACGGCGGTGGAACACTTAATCCAAGAAGGCATTCCCCCATCCCGAATTTACCAAGTGGGTGATGTCATGTATGATGCAGCCCTGTACTACGGCGAAAAAGCCTACCAAACTAGCCCCATTCTTAGAGATTTACAGTTACCCCCAAAGGGCTACATCCTAACCACCGTACACCGGGCCGAAAATACGGATCATCCCACGACGTTAGCAGCCATCATTCAGGGGTTAGCAAAGGTCGCCCGGGATCAGGCTATTCCCGTGGTGTGGCCGGTTCATCCCCGAACCCGCAAGGCCTTAGAACATTCTCCTTGGGGGGCGATCGCCAAGGATTCCCTCACCCTCATTGATCCAGTGGGGTATTTAGATATGTTGATGCTGGAGAAAAATGCCCGATTACTGGCCACAGACTCCGGTGGCATGCAAAAGGAAGCATTCTTCTATCATGTTCCCTGTGTCACACTGCGGGAAGAGACGGAATGGGTTGAGTTAGTGGAACTAGGCTGTAATTTCTTAGTTAAAACCCTGACTCAATCTACCATTGTGGAAACGATCCAAAGGGCCCTAGAAATGGATACTTCAACTCTGTTCTCAGCGCAGCCCTATGGCCAGGGAAAAGCCAGCCAACGCATCCTAGATGTCTTAGAACAGTGAAGTTGAGGGCGTACAACGGCCAACCTAGAATGAGAGTCCTTGAAATAAATCAGCGACGGGCAACGTAAATCCGGGAACTACCTCTTCCCCATCTAAGGAATCGATGGATTTCAGCAGGCGATCGGGTTCTTGGGCACAACGATAAGCTAGAATATAGTGTTCATTAGGGTGAATAATCCAAGCTAAACGGGTACCATTCTCGAAGTATTCCACCAGTTTGTCGTGGATTTCTTCTACCGTATTGCCAGGGGATAGCACTTCAACCGCCAGATCAGGCGCACCATCTAGAAACCCTGTGGGGAGTTCAGTTATTCCTTGCAAGCGTTCTTTGGCAAAGAAAGAGATGTCAGGAGAACGTTTATTGCCATTTTTCATGGTGAAGGCAGTACTGGAATCAAATATAGCTCCAAGCTTGTTAGATAAACTATAGCTGGCTAAAGCAGTTAGCAGAAGGCTACAGACATAGCCATGCAATGCGCCTGAGTTTCCCATATCAATCAATTCTCCATTGACAATTTCATAGCGATGGCCGTCTTGGGGCAATGCCATAAATTCTTCATCAGTCCACACGTTTTGATCAGCTTTTAGTTCAGTTGCAGTAGACACAAGCAGCCTCCTTATCCAATTTGGTCATAAAATTTTCGAGGGGAATATCGACAACTTTCGTTGCATGATGTTTGAAGGCATGAACATCACCACTATTCGGGCACTATTCAGGTTGCCAGGGGAACCAGTCTTCATCTAGGGCTTGCTCTAGGTTAAATTCAGGTTCTTGGTAAATCAAGCCAGAAGGGAATTCGGTTGCCTTCAGCTTTACCCAAGCCTTCGATCTCCTCGATTAAATTTTCTAGGTCAAGATTGTTAAAATCATGGCCCCGCAGCTGTGCTACCGTTTCCCCTAACCAACATTGGAAATCGATGTCATATAAAGACACCATTTCTGTCGTCACTTCAGAGTTCATTGTCTATCGTCCTTGTGCTAGTTAATATAAATTGGCTCTACTTGCCCTCCTCTACTAGTTTCGTCTATAGGGTAGAAAGCGGTTGGGGATTGTGTTTGATTACCTGAATACACCATCAGCCCCTAGAGCCACAAGTGTAGTCTGTGTTAGCGATGACCATGATGGGGTATGGAATATCATTGCCCGTTTCACACCAGAGCACCAGGAACAGGAAGGAATCCCTTAGTCGAAAATTTGCACAAATGTTGATAGGATACACCACCAAATTGGAGAGGACGAAAACCGCGTTGTGGCCAGGCTGTGTCGATAAGGTCTTTGAGCATATGTACCACAAACGCTGCGACTACGATGTGCCAATCTCAATCGGAGGTTCTCTCTGAGTATTGCTACTTAGAGGCTGTTTAAAAAGAAAGATTAAGCAGGGGCAAGGTAGCGTAGTGTCAGGTGAACCATTACCGCATAGATGGCTGACTCAGAGACTTCAGGCAACAACTCGTAGTCCTTGCTCAATCGTCGATAGACATTTAACCACCCAAACGTGCACTCTACCACCCAAGGCTTTGCAACCACCTCAAACTCTCCCTTGAGATTCTCTCGGATTTCTACGGCTGCTTGCACCAGTGACCACACCCACAAGCGAAATCGGTCTCCCCGATATCCGGCATCCGCCAACACGGTATGCACGTTCTCCACCATTTCGGGATAATGATCTCGCCACTGCATCAAACCATAGGCTGCGCCAACTCGATCTGACCCATTCGCTTCTGTCACAATCACCTTGAGCATCTGACCGAGGGAATCGACAATGATATGACGCTTGCGTCCTTTCACCTTCTTGCCTCCATCAAAGCCATAGACCTCCCCCTTTTTTCCGTGGTCTTGACGGATTGAGAATCCACAGCGACCACGGTGGGTAACGGATGTTTGCCGACATGCTCTCGTCTTTGCCGGATGAGGGTTTGATTGATGCGTGACCAAACGCCCTCCACTTGCCAACTGCGGTAATAAAAGTAGACGGTGGAGTAGGGGGGAAACTCACTCGGTAGCATCCGCCATTGGCAGCCCGTTTTCAGGTGATAGAAGATGGCATTGCATACTGCTCTTAAGTCTACTCGCCGTTTCCGACCACCGGGCTTTTGATCTGGGAGCAACGGTTCAAGGATTTGCCATTGCTGGTCTGAGAGGTCACTGGGGTATGGCATAGACTGTCTTAGCAAACTACATCACCACCATTTTCAGACGTTACTCTAGTGGCTTGCTACTATCTTTACATTTCTTTTTACACAGCCTCTTACGGTTGGTCAGAAAAACGTTATCTTTCTCCAAATGGGGGATTTTAGACTTGAAGAGAGTTCTAACTAGCGTGTTTGACTGGAATGACCTAAAAAGACAAAGCCACTGGCCAGAATAAAGCAGAGGATACCAGCACCAATAATCGGTTGTAAATCAGTCATTTGAGCAAAGCCAAAATCAAAAAGGCCGATCGCCCCACTAAAGCCACCAAAATAAAGCCCCATTCCCAACCCTGAGCGATGATTTGGCGTGGTCTCAAGGACAAAGGGAATCATTCCATTCAGTGCCAGGCTAAACGTTATCCCCAGAGCGATCGCCCCTAGAATAAATAAAACTTTGGCAGTTGTCATCAAGGATAATGCCAGGAATAGAGCCGTACTCCCTAGGCCAATGATTGTTGCTTTAGAGTTACCCATTCGGCTGGCAATCTGCCCCGCAGGTAAAGCACTCAATGCCAAGATAAGGCTAAAACCCAACAAGCTACCTCCAACCGCATCGGCACCCAAACGTAGCGCGAAGAGTTTTGACACACTAGCGAAGAGAAACCGTAACGCCAACCCCAGACTAATCCCTGTCCCTAGAATAGCGATCGCCACCCGACCCGACATTAACGGTAAGGATTCAATAGAGCGGGGATGAGGGGGCGTATTGGGTGTCACTCGGCGTAAAATAACCGCCGCACCAGCAAGTACCCCTGAACCAATCGCAAAAGTCAACACCGGCCCTAGGGAAAGAATCGCCCCATAGGCGGTAAATCGAAAAGCACCCACCAACTGTTGAATAAAGGTCAGTCCACTAGCCGCGATCGGTAACTTGGGTCGAGGAGTCGCTTGTCCCAGTAGAGCCATCACCGGACTGCGAAAAATGGCCATTACAGATGCCCAAAGCACTGCCAATCCTGGTAAAAGCCATCGCCCAAACTGATCGGGGCCAAAAATCAGCGTGACTAAGGGCAAAAGAATAAACAGAATCGCTGCGAGGCTCACGCCTAAACGAATCCAGGGAAAACGACTTCCCCGCGTCCGCTGAGAGAGATCCGAGAGATGCCCAAAAATAGGCTCAATGACTGCCTCTAAGCCATGTTCAACCAGTAAGAGAAGACCTGCAAGACTTTTACTAAACCCCAAGCTTACTAATAGATCCGGTAAGTAAAGAGCATAAATGACCCAAGCGAGGGTAATAGATCCCTGGACTCCGACCAAGCCAAGCACCTGAGACCAATGGATTTTAGAATTCATTGCCGGGAGGGGGCGAGAAGAACGGGAATACGGGCTAAGGTCATTATCAGTCCTTGTTTAATCTCGGTTATTTTTGGGGTGTAAGAGAGAATATGTTACTCCCAGGCCCAAGAGGATCAAAAAGAATAGGGGAGCCAGATTTAACGGGAATGTTGGTAAGGGGACAATGGAACCCAGAAAAATAAAACTAATCACCAGAAAACCAACCGCACTAGCCAGCAAATGCCCGCGATGGAGAGACCTAGATCGTTGTAGAAAAATGGGGGCAGCAATACAACTGAGGCCGTAAGCGATAAGAAAACCAAACGTGCCAAAGGTACCAAACCAGTCATAGACATCCAAGGGCTTGAACCTAGCCAAGCATAGGACTACGGCAACAAAGACAATCACCGCGCAAACTACAATGGCCTGTTTGAGTTGAGAGTTCTCGGATTGAACGCCATGATTAAACTGCGGCAGGGTTTGAGAACGGATCATGGAAAACAACAGCCGACTAGCCGCAACGAGAGTCGCCAGGCCACAGCCAAACAGACTGACCGTAGCACCCACGCTGATGAGCAGCCCAAAGTTGCCAATGCCCATTGCTTGAGCCAAGGTGTCTAAGGGAGCATCACTGGTGGCCACCCCAATCTTATAAAAATTAAAACCAAGAACAATGACATAGGCTGAAAAAATGAAAAATCCACCTGCGAGAACCGGGGTGAGAAACAAAATGCGAGGAATGGCCTGGTAGGGATGCTTTGCTTCTTCGCCGAGAGTTGTGGCCGCCTCAAAACCTGCAAAACTGAGCATGGCAACGATTAGACCCTCATTAAATCCTGTAGCTGTGACTCCCTTGAGGGTAAATTGTGACAGATCAATCACCAACCCTTCCCGGACAAGGATGCGGATACACAAAAAGATAATCATTAAAACCGAAAGGGTTTCGAGAATCAGCATCAGTTTTGTGGACAGTTGAATCTCTTGGAAGGCGAAAATACAGCAAACGAGGGCGATGACAATCCCTAGTAATACGGGAGGGGCCTGCACAGCCATCGCGGTGAGAAGACTGAGCATATAGCCAGAACATGCGGTAAGCGTAGCCACGGATGCGGATAAATAGGCTAAAAGCAAGGCCCAAGCAGTGACCGTTTGACCCCGTTGCCCCAGGCCCAGACTGACAAAATCAGATAATGATCCGGCAGATGCAGTAGAACGGGCAAAAACATTCAGATTAAGGGCAATGCTGAGAACAGCAAGGGTGGCAACTAAATAGGTGAGCCAAGTACCAGTTCCAGCTGTTGTAAAAATAATCGCAATGTTAATGGTTGGCGTTGCGGTTGGGGCAATACCAGCTAAAGATTGAGATAGAACACCAGTAAATCCCAGGGAACGCCTGAGATGGGTAGGGGGGGATGATGCCATGAGGCTAATTCGTGGTGAATCCTGCCATGTAATTTAACATATCCAGGTAAATCAACCCTGCCAGGACTTACGCAAAGTTGTTTTATCGTTGAGGAATCCGATTGGTGATGTGGCAGGGTCACTCAATTAGCTCTCTTCCATTAGTTTCTTGCGGGGGCTACCCCGGCGTTTAGATGTTGTCTCATGGGTAGGGGTATCAGCGATCGCTGGCGGTGCATTGGCGTTAGGTTTGCCAGGTAGCCCTATTCTTTAAGCTACTCACTTTTGAGTAGATATCTACAGACTTACTAGGATTACGCTAGACTAACCAAAAATGGCTATATCCCATACCTAAAGAGCATTTGAGACTTTTTTGGACTTTTTTAGAGTTAAATTAAGTGGAGCTGACGGGAGTCGAACCCGTGTCCGCCCAAGCTAATCATAGTCTGCTCATTCACAGGTTTAGCCTTTTTAACCCTTAGGCAGGAACCGTTCCTTAATCCCGAACGGTAGGATGCTCTGGTAAAGTCTTAACTAGCTACCCTACCAGAGAAGGTAACTAGGGCATCCGTTGGGGTTAACCCGCTGCCCTTAACGGAGTCAGACAACGAGTGCTCGAACCAAAGAGTGGTGTTTAAGCTACAGCAGCAGCCTTACGAGCGAAAGGAACGATATTGTTCGCAGTTACATAAAGTTTGGACTTTTGATTTGCGAGAGATAGCCCACTCTCGACCTGAATCACAGAACGACTTTCACAAGAACGTCGAAGCCGTTACAGCCCCATGGTATGGAACTATATGTCATTATAGCTTTTTTTCTGCGATCGCAACGGCTGCCCTTAACCTATTATTTTGATATTTTGTCGAGGATAGTCCGAGGGTCTTTTAACTCCAGGCAGGGTGATTTAAGATGGCATTCATCACCTGCACCCCCCGCAGTTGATTAGAAAGCGGCAGATGCCCTCGGGGAGCGGCCAAATCCCAAGTAAATTCATGGGGATAACGGGTCCATTTTTTACCCTTGCGCCAGTTGATTTTCTCCCACAGGGTATCCCAGTTTTTGCCACTGCCCAGCCATAGTTGCCGCTGGACTGAATAGCCAAATCGTCCTAGGGAATAGGCTAACCAAAGCTGGTTCAGGGTTTGCAGATCAAGGAGGGGTAACTGCTCCACTTCCGTAAAGTAGAGCCATCGCCGTTGGGTGGCAGTGGGGCCGGCCAGTTCACAGAGTTTTTCAAGGGTGAGGCGATCGCTGGTTTGAAAATCCTTTCGTGCCAAGCAATGTTGCAGGGGAAGATAGTTTATCCCTCTTTCCGAGTGAAGGGGAACCACACCACCGGGAAAATCTTCTTTAAGAGTGGTCTGGACGGCGTGATCGTCAATACCGAGGAGTTGTTGATAGATATGCCCATAGATCCAGATGGCACTGTTGTCCGTTTCAGGTGTTTTTTGGCTCTGGTGGAGAAAGACTTGCAGAATATGCCAACCCGGTGGGCCCAGATCCATTAATGTGGCGATCGCCGGAAGTTGGATTCTTTCAATCCCACCATTGAGTTGAGAGCTAAGCTCAGTAAGTTGTTCATCGGTTGACTGCATTGATTTGCTGATCATCCCCCCTGAAACTGGATAATGCGATTAATCATGGCCGTGGTCGAACTGGGAATTTCTACCTGGATCAGTTCTATTTTACCGCCGTAACTCTTCACTACCGATGCTTCCGGCAGGGTATTTAATTGGTAATCTCCTCCCTTAACATAAATGTCTGGTTGTAGGGACTCAATCAGCGTCTTGGCCGTGGGATCATCAAAAATAACCACTCCATCCACGGACTTTAGGGCAGCCAAGACTTCAGCCCGTTGCTCCTGGGGCACAATGGGCCGAGGGGGTTGGCCCAACCGATGGGGCTTAATCTCGGCAACGGAGCGATCGCTGTTCAGACCAACGACGAGGGATTGACCCAATTGCCGCGCCCTTTGCAGGTAGCGCACATGACCGGCATGGAGTAGATCAAAGCAGCCATTGGTAAAGACCATTGGCCGCCATAACTCAGGGGATGTTTGAAGTAGCTGTTGTAATTCCGCTAGAGAATAGACACCACTCACCATGGAGATGCCCAAAGCTGGACTGTTTCTAGCCTATCGGAAATGGCTGCAATTCCCTAGCGATCGCCACCAACGATCTAATGATCTTAGCCCCTTGTCTTAGCCACCCGTTGCCTGGGGTTGCTGGGACAACCGATTTAAGCGAACACTTTGGGCATTCATCAACTCTGACCATTTTGCCGCCGCCTCAGAACTGGTGGGTTGTTTTTGTTGAAACTCCACCAAGGTCGTCAGGGCATCGTACCAGAGGCCATTTTCGGCGAGAATCTCAAATTGTTGCAGGGGCGTTGCTGCCTTGAGGGACTCGGAAAGCCCTGGAGAAGCTGTTACTCGCCGCACCCAACCTTCCACATAGCGCACTTGAGAAGGGTCTGGGTCATTGGGGTTACAGATTAAACTCACCACCCAGCGATAGTCAACCCCTTCAATGAGGGGAGCAACTTTGCCATCCAGGGTAAGACTATCGAGACGGGGCCGCCCTGCCAAGGGAAGTTGGGTGTCATAGATGAGGGCTTCCGTATTATCTTCCTTGGTCTGGTAGAGGGAAAATTGAATTTCCTGATAGTTATTGGACGGTAAGTACCAATACAGGGTAGGGCGCGTGGCGGTCGTCAAGCCAATATTGCTGACGGGGACGATCGCGGTCAGATCCGGCTCAGTTTCACTCGCTTGAACTTTGCAGGCTCCACGGGTGGCGGCACCTTCACGATTTCCGGGGCGGCCCAGATTACTCGGCGGTGTGAAATTAGCTCCAGCCAAACCCGCTGGTAGGGCCACGCTTAGGCCAACCACGATTGCGAGCATCCGAGACAGAGAGCGGGAATAGAGAGAAGTCATAGGAGGTTCACCTTTTGCACTCGAAAAGCACAATAAAATCAAGACAATCAAGGGTTAAACAGCGAGAGATGCCGGCATCTTTTTTATAGATCCACTAGCTCCTGTTGCCCTACTACATACCTTAAACAAACGGACGATACAGGGCAGTGATAGAACGGGCCTGAAATTCATGACGGTGATCACGATCCCTAGGTTCCATCTATTTATCTATTGAATTTATCTGTTAAATCAATTCTTTCCTGTATTTTTATATGTCCATGTACCATGATATGATCCAAACCTGTTATCGTAACAGCGGCGGCTAGTGCAGATTCGTTTTATCAGTTCTCTGGCAAAGGACATTTTCATCTCAAGAATCCCCTTCATCTCAAGAATCCGTAGCCCCCTGGAATGGATAGGATCCCATCGCATCCCAACACATCATGGGCCGACTCCTTGGTTATCAATCCTCAGAAGGCGTTTTTTTCCCTGCCAACCTCGGCATAGCAGGGGCGATCGCTGGTATACCCATTTAATTTTAATCTCTGAAAGATTTCCATCTCTGATGTGGCGATGAATGCTCGTCAGATTTAGATTTTATTTTATATTTTAAGGAGTTTTATGTTTCTATCCGACTCGACCTATGAATCCCTAACGAACCAGATAGTGAGATTTTTCTCAGACTCCACATTGAAGACCCTGAATGAAGCGGTTTTATTTCCCCTCAGAACTCACTATTTAACGCAAATTTTAACCCCCTATTTTGGAGAGAGTAGCAACGTACTGGATTTGGGAACCTCCAATGGGGCGTTGGCGGCCAACATTAAAAGAAAATTGGGTGCCACTACTACTCCAGAATTCACTGGCTGTGATGTTCATATTCAACCTGAAACCTTTATTCCCGTAGTTCGCTATGACGGCTACACGATTCCCTTTCCTGAAAATCACTTTGATACGGTGATGATCATTGATGTTTTGCACCATGCGGATTCTCCACGGCGGGTTCTCGAAGAAGCAAAGCGTGTTGCCCGCAAGAATATCCTGATCAAGGATCACTACTGGGTTAATTCCAAGGATTTCACGAGTCTGAAATTTGCGGACTACATTGGCAATCAACCCTACGGCATTCATTTACCCTATGGCTTTTTAACAGAGGAAAATTGGCATAGGATGATTCATGATCTTAATCTCAATGTCCTGGAGTCCCGTAAGTTTCGCTATAACCTGATTGATCCCTGCCGGCACATCTTGTTTGATTTGCGCCTAGACTAGGAAACGATTCTCAGAGAAAGCCCGCGCCAGGGAAACAGAATTCGGGGGACAGGTTATAATTTGGGCGATCGCCTTAGACAGTACCTAGTAAGCGGAATGTACGCCATGAGTCAATCTCCCCTTGATGCCTTTTTCCTTGGTCGAGCCACAGCCAGTCTTTTGCGAGATAATGCTGAACACCTTTTAACGGACATTCTCAGTGAGGTGGCCAAGTTTGATGCGGAACAAAAGGAGCGACTGCGTCAGTTTACCCAAGAGGTGCGGCAGCGGGCGGAACAAGAGGCGGGAGGGGTGACACCCAATGATGGGGGCGATCGCCCGGATCTCCAGGCCATGATTGACGAGTTACGGGCGGAAATTGCCCGTCTGCGCTCAGAACTACAACGTTATCGAAATCGCTAGGAGAAAAACCGCCGTTTTCGTTACAATCTGTTACAGAAGTCAGCTAAGGAAGCCGCGTGTCCAGTCCCTCTCAGATGTCAGTCGGGTTAATGTCTGCTGGCAAAGCCTATCGTTGGAATCGAGAACGCTACTCTCGTCCCCGTCGCTTTGTCGATATTTGGCTATTTGTCTGGCGATTAATCTTCGGACGTTGGCTTTTAACCAAATCCTGGAGCTATTGGGGCGGCATGACCGATGCCAAACGGGCTTCTCGGCGGCGATCCCAGGCCATTTGGATTCGGGAAACCTTCCTAGATTTGGGCCCTACATTTATTAAGGTTGGGCAGCTATTTTCTACCCGTGCTGATTTATTTCCTGCGGAGTATGTGGAAGAACTTGCCAAACTTCAGGATCGCGTACCGGCCTTTAGCTATGAAAAGGTTGAGCGAATTATTTACGAAGATTTTGGGCGTACCATTCCCGAACTTTTCCGCAGTTTTGACCCGATTCCCTTAGCTGCTGCCAGCTTAGGACAGGTGCATAAGGCCCAACTCATTTCCGGGGAAGAGGTGGTGGTCAAGGTGCAGCGGCCCGGCTTGCGCCAGTTGTTTGCCATTGATCTATCGATTCTTCAGGGCATTGCCCGCTATTTTCAAAATCATCCCAAGTGGGGCCAGGGCCGGGACTGGATGGGTATTTATGAGGAATGCTGTCGAATCCTTTATGAAGAAATCGACTATCTGAGCGAAGGCCGTAATGCCGATACCTTTCGCCGTAATTTTCGCCATCGGGATTGGGTCTGTGTGCCTCGGGTCTATTGGCGTTATGCCACCCCTCGGGTGTTAGCCCTTGAGTATTTGCCAGGGATTAAGATCAGCCACTACGAAGCCCTTGAAGCCGCTGGTCTAAATCGCCGTCGTTTAGCGGAATTGGGGGCAAAGGCCTATTTGCAGCAAGTGCTCAATGATGGGTTTTTCCATGCGGATCCCCACCCCGGCAATATTGCCGTCAGCCCCACCGGCCAGCTAATTTTCTATGACTTTGGTATGATGGGCCGCATTCAACCCGTCACCCGTGATAAGTTGCTCAAGACTTTTTTTAGTATTGCCCAACGGAATGGGGAACAGGTTGTTGAATCCCTGATTGATCTGGGTGCCTTAGTCCCGACGGGGGATATGGGCCCGGTGCGGCGATCGATTCAGTATATGTTAGACAATTTCATGGATCAGTCCTTTGAGATGCAGTCCGTGGCTCAAATTAGCGATGATCTCTATGAAATTGCCTACGATCAGCCCTTTCGTTTTCCAGCAACCTTTACCTTTGTGATGCGGGCCTTCTCGACCCTAGAAGGGGTTGGCAAGGGTTTGGACAAAAGTTTTAATTTTATGGATGTTGCTCAACCTTTTGCAGCGGAGCTTATGACTAACGGAAATTTTTCAGACCCAGACAATGGTAGCCTCTTTACGGAATTGGGGCGGCAGGCTGCCCAGGTGGGAACCAGTGCCTTTGGCTTACCCCGCCGCTTAGAAGATGCCCTAGACAAGCTGGAAAATGGCGATTTGCGGATGCGGGTGCGGGCCAGTGAAAGCGATCGCATTTTACGACGCATGAGTAATATTAATTTGGGTTTAAACTACGTAGTCCTCATTGGTAGCTTTACCATAGCAGCCTCTATTTTATTGGTGAACCAGTATGCTGTTCTAGCAGGTCTTGTGGCGGTTTTTGCCCTATGGGTGGCGATCGCCTACCTCCGTTTGCTACTTAAGTTAGATAAATATGAAAAAATGTTTTAGCCCAAAACTAAAATTCAGTGTGAGTGAAATATGAATGTTGCCGGCCAAACCGATTGCGGTCTTCTACGCAAAACAAATCAGGATGCGTTCTTTATTGATGAGACCGATCAGCGTTTCTTTATTGTGGCCGATGGCATGGGGGGCCACGCTGGTGGTGAAGAAGCGAGCCGGATTGCGGTGGATCAAATTCGTCAATACCTGAGCGATCGCCTAGGGGACGAAGAGTGTGACGACCCGGTTGAGTTACTCCGAGCCGCCTTTATGGCTGCCAATAAGGCCATTGTCGAGCAGCAACGGCTGCAATCCGCCCGCGCAGATATGGGGACAACGGCGGTAACGGTTTTATTAGAACCCAGTAGTCGGCGGGCCTGGTGTGCCCATGTGGGCGACTCCCGTATTTATCGCTGGCGGGAACCCGACTTGGAGCAGGTGACGGATGACCACACTTGGATTGCCCAGGCAGTCCGTTTAGGCAGCTTGACCATGGAGCAAGCTCGACAGCACCCTTGGCGACATGTTCTTTCCCAATGCCTTGGCCGGGAAGACTTAAGCACCGTTGATATTCAACCCATTGATATTCAACCCGGTGATCGCCTGCTTCTGTGTACTGACGGCCTCACGGAAGAACTCAATGATGATTTGATTAGTATTTATCTGAGCGAAGCCGATGAGTCAAAGGTCGTGCAAAGTCTGATTGATGCCGCCAAGGACAATAGTGGCCGGGATAATGTCACCATTGTATTGATTACGATATAGATCGAAGTGAATCCATATCTGATAGTGATGTTTTTGGGCTGCAACCGTGAGCTAAATCACCCTAATGCGGCAAACCCACTAAACTTATCTCAGATTTTTTCGATATTTGGATGCTCCATCAGCTTCAGCGATCGGATAATCTCGTTGTAGTCTTGGACATCCGCGCCAAAAAAGATAATCGTGTTCGTGTAATTTTTGACAATGATGTGCTTTGACCTAAATAAAAATGCCACGACAATCAAAATGGGGGCCAACAGAATCAGAGATCGCACAAATACGGTACCAATAATGCAAATGAAGCCCAGGTAGCTAAAGAGATACATGGGCGTCTGATAAAACTCCAGAGAATTAATGGTTGAGAGGGGCATCCAAATTTCACTACTTTCTAGAAACCCCTTGCGGCGGGCGATCAGCACCTCATCCTTGATAAATAAAATCATCGTTCCCAGGGCAGGTATGGAGTAGCCATTACCCAAAAAATTCCAGTAAAATCCGGGACGGCCGATAAACTGACAATCGGGCAGGTAATTGGGCTGACCCTCTGGAGTCTTCTCCCTGGGAGAAATGGTTTCTATCGTAGCTTGCTTAACCTCTGGGGTAGAGCGTGCCGATAGTGGGTACATTTGTTGCCATTCTGCCTTTTTTTCGCCGATGACTCGCCCTAATAGGCGCACATGGCTGAGATCGGCAATATCCAGATTTTGGAGTGCGGAAAGGATCACTTTAGTGGCGGCCCCGTAGTCCACGGGAATATCTGGGCGACGATTCAGAATCAGATTAAGATGGGTTTGATGCTGTTTAACTTGTACTCGAATACCCAGGGCATCTAAGGGCTTGGCGATCGCCAAACGAAGATGTTCTAAATCCGTACCATTCATTCTCAGTTGTCCCTTGGGGCAATGTTTCCCTTAAGTTGATCGATTTTTTCTATTCTGAACCCATGAATACCCTATCCCAAGACCTCTATCACTTTCTTGTGCATTACATCGGCGATCGCCCCGATCAGCGCATCACCTTTGCTGAATATATGGATTGGGTTCTCTATCATCCTCAGTTTGGTTACTATAATAACCCCACGGATTCCATTGGCATGGAGGGTGATTTTTTTACCTCCCCCCACCTAGGGACTGATTTTGCCGAATTGTTAGCAGACTGTTTCTGGCAAATGTGGCAGCAGTTAGATCGTCCCGATTCCTTTGATCTCATTGAACTGGGGGCAGGTCAGGGATTAATTGCCCAGGATGTCCTCAATTATGTCAACCATCGCTATCCCTCTTTTTTTACGGCCCTAAACTATCACATTCTTGAACAGTCCCAATCCTTTCTTAAACGCCAACGTAATTATTTATATCCTTGGCAAACGGCCGGTAAACTCTCCTGGTTAACCTGGGATGATTTACAACCCAATTCGCTGGTGGGTTGCCTCTTTTCTAACGAGTTTTTTGATGCCCTCCCCGTTCACCGTCTCTGTTGGCATCAGGGTCAATGGCAAGAAATCTATGTAACGGTCAATGCTGTCCACCCGGACAGTGCCTTCCAGGAAATTCGCGATCGCCCGTCCGATCCCCGCTTGGCTGAGTATTTTGATTGGGTGGGGATTGACGTTCATCGCCAAAACTACAGCGATCGCTACTGTACGGAAGTGAATCTTAAGGCATTGGCATCCATGGAACGGATTGCCCAAAGCCTAAAGCGGGGATTTATCCTAACCCTGGACTATGGCTATCCTGCCTCCCAGTACTATCACCCTCAACGAGAACAGGGAACGTTGCAATGCTACTATCACCACCGCCGCCACGACGATCCCTACGCCTATCTCGGCGAGCAGGACATCACCGCCCATGTGGATATGACCGCCCTAGAGCGTACTGGTCAGGAAGCGGGCCTCGAAACCTGTTTACTCACTCAGCAGGGTCTTTTTTTAATGGCCTTGGGCCTGGGCGATCGCCTCAGCCAAAATAATCAACATTCTCAAGGTTCGGTCATGGAGACTCTCCAGCGACGGGAGTCCCTCCATCAACTGATTAATCCCCTGGGGTTAGGTGGGTTTTACGTTCTTGTTCAGGGAAAAGAAGCCAAGCTGGATTTGCCGATGCCTGACCCGATCCAGATGGTTTAGGAATCCATACCCCCAGCCACCAATTCTGCGGAAAAAGCTAAGATTCATTCTGGAAACGGAGCCCTCTTGGGCCGGATGACACCTTCCGCTGGGGAGGTTTAATGTTAATATATTTTTTATGTGATCGGTTTATGTATCTAAAAACATTAAGCGACCTTGATCAACCTTACCTATGCTTTCATGGCTTCAACAACTCCATCCCCTTTTAGCTCCCTTCTGCTTCACCGCAGCTTGGGGGTTGGTTGTTTTAACCAGTTGGAGTCTCTGGTCGATGGGGCGGGATGGCATGGTGGCGGTCAAAAAAATGCACCAGATTCCCTGTGCCCATTGTCAATTTTTCTCCGGCGACTATCGACTTAAGTGTGCCCTCCATCCCTACCGTGCAGCCACTGAAGAGGCAATTAATTGTGCAGATTTTCGCTCAGGTCTATAGAAACCTTGTGATTTTTAGGAATTAGGGATAGAAATAACGTGGTTGCTCAATTTCCCCAACTGGTGATCTCCACCGAATCTGGTACCTATGTTGTTCCCCTAACCCAAGGCAAGTCCTGGGTCATTGGCCGGGGCAAAGATTGTACGATTGTTTTGCCCGATCGCTGGTCATCCCGCCGCCATGGCATGGTGCAGCGGCTCGATAACGATGACTATTATCTGATTGACCTAGGTAGTCGCAATGGTTGTATTCTTAACGGCCAAGCCATTCAAGTCCCCACACTCCTAAAAACCGGCGATCGCTTTACCATTGGGCGCACCACCCTAGAGTTTCGCACCGCAGAAGCCACCTCTACCATTCCCCCCGAACCTACCTCCGACGAGCGGCCGGTGGTGTTATTAATTCAACCGCCCGGTATTCAGGCCCAGGTTTGGCAAGAACTGCTCATCTCCCAGGACATGGAGGTGATTATTGAATCGGGCCAGGCCAACTCCCGCCGCATCATCAGTGATTTTATCGGTGTCATGAAACGGTTGCCCAACCTACTCTTCCTTGATTCCCAATTAGAGGAACCAGATATTAGCAAACTATTGCAGTGGTGTAAGGCAACCCACGCGAAAATGCGTATCGTGATCATCGATCGCTACGATAATCATATTTCCCCCATCCAACGCCAGTGGGCCAACCAACAGGGAGCGCTCGATTGGTTTCCGGCCCTGCCCGACGAAGATTTTACGGTGCATGGGGCAGAAGTTGCGGCCCAACTGAAGCGTATTCTCAAGATTTTGAATTGGGGCCCCCTCAAGCAAGATACCCTGGCCTCGGCCCTACTCAATTTACAATTGTCTTGGAGTGATGATGCACCCTCTCAACTTTTGAGTGAATTTATCACGCCACCATAATTTAATTTTCCCTACGGATACCTAGCCAGGAGTCAAAACCCCCATTGTGAAAAATCTTTTCAGTTCCATCGTTGCGATCGTTGCCTTTCTCACCTTTCTATTAATTTTCAACTCCGTAGTGATTATTAATCCGGGGGAAGTGGGAGTCCTTCAGGTTCTTGGCAAGGCCCAGGATGGCCCACTCCTAGAAGGTTTACATTGGAAGCCGCCCTTTATCTCCACCGTCAATCTCTACGATGTCACCGTCCAGAAATTTGAAGTTCCCGCGGAAAGTGCCACCAAGGATTTACAGGATATTTCTGCCAGCTTTGCCATTAATTTTCGCCTGGATCCCTTGGAAATCGTCCAAGTTCGCCGCACCCAGGGTTCCTTGTCCAATATTGTCACGAAAATTATCGCCCCCCAAACCCAGGAAGCCTTCAAAATTGCCGCTGCCCGGCGCACTGCCGAAGAAGCCATTACCAAGCGAGATGAACTCAAGAACGATTTTGATGCGGCCCTAGGGCAACGACTGGCGAAATACAGCATTATTGTCATGGATACCAGTGTGGTCAACCTGGAGTTTTCCCATGAATTCTCCAAGGCCGTTGAAGATAAGCAAATTGCCGAGCAGCGGGCCCAACGGGCGGTCTATATTGCCCAGGAAGCCTCCCAGGAGGCCCAAGCTGAAATCAATCGCGCCCAAGGTAAGGCGGAGGCCCAACGACTCTTGGCGGAAACTCTAAAAAGTGCTGGAGGGCAATTGGTCTTGCAAAAAGAAGCCATTCAGGCCTGGCGTGAGGGTGGTGCTAAGGTTCCCAATGTGTTAGTTATGGGGGGAGAGGGCAGCGGTGTCCCCTTTCTATTGAATCTGAATGACCTGAAAAAATAACAGCTATGGTTCTAGGAACGGGGATCCTCTTGAGAATGGGAGACTAGCCCCCCACAAGTTAAACTAATAACTACCTGGAAAAAGGTGGGTTAACCCGTTCCTGAATACCTCAAAAAGATACAGTAAATCAAGAAGATAAATTAAGAAGATACTGTGGCACTGACTGTTTCTGCTCCCATTCGCCCTGCCTGGCATGGCCTGATTCATACCTATCGAGATTTTTTACCCGTCACGGCTGAAACCCCGATTGTGACGCTGAATGAGGGAAATACGCCCCTCATCCCTGTGCCTAAAATTTCGGCGGCCATTGGTCGAGATGTTCAGGTCTACGTCAAGTACGATGGCCTCAATCCCACGGGTAGTTTCAAGGATCGGGGCATGACCCTGGCCATTTCCAAGGCCAAGGAAGCGGGGGCAAAGGCGGTCATTTGTGCCAGTACGGGTAATACATCGGCCTCAGCGGCGGCCTATGCCTGTCGGGCCGGCCTACGGGCCTATGTGCTCATTCCGGAAGGGTATGTTGCCCAAGGAAAACTAGCCCAGGCCTTGCTCTATGGGGCGGAAGTGATCGCCATTGATGGCAATTTTGATCAGGCCCTAGACATTGTCCGCGTGATGGCCGATCGCTACCCGGTGACGCTGGTCAATTCCGTGAACCCCTACCGCCTAGAGGGTCAAAAAACAGCGGCGTTTGAAGTGGTGGATACCCTGGGCAATGCTCCCCACTGGCTCTGTATTCCCATGGGCAATGCCGGAAATATTACCGCCTATTGGATGGGATTTTGTCAGTATCGGGAACAGGATCGCTGCGATCGCCTGCCTCGGATGATGGGGTTTCAGGCCGCTGGCTCGGCTCCCCTGGTACGGGGAGAAATTATTCCCCATCCAGAAACCGTTGCGACGGCCATTCGCATTGGCAATCCAGCAAATTGGGAGCGGGCGATCGCCGTGAAACAGGCCAGCCAAGGAGAATTTCATGGGGTGAGTGATGCCGAGATTTTAGCAGCCTATCGCCTGTTAGCTGGTGAAGAGGGCATTTTCTGTGAACCGGCCAGTGCGGCATCGGTGGCGGGTCTCCTAAAGTTACGGGATCAGGTTCCTCCCCGCTCCACGATTGTCTGTGTCTTAACCGGCAATGGCCTCAAGGATCCAGACACCGCCCTAGATCAACACAGCGATCGCTTCCATCGTCATATTTCTGCCCAGTCTGAAAACGTTGCCGCCGTTATGGGCTTTTAGGGGGACGCAAACGGCGACGTTGCTGGAGGGTTTCGATCGTATCCCCTAGGGCCGTAGTCAAGCTTTGACGGGTTTTGGCATGACTGGCCCGTTCGCTTTCTAGGGCCTGAGTGAGGCGTTGATTGTCCAGTAGGGCTTGAATCAATTGGGCCTGCAATGTGACCGGATCCGTTTCCCCTAGGACTTGCGCTTGAATTTCATTGGCTACTCCATCGGCGATCGCCCGTTCCCCAGACTCTGAAGCCGAAGGGGGGAGGGTTAATCTATTGGCAGAATAGTTCGGAGCAGACGACTTAGAATTGAGCAAGGTTTGACGGTGTAATTCCGCATCTTGCCGCCGCTGTTGAGCTTCTACTTCATATCGTTTTTGCCACTCGGCTGCCCGGTTTTGAGCAATACGGAGTTGTTCCTGGAGGTATTTAACCTGTTGCCCTAAATCTGTCACAGTTGCCTAGTGGTAAGGTGAGTTGACGTATTCCTAAGTCTTTGACGTATTCTTAAATCCTTTATACCTTGGAATCAAGGCAGGGAATCCGCCAGAAATGGCTAAGATTAGCTCATTCTCGGAAATATAAGGGAAATCTCTACCGCTATTGTGATACGACTGACTCCAGAAAACAAGACAATGTGAAAAAACCCTAAAAATTTCAGGCATCTGTGCAAATCCATTAGCTCCAATAGCAAATTGAACATTCTGATAGATAACCCAGACTTCCCCTTTCAATGCTCTGGTGATGATCTAGGGCAATGGTTGCAATGGGCGCAAATGATCATTCCTGCCAGCGATCGCCCCGATGGACTCCAGGAACTTACCCATCTGATCACCCTAGTGACCAATATCAATCGCCTAGATCTGCGCCTAGAAACCTATTGGCATCAGGGCGATATTCACAGCAAACTCTCCCTAGATGAACTGGGTCAGCTATGGGAACGCCGTTGGCAGGAGGCCGTACCCCTGCAATATTTGTTGGGGGTTGCCCATTGGCGTGATTTGATTTTAGAGGTTACACCAGCAGTTCTGATCCCGCGCCCGGAAACGGAAGAATTAATTGACTTGGCCCTTCAACTCACCCGCGATCGCCATGTGCCTACCACTGGACATTGGCTGGATTTAGGTACGGGTTCCGGGGCGATCGCCCTGGGTTTAGGTCAACAATTACCCCAGTCCCACATCCATGGGGTGGATGCCAGTGCCGAGGCCCTTGCCATTGCCAAAACTAATATTCACCGCTATGGTCTCCAGGAACGCATTACCCTCTACCATGGCTCCTGGTTTCAACCCCTGAGCCATGTACGGGGCAAGATCGAGGTCATTGTCAGTAATCCCCCCTATATTCCCAGTTCGATGATTGATCACCTGCAACCGGAAGTTAAAAATCACGAACCCCGTTTAGCCTTGGATGGGGGAACCGATGGACTGATGGCCATCAAAACCCTGGCGATCGCTGCCCCCGATTACCTCAAACCAGGGGGGTGGCTACTCATGGAACTCATGGCCGGTCAAGGGGATAGGGTGATCTCCTTTCTGGAAAGCCTTGGGCAGTACTCATCCCTGGCGATCGCTGCCGATATGAATCAAATTCCACGATTTTTAATGGCTCAAACCATTGCCTAGATCCATTCATCCATTCCCATTAGAGCGATCGCCCCCGATCCCGAATTTGATCAAAAAGGGCCCCATCCGCAAAAAACTCCTTTTGTATTTGCGTCCATCCGCCTAACTCACCCACCGTGACCAGGGTTTTCACCATTGGAAATTGATCGGCAAACTCAGCCGCCACCTCTGGATTAACTGGACGAAAGCCCACCTTAGCAAATTCGGTTTGGGCCTCAGGGGTATAGAGAAATTCAATAAACGCTTCCACCACCTCACGATTTCCATGGCGATCCACATTTTTATCCACCACAGCGATGGGATTTTCAATCAGAATATTCACATCGGGAATGGTATAGGGCAGGTCATCCCCCTGCAAATTTGCCAAAATCACCTCATTTTCATAGTTAATCAGGGCATCCCCCTGGCCTTGACTAAAAAAGGCATCCGTGGCTTCCCTAGCATCCCTACTGAGAATTTCCACATTTCCAAAGGCTTGCCTGAGAAAGGTTTCCGCTTGGTCAGGGGTTCCGCCTGCTTCCATGACCGATGCCCAAAGGGCCAACACATTCCAACGGGCTGCCCCGGAGGTTTTTGGATCGGTGGTGACAAAAGACACTCCGGGTCGGGCTAAATCAGACCACTGGGTAATATCCTTGGGATTGTCTGCACGGGTGACAATCACTGGCACAGACTCCGTAACCACACTATGATTGGGAAACTGTGCTGACCAGTTTGGATCAATCAAGCCCGCCTCAGCAATGCGATCCACGTCAAATCCCAGGGCTAAATGCACAATATCGGCGGGTAGGCCATCCATCACCCCCCGTGCTTGGGCCCCGGACGGCCCATAACTGGTGGGAAAACGAACAATTTGTTGATGCTCCTGCTGCCATTTCTCGGCAAACCTAGGAATAATCACATCGTAGGCTGGTTTTGTGACGGCAAAGGAGGAGAGAACCACTTCAACCCTGGGCAGGCGATCGCCCCCATAGGGACTCAAGACTCCACAGGCAGCCATCAGACCCGTTAGACCTAATCCCAGGATAAACAGGGCACACCAGCGATATATAGCCTTGAGGCAAACAAACATAGGATAAATAGCAATCTACGGTCGGAAATATTAACAGAACTCCATCCTACGCAACTCTAAGGTATCTTGGAAAGCCCCTAAAATTTCCCAAAACGGTGATATTGATCACATCCATTCCTAGTTATTCTGGGCATGATGGAGAGGTGAAATTAAACCAAATTATTTTTTGGATAAATAATTTCCCCAAAAGAATTCAATTTATGCCCATAGCTGTTGAGCAAAAAGTTGACTCAAAAAACACCGCCGCCATTGCTTGTGTGTTTCTGAAACTTGTTTGTGAAATTGTTTATGAATTAGTGTGAAGCCTGCAACTTTTTATAAAATAATGCCCACAATAAGTTAAGTAGCCTGTTTTCTCTGTTGCCCGCTCTTTGCACCCCTAGGGAACTCCCATGACTAAGCGATATAACCGTTTCGGACTCAATAAGCGCACCTACCGCAAATTGTTATCCACGATTCGTCATCTCTTTCGGCAACTATCCCGATGGTTGCGGCGGAAATTAAAGGCGGCCCAGGGGCGGCCGGGCAATCCAGCAGAGCGACTTCGCCTCGGGAGATCGGGGTTTGTCCTACCCACGGCAGTCTTAGTTGTCTTGGTCTTAACCATGACCGTTGGCGCCCTAACCATGCGCACCCTCAATCGCACCACCCAGGTCGCTGGGGAACGGCAGGATGTGCAGGTACTCAATGCGGCAACCCCAGCATTGGATCGGGCCAAGGCAAAACTCGAATACCTCTTTAGTCGAGACCCGCGCTTTCCCAATGGGGTTCCTGGGGAAGATCGCCTCCGGGAACTGATGCTGAATGCAGACCTAGAGGATGATGTTGCCGATCCCTATACCCTTGACGATGAAGAGCGCATTGACCTTGACGGGGATGGCACCGTTGATAATGCCTGGTATTTTCAGCCTAGTGCCAACTCCATTGTTGCCTATTCTGTCCTGATGCAACGGCCCACCGATGCCCAACTCAATCAAACCGATGCCCAAAAGGCTGCGGCCCTCGTCACCCGCAATCGCCCCCTAAATACCACCGATGAGTCCGGAGTCTGTTCCGCTGCCCTAGGGGATGTGGCTGGTGGTGGTGCAGAGGCGGGCTGGGATCCCATTACCTCAGCAGTCCTGCGGAAAAATGTTCAGATTGATGCCTTTGTTTTTGAAAATCGGGGTGGGGGGCAAGCCCTAGCCACCATCGACCTGATCCAAGAGCGGGAACTAGCGCGGGGCAATAAATGGGGAGCTTGGTTCCGTAATGACTTAGAGGTTTTTCCAGGGCCCGCCTTTCGCTGGAATGGTGCAATTCATACCGAAGGCAGCATGATTGTCGGGGATAGTAGCCAGTTCCAAGCCTACCTAGTGAGTGCCCCAAGCTCCTGTATTTATACCGCTTCTTCCTCAGAGATTACCGTTACCCAACTGGATAATGAGCCGGGTCAAGGGGATGGCCCCATTGCCTTTCAGGGCCAATTTATTAACGGCTCAATGAAACTCAACACCTTTACGGGTAGTTCCACTTACCACGTCTATCGCCAGCCCCCAGAGGATCCGGTAACGGCGGGCGATGCCGCCCCCCCAGCTGAGAATGTGATCATGAATACTGATCGTGACTCGGTGGCCAGTGGCGTAACGGCGGTTAATGCTTTGGCATTAAATCCAGTTTTATTGCAAACCCAGGATATTAGCCGCGCCCGCAATGCCAGTAACCCCTCCAACTCTGGGGATACGGTGCGAGACGAGAACTGGGACAATCAATTTTATGTACAGCGATCGCGCCTCTTTAATGCCCCAGAGCCTAAGCCCTATATTGACGATACCTACCGCGCCGACGATCGCTACGGCCCCAAACCCGTTTATGATCGCAACCTAGACAATCCCGACCCCAACCTCGTTATTCCATCCGGTTCCGTTGTTGGTGATGCAATCCCTGCTGCCAACCTGGTTCTGAATCGGAATAATCCCCCCGCCAATGAACCCAAAGAACAACTGGGTCTAGACGGTTACTGGGAGCGGCGGGCCCGCCAGGAAGGGCTACGCATTTTAGTGGGTGAGCGGCTGGAACTAGGGAAGCCCCTGGATCCGCCAAACGCCTATGTCACTAATCCCCGCCGAGGCAGTGAATACTACCAACACCGCGCCCTGCGAGATGATTTGGCGGCGGTACAAAGCACGGCCATTTATCACTACAAGGCCGAGGGAACCAGCATTAACAACGGTATTGCCGATCCCCTCACCCCCACCTATCCAGGGAACACCACCGGTGGCTTTGCCCCTGTGTCCTGTTTGGCGAGTACCTACCATTCAGGAACCTCTCAATCGGCCCTGCGGAGTGTGACCTTTAATCAATACGCTGGGGTCACTGGCGCACCCGATGTCTTTCTCGACTTTTTCACTGGTCGGGGAACCAATGGCTGGGAATATACCCCCGTCGATCCCGCTAGTCCTGACATGCAATCGGCCCTAGAAAACCTAGTCGCCTACAGTGCCGACAATACTGCTCTGGGTGCCTTTCCGCCTCGCCAAGAAGCGGGGGTCATCCACCCCAATCCGGCGACGACCCGCAGTGGTAACTTTTCTAATCTAGCTCGGGCCTTAGATAGTACCCTCGGTAATACCAGCTTGGCAGATATTAGCTTTCAGCAAACCGCTGCCTGTACCCTGGGAATGCTCGCCGATAGCGTCGAGAAGCTACAAGATACTGATTTTTATGCCAACCTGGATCCAACTGGGACGGGGAATTTGAATAATTTGAATAATGCCCTGGCAGACTTATCGGATCTGGACATCGACGATGGCGAAGTGGATGTTTTCCGGGAAACGGCGACCACCTCACGGGTGCAACTCATTCGCCCTGGGTTTGGCGTAGCTGCACCCTTAACAATGACCGGTGGTTACACGCCCCCGGATAGCTATGTGACGGGCTTGATTCCCAATGCGAGTTGGGCTGCCCGACCCCTGCAAGAACTCCCCGCCGATGTTAATGCCAAATTAGCGCGGCTCGTGGCCCTGCGGGAACAGGCAATATTTGATTTAGACCCCGCGAATTATACCTGCGGTATTCCCGGAACCTACCCCCTTCTCCAAGCCCGTTTTTGCTTATTACGGCGGGGGGCAACAACTGCCGCAGCCTTTACGATTCCGGCTGTAGGGGACACAACCCCTGCAATAAATATTGAAGACCCCGCTACCTACGATTTCCTTTTAGGGGCCGGGGATGTGGGGGCGAGTGTTTACATCGCTGGAGCCGGACAATTTACCTTGGCATCGGTAACGGATGTAGGCGGACGGGTGACGCAGGTAACCTTAACCAATCCTAATCCTGCAGTAGCAGGTAATGCACCGGATGGCACTCCGATTCCCGCAGGGGCAGCGATTTCTCTGCATCTACCCACGGTAACGGGAACAGTTTCGGATGACAATACTATTTCGGATGATCCACCGAACCTAGATCGCACAACTCCTGCCAACAGTAGTGAGATTGATGATCTGGAAATAGGGACTATGGTCCTAGCAGAGGATGATATTGTTGAACTCCGCTCTGCAACGGGGCCCTTATTTGGTCGATTCCTCGTCACCGATTTTAATGCGGGTTCTAACAACGAAGTTGATCTTCGCTATTTGGGTGGTTTTGATCCCGCTGCTGGGGATGAAATCGACGTTGGTGCAACAATTGTTCGTCTGGGATCTATCACTGAACCATTGGCGGGCACGTTTAATACCGTGGTCAAGTATCCTGCTCTGGCAGCGATCTTTAATGGCCCCAATACCGTTGCCCCCGCTGACATTGCGGCAACACCCAAGGACTCACTGGCGGATTTTGTCGTTCCGGTTGCAGCGGTCACGGGTAATACCACTGGCTTTCCTAACCGCTTTAATCAGATTATTGATTTTGGCGGTGCTGCCCACAACATTGCCTTCTTAGATACCGCCATCTTTAATGGCCGGGAAGAAATGGATGTGCGGGTGATGGATTTAGACATTGATCTATTGCGAACCACTGCCATTGGTGGTGACACCTGGCTTCCCATGGGCGGTATTGTCTATGGGGCACGGGAAGACGCAGTGCGGGAAGATGGCATTGCCCGGCCGGTCGTCAGCGGTTCTAACTGGATGAACCCGGATCCAGCGGGGCCCCACGACCCGGCCCTGTCGCCGCCCTTCAATATTTCCATTAAGCCCGTAGATTTCTTTGCGGATCCGATGCGTCGCCCCCATGGTTTTCGCTTCTTGAATGGGGTGCGGGTGGATCGGACGGGCTTAACGGCGGTTCAAAATATTTACGGTATGTCGTTTATCTCCGATAACTCGGCCTATATCCAGGGAGACTTTAACTGGCATAGCACTAATGGTTCAACCACGGACGGGAACCGGATTGAAGAGTTTACAGTTCGGTTACCCAATGACTTCAACCCTGCACAGTTCTATGGACGGACAACCCTAGATGCCCGCTTTGGCCGACCGGAAACCGATACCTGGCGACCGGTGGAAATTTTGGCGGATGCGGTGAGCGTTGTTTCTGATAACTACTGTCCTGGCAGTGCCAATGATTATTTTGCCGAGGCTTACAACGATGACATCGTGGGTTTGGGTAATGTTTCACCGGAAAATGTGGTGAACAACTATCCCAATGCTAATACGGCTAACAATGAGCGGGTGAATAACAATAATGCCGCCAATCGCATCTATTTGCGTTGTGGTAATGCTAGTAATAATCTGCGCACCTCCTACTTGAATGCCAATCGTCCCCGCGATAATCAGGCAAATCCAGCTATACCGGCCGATCATATTTGGTTACGGGAAAATCCCTTTGACCCAAGTACGCCGGTCTTTGTGGATCGCAATGGTACGCCCCAGATTATTAATCATCTAACGGGGCAGCAGGGTAATTATACGGGTGTCAACGCCAACTCCGCCTACTATGCCTTTAACCAAGGGCGATCGCGGGCAGGCACGTCCAATACCCGCGTGAATGCAGTCATGGTGAGTGGTACCGTACCCTCCCGTCCCCGGCAATCCTACGGCGGTATGCATAACTTCCCGCGCTTTCTCGAAGGTTGGGGAAACCTCTGGATTCAAGGATCCTTCTTGCAGTTAAACTTTTCCACCCAGGCGACGGCCCCCTTTGACCAAGATCAATGGGATATGCCGGCCACGGCGATTCCTGCGGACACGGCCTTTAATGATACAACTGCCCCTCAGGCAGAGCTTATTCAATACTACGGCGCACCTGCAC
Organism: Candidatus Synechococcus calcipolaris G9; assembly: GCF_029582805.1. Taxonomy (NCBI): domain Bacteria; kingdom Bacillati; phylum Cyanobacteriota; class Cyanophyceae; order Synechococcales; family Synechococcaceae; genus Synechococcus; species Candidatus Synechococcus calcipolaris. The sequence goes on along the minus strand of NZ_JAKKUT010000002.1, from coordinate 1,105,952 downwards.
GGCGGTGGGGTTATGATCCAGCCCTACAGTTAGCCCCTGCAGGGCCCGTAGCCAATCGGTTTATTTCTGTGGGTCGGGCCCGCAGTGAATACTTTACCGAGTTACCGGCAGATGATCCCTATATCCTCAATTTGCGCTGTGCCGAGCGGGATGGCGGTGGCACCATTGATCCTTCTGTAACCGGCTGTCCGGCTTAGGAATTTAGGAGTCGTTAGGTATGTATGTTCAACTCCGACCGCAAAACCTAAACCAGGGCCTCACCTTGGTGGAATGCGTTGTCGCCATTGTGATTACCAATATTTTGCTGGCGGCCCTAGCGGCTCCCTTGGTGATGGTGACGGCGACGCGATCGCAAAATGATCGCATCAATCAAGCCAGCGGCCTAGCCATTTCCCAGGTGGATCAGATGCGCGCCCTCATGGAGCAGGGGGTCTATCAAAATGCCGATCTACCCCCCGCAAGCTCCGTATCAGCAGAATTGGGCCAACCGGGTGGTCTCTCGATGCAGCCGCCCCCATCCTCAGTGACGACCTGCACTGGAGTGCCTGCCACGGCGGTCACCGGCTGTCTGCGTACATTCAATAATGCTGAGTTTGTCGTACAGGTTTATCGAGGGGCGGGAATTACTGCCGGTGGTAGAATTATTGCCTTTCCGATGCAGGTTCGGGTTTATAGCCTACGCACCTTTGATGGCGGCAATACCCCCAGTGCCGATGTACCGATTCCACAGGTTCCCGCCACCTTCACCGCCTCTGGCGATTCTTCGGGGCTTCCCCTGATTGTCCTAACGACGGATGTGGTGCGGGGCGATAATCCGGCAACCCTTTGTAATATTACCGACTGTCAGTAGAGGTGATTCCATGGTTCCTTTTTGGCAGAGTTTTCGGCGGCAGCGAGTTCCACAACAAAAGCTAGGGTCTCTGGCTTCAGGCAAGCAAGGGTTTACCCTAGTAGAACTTCTCGTTGCCGTTGTTGTAGGGGCGATTATCTCCACGGTTTTGGGAGCCATTCTCGTGGATATGCTGCAAAATGAAGCGCGGGAGGCATCCTTAAACGAGGTACAGCAAGACCTGCAATCAGCCATGAACTTTGTTACCTCTGACCTCACCCAGGCCACCTACGTCTACGATGGTGACTGTTTAGAAGGGCGAGGTACCACCAGCGATACAGATTTTTGCCCTGGTCTGATTAATCATATTCCCAACTTTGGTACAGGTATTACACCCATTTTAGCGATGTGGATTCTAGAACCTGTTCCCTACGATCCCACCTCCCAAGCCATTCCAACGAATTGTGAAGGTTTAGGAACAGATTGCATATCGGTACAAAATGCACGGCGGGCCTATACCCTAGTGGCCTATTATCTAGACACCAATCCCGGCGGTGGCTGGCAAGGCACGGCCCGACTACGACGCTATCAATTGCGTAAATTCTCCACTCTAACGGCGAGTAATGTCGTGCAGACGACGGGCTACGTTGATCCCACGGTAGCGGGACAAAACCAGTTTCAAGTCTGGCCCTACCGGGTTGTTAGCGGCACATTCACCAATCAGCAGGCAGCGGTTCCTACGGCAAACCTGGATGAATTACCCGTGGTTTCCGATTTCATTGATGCCAATTGGGCCGATCTAACCACCACGCCCATCAACTGTCCACCGGCGGTTCAGGGTGTTGCCTACGTGCGATCGCCCTTGGCGAGTACCAGCCCACCCAATAGCTTTTATGCCTGCGTCCTCAATCGTGGCTCAACCCTTAACCAGTCCACCTTTGTTTATTTACGGGCAAATCCTGCGGGTAAACCGGGCTTAAACGCTGCAAACTCCGATCGTCGTCCCACCTTATCAACAACCATTCTGAATCGTGGTGTTGTCAATAAAACCCCCCTAGTTAACTAATTCACAGCAATCCTATGGATTTTGGAGACCGATACCCATGGCCCACCTCTTAACATCTCGGCGACCCTTAGCCCTAGGGCAACAGAAGGATGCTGGATTTAGTCTGGCGGAAACTGTCGTTATTTTAGTTATGGTCGGCATCCTGGCAGCCATTGGTGGCGTTTCCTGGCTAGGTTTTCTGAACAATCAACGAATGCGGGTGGCAGTGAATGAATCCGTTTCCGCCATTCGTTTAGCCCAGGGAGGAGCACGGCGGGAAAATCTACGTTGGGTGGCAGCCTTTCGTGAATCCAATGGTCAAGTGCAATGGGCCGTCTCCCGAACCACAACCCCCGTTGCTCAGTGGGACTGGCAGAATTTACTGGGCGATGACTCTAACTTGATTGAAATTGATCTTGCCAATACGAGCTTTAATGCAGTAGCAGATACCTACCAAGTTGCCTTTGAGTACGATGGTCGCATGAGTATTATTAATACGCCGCCGCGCCGCATCACCTTTCGCCCCGTTAATAATGCCTCAGCAGATGCTCAACGCTGTATTCGCATGGTGACAATGCTGGGGGCCCTACGAACGGAAACCGGTACAGCCTGTGATAGTTAATATCTTCTAATGGCTAAGGTTATGATCCTAGCCACGTTTCAAGATCATAGAGGTCTTGAAAATCTAAGAGAGCTTCTCCCAAGGATTCCAATTGTTCGAGAGATAACCCACGGATCTGGCTAACAACCTGATCAGAGAGAATCCCCAGTCGTCGGTGGAGTTGGCGGAGGATAAGGGTAGATTCTCCCTCTTGTCGTCCTTCTTGCCGCCCTTCCTGAAGAATTTCTTGATAAATCACGGATTCACGCATCATTCCCTCCCGAAAAATAGTTTGAATAAGCTCTTTACTGTACTGTAACCCAGCCATTAGTTGTACCACGGTACTCAGTTCTTTCCTGGACTGCTCCGATTGAATTTGATCAATTTGGTCGGCAACGGCTTGCAAGAGGGCGGATTCGTTGTCGGTTTTTCCTAAGACCGCAAAGGGCAATAGGGCGGGAATCTGAAAAAATTGGTTGGGGTCTTCTTCCCAGAGTCTCACGACTCGATAGCGATGGATTGTTGCTGGCAACTCGAACGCATCGGGAACATGAACCCGTGTGCGCCGCAGCAAGATCAAGACTTGGACAATTTCACACTGATGGGTGCGATAGAGTCTGAGCCAGTAGTCCAGCATTCGTAAGGGCAGAGTTGGCTCTGGTTCAACCTGAAATTCCAGATGCAGAATACAGGCTTGGGTCTGTACCAGTGTCACGGAATCCGCCCGAATTGGTTCCAGATTCAGTTCGGTTTTCAGGATCGAAACATCTTCTGAGGCATCGTTGAGGAGCCACTGGGTAAAGGCGGTGGGATATTTTTCAGCTAGGTATTTGCATAGATTATCTCGCATTTTCCTAGCTTATCGATCAACCTTAGCTACCCACAACCATGACTTCCTTGTCTTGGGCTAGGAATTTCTCTAACTCCGTCAGGGCATCCGCATCCACTTTGGTTTGCATGGGGCAGAACTTAGGCCCACACATGGAACAAAACTCCGCCGTTTTATAAATGTCTGCGGGTAGGGTTTCATCGTGGTATTCCCGGGCCCGTTCCGGATCCAAGGCTAGTTCAAACTGCTTATTCCAATCAAAATTATAGCGGGCTGCTGATAATTCATCGTCGCGATCGCGGGCCCCAGGACGATGCCGGGCAATATCTGCCGCGTGGGCAGCAATCTTATAGGCAATTAGGCCATTCCGCACATCTTCGGCATTGGGTAGGCCTAAATGCTCCTTGGGCGTGACGTAACAGAGCATAGCTGTCCCATACCAACCCGCCATAGCCGCACCGATCGCACTGGTAATGTGATCATAGCCTGGGGCAATATCCGTCACGAGGGGGCCCAAGACGTAGAACGGTGCTTCCGAGCATTCTTCCATCTGCTTGCGGACATTAAACTCAATCTGATCCATGGGGACATGGCCCGGCCCTTCTACCATGACTTGCACATCCTGCTCCCAGGCCTTGCGGGTGAGTTGCCCCAGGGTTTTGAGTTCTGCCAATTGGGCCTCATCGGAGGCATCGTGGGTACAGCCCGGCCGCAGGGAATCCCCTAGGGAAAAGGAAACATCATACTTCTTGAAAATTTCAATGATGTCATTGAAATGGGTATAGAGGGGATTTTGTTTATGGTGGTGCAGCATCCACTTGGCTAAAATGCCGCCGCCACGGGAGACAATACCCGTAATGCGATTTTTCACTAGGGGTAGATGTTCAATCAAGATACCCGCATGGATCGTCATGTAGTCCACCCCTTGCTGGGCGTGTTTCTCAATGATGTGTAGAAAGTCATCGGCGGTCAGGTTTTCCACATTGCCATGGACACTTTCTAGGGCTTGGTAAATGGGCACTGTGCCAATGGGAACGGGGGAGGCTTGGATAATGGCCGTGCGAATCCGATCCAGATCGCCGCCGCCAGTGGACAGATCCATCACCGTATCAGCCCCATACTTCACCGCCAGATTCAGCTTGGCAACTTCTTCCTCCAAGTTTGAGGAGTTGGGTGACGCGCCAATATTGGCATTCACTTTACACTTAGAGGCAATCCCGATCGCCATAGGTTCTAAATTGACATGGTTGATATTGGCCGGAATAATCATCCGACCCCGGGCCACTTCGTCGCGGATTAATTCCTGGGGTAGGTTTTCTCGCTTGGCGACATAGTCCATTTCTTGGGTGATCAGGCCTTGGCGGGCATAATTCATTTGACTGACATTCGCCTGGCCCCGCCGAGGAGCAATCCATTCGCTACGCATTATTAAAATCCTCAATTTACAGCTTCCCTGCGCCAGTATGATCTGGATTCAGGTTCTAAGGGTCTATTCTCAGCCTGTGTGGTAATCAGACACCCCTAGCGTGGAATTATTCTATCATTTCTGCCTGGAAGGTTCATTGCCTTGTTATGCTGCCTCAAGTCATCGGTAGGGCATAGTCACACAAAATTCCTGTGATGAGGTTAATTGCACATGGTAGTGGTGCAGGCGATCGTGAAAATTGCTCTTGTCATAAAATGAAAAAGACAACGTACTTCAGATTTGTTTATGGATCAGCCAACTCGCATCGCTCTTAGCCCAGATATCCTGGTTGGTAAGCCCATCATCCGAGGCACTCGACTTGCTGTTGAATTCATCATTGACCTTCTTGCCCAAGGCTGGAGTGCTGATGAAATCCTTCGCAATTACCCCGGCATCAGCCTTGAAGATATTCAAGCCTGCCTCAGCTATGCCAGTACTATGCTCAAGTCCGAAAAAGTTTATGCCATTCCGCTCTAGTCCATGCGCTTCCTTGCCAACGAAAACTTTCCTTTGGATGCTGTAGAAGCATTACGTCAGCAGGGACATGATGTGGTTTGGATTCGTACAGAATCTCCTGGCATTTCTGACCCCGAAGTATTGAGTCGTGCCCAAGCAGAAGACCGTATCCTCCTGACCTTTGACAAAGATTTTGGCGAACTTGCTTTTCGCACGAAACTTCCTGCTGCCAGCGGTATTATCCTGTTTCGGATTACAGCCCCCTCAAGTGTGATAGTGGCTCAAAAGGTCGTAGCGGCGATCTCCCTACGTGATGATTGGGTTGGGCATTTCAGCGTTGTCGAAGATGATAAAGTTCGGATGAGATTTTTGTGAAGCAAATCTATTTCTATCATTCCTGAGGGAGTAGTTCTAGCCTGTGGTAACAACGGCAGCGTAACACTGCGTTGATGTGGACGGCACAGAGGTTATCGGTGGGAGTTCAAGATTGTCTGTTTGTTATCTACAATGGAGTAATAGCGCAAAAATCCGTTTACTGTGTTGATATGCCAGTCACTAGCAAAGATCTTAAGCAGGATATCGATCAACTCACCACGGAGCAACTGCAACAAGTGGCTGACTTCATTGCCTTTCTCAAATTTCGGGATAAACGCCGTCGCATCGTTCTTGATCCGGCTCAGTTGACTGCCCTCGCAACTGAGTTTGCAGAAGAAGATCGTTCTCTTGCTGAAGCTGGAATGGGTGATTATGCAATGATGCTTGCCCAAGAAGATCAGTAATGACTGACCAGCTTAAACGAGGAGAAGTTTGGCTAGTAAACCTTGATCCTACTCAAGGTTCTGAACAAGCCGGTGTTCGTCCTAGCATTATTTTTCAAGATGACATTGTTTCTCGGTTCTCAACGACGATTATCGTTATTCCCTTGACTACAAACCAGCGTCGCGCTTCATTACCGATTTGTATGCTCATCAAACAGGGAGATGGTGGATTATCACAGGATTCAGTTGCATTGTGTTTTCAAATTCGAGCATTGGATAAGACGCGGTTAGTTCGGAGCTTAGGTCAACTGAGTGCTGAAACAATGACTCAATTAGAAGAAGTAGTGTTAGTAACGTTAGGATACGAGGTATAGATACAGAATAATTGCTCTCAAGTTACTTATCTTGAAATCCGTACTCATAACGGATATGATTTGACTATTGAGTAATATCCCATAAGGAGACTCTAGTATGGTTGCGACTGCACCCTCCCTGAAAGAACAAGTGATTACAACCCTGAATCGTTCCCAGGCTAATGCTCTGGTGACGTTTCTCAACTACAAGAAATACCATTGGTTGACCTTTGGCCCCCTGTTCCGGGATTTGCATCTACTTTTTGAGGAGCAAGGTGGCGAAGTTTTTGCCATGGTTGATGAATTGGCGGAGCGGAGTTTAATGTTGGATGGCCAGCCCATTGCGGATCCGGCTACCTACTTACCCACGGCGACGGTAACGGCTTCGACGGGTAAACTCTCGGTGAAGGAGATGATTGCGGAGGCGATCGCCAACCACGAAACAATCATTACGGAAATGCACCAAGATGCCGATATTGCCACGGAGGCGGGGGATATTGGCACCGCGGACTTATATACTCGCTTGGTTCAAGTCCACCAAAAACATCGTTGGTTCCTCAAGGAATTTTTAGCGAAAGGGGATGGCCTAGTCAGTTAACTGCCAACCGGCGATCGCCAAAATGTCCGGCCAAGGAACGGATTTTTGCAAACCCAGGGCAAAGGTCTGACTGGCGGATATGGCCCCATAACCCACCAGGGTTGCCCCCAAGAGTTGTTGGTTATGGGTCACGATTTGGCCGTAGTCGCCACCGAGGGGAGAGGCTTGAATCCGATAGGTTTTCAGGGCATGGCCACGAAAATCGTTATTGTTTTGGGACTGGGTTAATTGGCGAAGATTCCAGCCGACTCGGGCTAGGGGGTAGGGAGTGGTCAGCCACCAAGGACACCCTTTATAGATCATTGGTATGTGGTTCCTTGGGAATCGACGACGTTTCTGTAGACAGTTGCGGCCAATGTGGAGGGCCTCTGCTTTTGTGGTCATGGGAAGATCGTAGCCCCTGAGCCAAGACCCACAGGCATAAATTTTAGGGTGACGGGTTTGGAGATCGCCATTGACCTTCAGAAAGCCATTGAGATTGAGAAAAGAGTCGGTGGGGACAGGATGGCAGTGCAGTCCTAGTTGGCTTAACCCTAACCCGCCCCATTCATCCAGTAGGCTTGTCTTCTCTTGTTCTTTTTGATGATCCTGATCATTTCCCCCGTGGCTAGGGGGCAGTGCCAGGATAGAGGGATGGGGGGAGCCTGGGGTCTGGGTATAGATCCTAACACCGAGGGCTTCCAGGTAGGCTTGAAGTCGCTGGTTTGTCCAGTCATCTTCTTGGGGCAGGGGGCGATCGCCCGGAATATACCAAGACACCGATTCTTCCAGCAGGCAAGCTAGGCCAATCCATTCTGCTAATTCTGGGCCGTGGCCTCGCACCGACCAAACCCGATGCCCATTTGCACAGGATTCATTTTTGCCAGGGGGAGTCAAAAGTTTGGCGTAGGCTTCCCCTAAGTCTAAGGGGTTATCCGGTTGATCCAATAGCAGATAGGAGGGGGCTTCGAGGCGATCGCCCTGGATCTCCAATCCGAGGGGTTTATCCTGGGAAAATTGCCCCATGCCCTCAATAATATCCACGCCGGCCGCTGCCAAGACAGCCCTGGAATAGACCATCTGAACCCGCTCAACCTGACCTTGGAGCCAGGAACGCAGCGCATCTCCCCGCAGAACCCTAGGATGCTCGTTGAAGCGATCGCAGAGTCGCTCCGGTAAAATTAGCCGTAACCAGCTACCCTCCCAGGAGGTCTTTTCGGGAATGACTAAGGCAACCCGGCCCCAAAGACTCAAATCAAAGGCAACCTCAAAACCTAGGGCCGAGCCAGAGACAATGACAATATCATAGGCCCACTTCATTCCTAGGTTGCATTCCTAGACAAGGGAATAGGGGCGATTTAAGCCCGATAATTGCTGCACTAGGAGGCTGAGGAACAGACCCACATCGGTGACAATACCCACGGATTCTACGGAGCCGCGATCGGCGAGTTTTGTTACCACCGCTGGATTAATATCCACACAGACCAGTTTCACCCCCGCTGGTGTCATATTGCCCACACCAATGGAATGGAGCATGGAGGAGAGCATTAAGATCATATTGGAGCCTTGAATCAGGCGACTGTATTCTTGCTGGGCCTGGAGTAAATCCATCTGGGTGTCGGGAAGGGGGCCATCATCACGAATGGAGCCAGCTAGGACGTAGGGGACGTTATTTTTAACACATTCATACATGACTCCATTGGTCAGGAGTCCCTGCTCCACGGCCGCACTAATATTGCCACAGCGACGAATGGCATTAATGACCTTGAGGTGGTGGCGATGGCCGCCCCGCACGGGAACGCCCCGTTTCATATCTACCCCTAGGGATGTGCCCATCATGGCCTGCTCCATATCATGAACGGCAATGGCATTTCCCCCTAGGAGGGCTTGAACATACCCTTCCCGAATTAGATGGGAAAGATGTTCGCCACCGCCGGTATGGATCACCACCGGGCCGGCAACCACGACAACCTTCCCCCCTTGGTCCCGAATCCGGCGCAGATCCCAGGCAATTTGCTCAACCACCAATTCTACGCGGCGTTCACTGGAGACCCCAGAACCCATAAATGTAAATTCTTGGCTATTGCCCCGCTGATCTCGGTTTTCCGGTTTGCGCACGGTGCGAATGCCTTCTACACCGACAACGACGCGATCGCCCACCTCTAAGTCCCGCAATAGGCGACATTCCGCTCGATGGCCTTCGGGGGTAGACTGCACCACAATGGCCGCATCCATGCGTTGGCCGTGAACCCGCACCCACTCACAATTCACCCGTACTTCCGTGGGATAGATGGTCGTGACATAGAAATCATCCGGGGCCACACCTGCCTGGGTCACCGTTTCCAGTTGGTTATCACATACCTCTTGGGGCGGGGCGATCGCACCGAGATCAATCAACTGGGTCATGATTTCTTCCATCACTGTGCCGGAGGGAGCCGTTACCCGCACATTGGCCTGGGATGTACTTTGCCGCTGCTCCCCTAGATGGAAATCGGTAACTTGGAAACTGCCGCCCCCTTCCACAATCGTATCCAGGGCCCGGTTAATCAGTCCTGAATCTAAGAGATGCCCCTCTAGGCGAATTAAGCGACTTTGGAGTGACGCACTGCCATGAACCTCTTCCCGAACTGGCTCCGTCACCCGCAGTGTTAAACATTTTGAGGCTCCACCCGCTTTCAGAAACTCGGTTAGGGGGGTTTCAATAATTTCAAAGCCCGCCTGCTCTAGGGTTGTCCGTAGGTCTGGGCTGGCTCGGTTCAAGATAATAATTTGATGGATATTGACGGCATTGCAGGCAAAGTTGACTGCATCTGCTTCACCGACAATGATTCGTTTTTCCGGGGGAACCCGTAGCTCAATCAAACGATTGGAGTAGGCATCAAAGGCCGGCGGATAGTAGAGCAGATAGCCGCCGCTCAAGGGACAAAAACAGGTATCCAGATGGTAGAACCGCTCATCCATCAACCGCAGGGAGAGAACTTCAATATCTAACCACTTGGCTAAGTAGGCGTGGGAATCCAGTTCGGAACGAAAGCCATAGCCTGCCCATAGCCAGCGACCTTCCCGATCCAGGAGGGCATCGCCGGCCCCTTCAAAGGGCAAGTCTGAGGGCAGTTCATGGACGGTGTACCCCTGGCTTAAAAACCATTCCCTAAAATGGGGTTCTTCGCCTTGGCGTTCGGGATGGTAAAACCGACTTAGAACCACGTTATCGCCAAGAACTAATCCGGCATTGGCGGTAAAGACCATATCGGGCCAGCCCTTTTGAGGCTCTACTAACTGAACCTCTGCCCGATCGCGGATAATTTCGTAGAGTTTTTGCCATTGCTCTTGGGCGCGATCGCGGGAGGATTTATGGATATTTCCTTCCATCCACGGGTTAATTACATAGTCCACATCGTAGTGTTGGGGTGGACACATTAAGAAGCGCAGGACAGAACTCATAATAAATTAGCGGTAATGGTGTGAGGGGCTTTGGGGGCGATCGCCAACCCTAAGGTTAGGCAACCCAACTTACCACCTTATCATTTTTAGCCTCTAGTTCACCGTCTGGAATGGCCCTGAAGGTTTAATGCTCTGCTTCCGGGGAATGCTTGGGCAGTTGCTCCGCCTCAGGACAATCATCGGAAACTAAGGGTTCACTAAAGCCCTTGGATACAGAGGCTAGGCGACGGGTAATGGCACCAATACTTTCCATGCGTACCATCTCTTCCCAGGAACAGATCTCATCTTCTTCCTCAGTTTCGTAGCGGATAGTAACTAAATCCCCTTCTAGTTCAACGATTCGGGCCCGGTCAATCAGGCGTTGTTGATCCCGCAAGTAAATCCAGACCTCCTGGCCATCGGTGTAAAGTTGATAAAGCTTGCGGTGTAGCATACGACATTTCTCCTTTACGGAACGGGGTCTACGGGCTAGTGGGAGTAATGTATAGACCTATTGCCTGACAGCATACCGTCTATTTCAGTCAATTGGACAGGTACAGGGACTCTTCTTTGGGATTTTTTCTAGCCCCAGGGTCTTGAATCTGTTAATCACTCAGGGATTGGGGCTAGGGGATGGGTCGGACATCCCTCGATCGCCCATGGGTTGACCACTAGTATCTTCATTATCGTCGTTTATTTGTAAGTGTTGCTCAACAATGGCAATGCGATCGCGGAGATTGTGGAGTAATCCAGAATGGCTTAACCGCACCGCGGCTAATTGTTCCCGCAGGCGATCGTAGTTTTGGGGCATTTGCTGACGCAGTTGCACCACTTCCCGACCTAGGGCATTGAGGCGACGCTCCACATCTTCGTACTGCTCCATTAAGGGAACCGTTGAAGTCAAATAGTCTTGGAGAATATGCACGACGGCTGCATCTAAATTTTCCAGGTGATGCCGTTCTTGGTAGAGGCGCAGTTGGCTCAGGATTTCCGCTGGTAATTGGTCGTAGAGGGTGGGCTGCTCAGACATCGGTAAAGTTCCCCTAGGCGTTCTTTAGAAGGTCTACGTAAGAAAGGGGCGGGCTAGGAAAAAACTAGAAATGGTTTTGGCATCTACCACCTGGCCTTGTAAAATCGCGTTTTCTAATGCCGTTGGTGTCATCAGTACCGCTTGAATATCTTCATCGTCGTCTTGGGGAGGCGGATTGTCTAGCTTTTCCAGAGCCGTTGCTAAAAAAGCATAAATAATTTCATCGGAGTAGCCCGGGGCGACATAAAATTCCCCCAGCGATCGCCATTGGTGGCCCCGATAGCCCGCTTCTTCCTCCAGTTCTCGCCGGATGGTTGCTTCCGGTGGTTCATGGACTTCGACGGTTCCCGCTGGAAATTCGAGGAGGGCTTGTTCCGCAGCAAAACGATATTGGCGCACTAAAATCAACTGCCCGTCCTGCGTGACCGGAACGGCTAAGGCCCCCCCTGGATGACGAATGCACCCCATCTGGGCGATCGCGCCGTGGGGCAAGCGATAGCGATTAATGTCAAAGCTAAATTTACGACTCCGACAAAAGACCTCGGACTGCAATATCTCTGGGGGTGTTTTCTCACCTAGCATAGTTGGCCTAGAGTCCTTGGCGATCGGTCAAAATTTCGTAGCCTGTTTTAGTGACTAACACCGTATGTTCAAACTGGGCCGAGAGGGCATTATCTACCGTAACGGCGGTCCAGCGATCGGATAAAATGCGAACCTGCTTCGAGCCGGCATTCACAATCGGTTCAATGGCCAGGGTCATTCCCGCCCGCAGCCGCACATTTTTGAGGTCACGGGTACGAAAATTAAACACCGAGGGTTCTTCGTGCAAATTGCGGCCGACCCCATGGCCGGTAAAGTCTTCCACAATCACAAATCCATTGGACTCGACGCAATCTTGAATGGCACCGGCCAAGTCCATTAAATAATTACCCTCCTTGACCTGCTTAATGCCACAATAAAGGGCCTCTTCGGCTACCCGCACTAGCTTGGCCGCTTCTTCACTAATGGGGCCGACGGCGATCGTGATGCAGGAATCCCCATGGAACCCATTGAAATAGGCACCGGTATCCACTTTGACCACATCGCCATTACGAATGATTTTGCGGGGGTTGGGAATCCCATGGACGACTTCATTATTGACGGAGGCACAGATCGATGCCGGAAACCCATGGTACCCCTTAAAACTGGGAGTGGCTCCCATTTCCCGGATTCGCCGCTCCGCATGGGCATCTAAATCTGCGGTACTCATGCCTGGCTTGGTGATCTCGGAAATTTCCTTCAGTACGGTGGCCACGATCTTAGAAGCTTGGCGCATGACCTCAATTTCACGGCGAGACTTAATTTCAATCCCACGGCGAGGACGAGTTTGCACCGGAGTTGTGTCGGAGGTTAAGAGATTAGCCAGGATATTCATGAAGATTATGATTCTTAGAAACTAACGGTGGGTTGAAAACCATCTTCAGCTTAACCTGTCAAGAGTCCTGTCGCCGAGTTCTCGATGTTTCCTTTCCTGGAGAGCAGCTTGCCTCAACCAAAGATCAACTGCCCGCGATCGCCGTCTAGGGTTGCCATGATCCCGACAGGCAATGCAGCATTCACCCCCTCATGGCCAAAGGGTAAGCCACTGACAATGGGCAGGCCTAAATCCGCTAGGCGATCGCCGAGGACTTCTTCAGCGGTAAAGCTGGGAACGGAGGGTTCCACTTGGCAACGGCTAAAACGACCGAGGGCAATACCTGCCACTTGGCTTAATAATCCCGTTTGCCGCCATTGGGTTAACATTCGGTCCAGGCGATAGGGGGCTTCCCCCACATCTTCAAAGGCTAAAATTGCCCCAGTTAGATCCGGGCAGTGGCGGGTATGGATCAGGTGGGTGGCCACGGCAAGATTACCTGGCAAGAGCTGCCCCGTGACGATTCCGCCTCCCCAACCTTGGCCATCTAGGGGGTCTAGGGACTTGCCCTGTACCAGATGGAAGAGACGATCTCGGCTCCATGGGGGTTCGGCGGCTAGGGTCGTCAGAACGGGGCCATGGACTCCGGCCACTCCTTCTTGAACGTAACTCCACAGGAGAGCGGTAATATCTGAGAAGCCAATGAGCCACTTGCCTGCTAGGGCCGGCCAGGCCCAGTCCTCTAATAATCGGGTTGCCCCAAATCCGCCCCGACCACAGAGAATGCCCTTAATCTCTGAGTTGGTCAAGGCATCTAAGAGGGCCTGACGGCGATCTCCATCGGAACCGGCCAAATAACCCCAGCCCCGATGCCAGGTATCATCCGCAGCAATTTTATAGCCGTGATCCCGCCAGCATTGGAGTCCGGCCAAGAATGGCTCCCTATCCCTTAATCGACCACTGGGGAAGACCACCCCAAGGCGATCGCCGGGCTGGAGAGGGGCTGGAAGTTGGGGCTGAATCATGGTTTGTTAATCTTTTTATATATGGCTGTCGCCTGTTTCCTTAAGACATTTTGCATAAGGGGGGTGTGGGGGCTTCGCCGCCAGCCAGGGGTTCCACCCCTGCACCCCGTCTCAACCAAACCATTGGTTGCTATATTATTGATTTTATACATTATTGACATAATATTAATGTCGATATTGCTATGGCAAACAGACATGGGAACGTTCATCGCTCAGCCCTAGGAGGATTGTATTCATAATGTCCAAATATCGCCATCAGTTACCCCAATTAGGGCAAGACTTTTTTTTGATGGATGGGGGATTAGAAACAACATTGATCTTTCACCACGGAGTTGACTTGCCAGAATTTGCCTCGTTTCCCCTTTTGAGGACGGCGGTTGGCCGGGAGATGCTTAATGGTTACTACCGGAAATATCTAGAGATTGCCCAGCAGGTTCAAGCTAATTTTATTCTGGATAGTGTGACTTGGCGAGCCAATTCTGACTGGGGGAGCCGTTTGGGGTACGACAGCGAAGCCCTAGCAGAGATTAACTGCGCGGCGATCGCCCATATTGAAACCCTCCGTCATGAGTACGAAAGTGACCACACTCAAATTGTCCTCAGTGGGTGTATTGGCCCCCGTGGTGATGGTTACGCCATTGAAAGTACGATGGATGCCACGGAAGCGGAAGCCTACCATTGGCCCCAAATTCATACCGTTGCCGGTACTGCCGCCGATATGGTCTGCGCCTTCACGATCAATTATCCAGAGGAAGCGATCGGGATTGTCCGGGCGGCCCAAAGGGCGCAAATTCCCATCTCCATTTCCTTCACCCTGGAAACCGATGGTCATCTGCCCAATGGCCAATCCTTACCTTCGGCGGTTCAACAAGTGGATGCTGCCACTGCCGAATACGCCAGTTACTTTATGATTAATTGTGCCCATCCGACCCACTTTGAAAAAAGTTTAATGGGCGGGGAACCGGAGTTAGGCCGGATTCGAGGGGTACGGGCGAATTCCTCCCGCAAAAGCCATCAGGAACTCAATGACTCTACAGAACTCGATAGCGGCAATCCCACAGAATTGGGACAGTATTACATTGCCATTAAGCAACAACTTCAGCAGTTGAATATTATGGGGGGCTGTTGCGGCACGGATCATCGCCATATTGCCCAAATTGCTAAGGAGTGCGCCCCCTTGTTTACCAATACGCTAACAGCTTAGTCGTTATTAATTAATTCTGGTTAATTCTGGGGATAGTGAGCAGCCAAAAAAGCTTTGGCCCCGTCGCGATCGCCGACAATGCCATCGAGGGCAGCCCAGCGCAATGCCTGTAACATCTCCCGAAATTGCGGCCCCCGCTGATATCCCAAGGCCTGCAAATCATCCCCATTTAGGGGCGACTTTTGCTCTCGCCATTGCCCTAAATACTGTTTGAGGCGATCGCCCACTGGGGTTGGGGTTTGACTGGCAATCAAAATAATCAGGGGAATATCCAACCCATCTAACCAACAGGTTAAGGTGCTGATTTTAGGCTCAGTTGCCAGAAGTGCCTGGAATTCCTCCGCCCGCGATCGCCAGATGGCTAAGCGATGGTGCAGGGGTTCTGCCAAATGTAGCTGCTCTGCCACCATCACCGCATCCCCTAGGGGAGCTAACAAAACCATCAGTAAAAGTTCCCAATCCCCTATCCCTTGGATCGTCGTAGGTTCCCCGTAGGCTTGCCACCATTCCCAGGCTAGGGCAAGACTCTGACGGGTCTGTTGGCTAAAGGGTAGATCCCGATGGAGACATTGCAACGCGCCCAAATCATTTAATTGACCTAGGGCCGTTTCCCCCGGAAAGGTGTCCTCTTCCCCCAAGGGCAATTGCAACAGGTAACGACATTCGTTGCGTAGCCGACTTTGCAGGGAAGGCAATTTCTGGCTGCGGCGTTGACTCCGCTCAAAAATGCCACTGGTCAGGGCATGGCCAATATACTCCTGGGTTTGGGCATCCAGGAGAAAGTTTAGACGCACGGCAAAGCGGACGGCGCGAAAAATACGGGTGGGATCCTCAATAAAACTATTGGGATGCAAGACCCGAATCGTCTGGCTTTGCAAGTCCTGCCAGCCACCAAAAAAATCGAGAAGTTCACCACTGTGGGGTTGGGTCAAGCGAATGGCCAGGGCATTAATCGTAAAATCGCGGCGATAGAGGTCTTGGCGAATGGAACTGGCCGCCACTTCCGGGTGGGCCGCCGGATAGGGATAAAATTCACTGCGGGCCGTGGCAATATCGATGGCAAAATCGCCAAGGGGGGAATGGTGGGGCCAATGGAGGGCCGCGGTTTGGAATTGACCATAGATCTGGACTTCGGCCTTGGGGTAATAGCCATGGAGTTCCCTTGCTAACTGCACCCCGGCCCCCTCCTGTACTCCTTGCTGAATGCCATCCACCACGAGATCGAATTCACGGGTGATGCGGCTGTAGCATTCCCCCAGATCATCCATTGCCAGATCATCCATTGATTTACGCTGATGCAGGAGCAAGAGTAAGTCCCGCACCGCTCCCCCCACCAAGTAAAGTTGCCAGCCCCGTTGACTACAGGCGATCGCGGCCTGTTCCAAAACGTGGCGTAGGGGGGGTGGCAGCAGATCTTGCAGCGGTTGAAAGAGAAATTGCCGATGGGGAGCCGTTGTCCTTTGGGAATCCGGTTGATGGTGATAGAGTTGCCGCAACACATCGGTACGGGTGACAATTCCCTGGAGGTGTCCCTGAGCATTGATCACGGGTAGCCGTCCAATGTCGTAGGTGACCATCAAGGCCTGAATCTGGGGCAGGGTGGTTGTGGTTCCAATCGTGCGTACAGGAGACTTCATATAGCCTTTGACCGGAGCATGATCAAACCCATGGTGCAGGGCAATATCCAAATCCCGGCGGGAAATGATTCCTACCAACTGACCCTGACGATCCACCACCGATAGGCCGGAATGGCCATAGCGCAATAAAACCCGATGGGCCTGCTCCACCGTTGTATCGGGTAGTACGGTTCGTACCGGGGATGACATTAACTCTTGGGCTGTGGCGGGCTGGGGAATTTGCTCAAGAAGTTGCTGGTAGATCTTCTCTAACACCCGTTCGGGTTCCGATGTTGTCAGGGTGACGGCCGCTGCTTGGGCATGGCCCCCTCCCCCTAGGGATTGCATTATGGTGGCCAAATTCACGCCAGGGACTCGACTTCGGCCAATCAAACTTAAGTGCCCTCCCGTGGCATTGGCCCGGTAATAGTGACCCAGAATCAAGGCATTGCATTCACTGAGATCCGCCAAATGGGTAATTAAGCGGGATAACCCAGGAACATACTCCGGCGTGGTCAGTAGCACCCGTCCTAAACAATGACCTTGGTGAGTTTCTTGGTGCAGATGATCCCAGGCTTGGCTCAAGAGGGGTTGCAGATCCTCGCTTAAACCAGGATCGCAAAAGTCGGCGATCGCCCGTTGGTGGGCCCCCTGTTCCAGTAACCAGGCCAAGGCCGCCGCGTCCCGGGCCGTTGTTTGCTCAAAGGTCAGCGATCCCGTATCACCGTGGATCCCTAGGGCTAAAACCGTTGCCTCCGTTGCCCTTAGGGAGACCTTTTCGGCTTGCAGCCGCTCCACAATGATGGTGCAGGTTGCGCCCACTGGCTCCAGCCATCGTTCCTGGGCAACAATATCCCCAGGGCTATCCAGATGATGGTCATAGATATAAACTTCCACCTGGGGCTGATCCAGCCATGGGACCGCTGCCCCCAATAGTTTGCGGGACTGGGTATCCACAATCCAAATGCGCCGCAGGGTCTCCGCCGTCACTGATCGCGCCTCAATTAGGGCATACTCGTCCCGGTGAAAGGCCAGGAACTCCCCCACCTTGGGATGGGATCCCCCGGTCAAAACAATTTTTGTGCCTGGATAGAGACAGCTTAAACCCACCGCCGCCCCCAGGGTGTCGAAATCAGCGGTTGTATGGCAAAGAACGATGTCCATGTATTTTTTATTTGCTTTTTATTTTTACAGTATTATTTCTGTGCCCCCACCCTGCGTCCTATCCTTGGGTATCTGCACTATCCCTTTGATGCTGTCGCCAAGCGGCATACAGTAAACAGGCAATGCCCAGATTGATGGCAATATCTGCCACATTAAAGATCGGGAAGCGAATTAAGCGGAAATCTAAAAAATCCACCACCTCTCCCTTCAGGAGGCGATCGATGCCATTACCTAAGGCTCCCCCCAATAACAGGCCATAGCCCAGTTGTTCCCAACGATCCAGGCGGGGGCCAAAGACCGCAAAGGCAATTAACAGCAAACTGACGGCCAGGGAGAGCCAGCGTAACCAGCCGCCCCCACCATTGGCAAATAGACTAAACGCCGCGCCGGTATTGGTCACATAGGTAATATGAAAGACATTGGGCCACAGGGGCGTTGTTTCTGGCGGATAGGTCAGGCTATAGGTTTGGACAATCCATAGTTTGGTTAGGCGATCGCCCAGGATTGAGACCACCGCAGCCCACCAAAAGCCAGGATTTTTCAGTTTGAACCCCTTAGGTCGCTCCATATCCTGCCGCTATCCAGGGATATTGCCGTAGCACAGGGGCAGAGTCACCCCCTCGATTAATCACGGCTCGATTAATCACTGGCGGGTTCCTCCGGAAATGTCTCCAGTTCCCCCGCTGGGCGATCGGGACTATCTAAACCATCGGGAGTCAGGGGCACGTCTTCTATAGCCGGAAAATCATCAAAATTATCAATGGGGGGCATTGGATCTACACCCATGGCGGGCTGTTCAAGGGGCTGGGTCGCCAAGGCAACGCGGTTTCCCCCCACAGATCGCAACAGATCAAGAACCTGAATAACATCATTGTAACTAACAACCTGGGAGGCCCGCAGCACCACCATGCCCTCTGGATTAAGGCGGAGATAGGTCAATAGTTCTTCGTAAAGTTCACTGCGATTTACCGGATCCTGATCCACATAAATTTGACCCACGGGATCAATGCTCACCACAAGCATCTGCCGCGATTGGGCTTGGCCCGTACTTGCCTCTGGCAAATTGAGGGTAATTGCCTGCTGTCGGGTCAAACTGACGGCCGCCAAAATAAAAAAGGTGAGGATACAAAAGACCACATCAATGAGGGGCAAAATCTCAATGCGGACATCATCGGTGTCATTGCGGAGATTAATTTTCATAGGAAAGAACGCTCGGTTTCAGAGGACTGTTGCTGAAGCCAAAATTGTCGATAGGCCAGTTCTAATTCATTACCTGTGCGCCGGAAAATCTGGGCCTGTTGCATGAGTAAGGCTTGAAAGAGTCGCTGAAAGGCCAAACTAATAATGGCCACAATTAACCCCGCCGCTGTACTAATCAGGGCCTCACTAATCCCTAGACCCACCCCTAGGGTGGCCGGTGTTCCAATATCCCCCAAGCGGATCGAACTCAGGGCACTAATTAAGCCCAGCACGGTTCCGAGGAGTCCCAGTAGTGGGGCCATGGTGATGGTTGCCTCTAGTACCTTTTCGCCACGGCGCATGGCACTAAGTTCTTCATCGGCGGCCGCTTCTAGGGCTAAACGAAAAATCTCCGGCTCCATATCCACTAATTGCAGTGGAGTATAGAGAAATCGTCCCATGGGTTGATCACAGGCTTGGGCCGCCAGATCGGTGGCTTCCTGCCAGTTCCGTTGGGCAGCGGATAAAATTTGCTCGGCCAACTTGGTTTCTCCCCGTAGGACTAGGGTCCAAAACCACACCCGTTCAAAAATAGTTCCTAGGGTTAAAATTGACAACACCAGCAGGGGCCACATTGCCAGCCCACCACGGGTAAATGCCTCTGCAATATTCACTTCTCACATCCCCAAAATGGCTCTATCCAGGTTAGATTAGCAAAAATCTCTGGACTTAGGGCCAGTCTACGTTAATTCTAAAATTCCCATCAGGGTCTTGGTTGTAGTGGCGGCCATCTTCGCCGTTCTTGGATCGGTCGGAGAGTGGAATAGTCGTTATCAAGTCTCTATAATGAGAATATATGTTAACTTTTGTAAAAAATACTGCCATGACTACTTCCTTAGCACAGCTTGCCGATCAGCTAGAAAGCTCCAGTTCCCGCGATCGCCTCTTAGCCTTGGCGGCATTGCGAGATATTCCAGCAGATGATGCCGTTCCCCTGATTAAAAAAGTGCTCTGGGATGAAAATCTGCAAATTCGCTCCATGGCGGTCTTTGCCCTGGGCGTGAAACCCACTGCGGAGTGTTTTGGTCTTTTGGTGCAGCTTTTAGAAACGGAACCGGACTACGGCATTCGCGCCGATGCGGCGGGGGCCCTGGGCTATTTGGAGGATGAACGGGCCTTTGAACCCCTGATTCGTGCGTTTTATGAGGATACGGATTGGTTGGTGCGTTTTTCAGCGGCGGTGTCCCTAGGGAATCTGAAGGATCCTCGGGGCTGTGATGCACTCCTATCGGCCCTGGAAAGTGATCAAGTACTGATGCTCCAGGGGGCGATCGCCGCTCTAGGGGAAATTGGTAATCCGGCGGTGGTGGATCACCTATTGAGGTTTGTCCAATCCGATGACTGGCTCATCCGTCAACGTTTGGCGGAGGCCCTAGGGAATTTACCCCATGCTAAGGGCATATCGGCCCTCAAATACTTAGCTAAGGATGAGAATAGCCAGGTGGCAGAGGCGGCCCAACTTTCCCTAGAGCGGTTGGCGTAGGTTAGCGGCCTGTTCCAAGAGTGCCGTGGCAAAATTTAGGGCCGGTTGATCTTTTCCTCCTCCGGCAAGCTGGGCTAGTTCGCTGGGGCGATCGGCGTCACTGAGGCTATGGATGCGAACAAGGGTACTGGATTCCTGCTCGGAAATCATCTTTTCAACGCGCAAATGGTGATCGGCCATGGCTGCCACCAGGGATTGATGGGTAACACAAAGAACTTGATGGTATTGGCTTAGGTGGTGGAGTTTCTCGGCGATCGCCTGGGCAACGCGGCCCGATACGCCCGCATCGATTTCATCAAAAATCAGGGTTTTGGGTGCTGTCACCGCCGAAAAACAGGCCTGTAGGGCCAGTAGAAACCGACTCATTTCTCCGCCAGAGGCAATGGCTCCCAGGGGTTGGGGGGGCTGGCCAGGGTTCGGGCTAAATAAAAATGTCACCTGATCACTACCCCAGGAACTCGGCGGAATGGGCTGGAACTGTACCTGAAATTGAACGTTGGCCATCCCTAAGGGTTTGAGTTGCTTAATGAGTTGGGTTTCTAGGATTTGGCCCGTCGCTACCCGTGCCTGGTGGAGGCGATCGCAGGCCTGGATCAGTTCCTGTTCGGTTTGGCGATAGCGTTCCTCCAATTCCCCTTGGGATTGGTGGCCTTGGCTATGGCGTTCTAACTCCACTGCAATGCGATCGCGGTGGTGGATCACCTCCTGAAGGGTGGGGCCATACTTGCGACAGAGACGATTGAGCTGGGCAATGCGATTGGCAACCATGTCCAGTTGATCCGGATCCGCCTCTAGGGTATCGGTATAGGTGCGGATTTGCCGGGCCGCTTCCTCTACCTGGGCGATCGCCCCCTCAATTAAATCCACCACCCCCGATAATTCTGGATCCACCGCCCGCATTTCCCCCAGGGCAACTTGGGCCTGGGCCAAAACATCGGCCGCTGCAAAATGATCATTTCCTTCGTAGAGAGCTTGGTAGGCGATGCGGCCCTGGTGCTGGAGTTGACTAACGTGGTTAAGGCGTTGGTATTGGTGTTCTAACTGTTCCAACTCCTGGGGGTCAAGGATCTGGGCTTCCTCTAATTCCTGCCATTGAAATTTTAGTAAATCCAGTTGTTGTAAACGCTGCTGCTCTCCCTGCCGCTGTTCCTCTAGGGCCCGCTTTATACCTTGCCAGGCTCGATAACAGCTTAGAACTGCTTCCCGTTCCTGCAAAAGGGTATCGCCACCAAAATCATCTAACCATTGGCGTTGTTGGTTAGGGGCGGCAAGTTGCACCGCTTGACCCTGGGCGGTAATGGCCACAAGGCGATCGCGCAGGCTTTCCAACTGTTGACGATTGACGATCACTCCATTAATGCGGGAGCGACTGCGAAAATGTTCGCCGGATAGGGAAAACTCCTTGGTGCAGACCAGTTCCCCTTCCCCTAGGGCATCGATCTCCATCTCCGTTAACCAATCCCGGAGACTAGGACTTAGATCAAAGGCCGCCTCAATCAACCCCCGCTGTGAACCCGTCCGCAGGATCCGCCCCGTTACCTTTCCCCCCAAGACCGCATCTAGGGCATCTAGGATAATGGATTTTCCGGCTCCAGTTTCCCCCGTCAGTACCGTCAACCCTGGGGTAAGGGTCACCTCAAGGTGATCAATGAGGGCAAAATTCTCGATTCGTAATGAATGGAGCATAGATTTAGGAAGGGGGTACCCTTAGACTGTAATTGATTCGGCTGTGATCGATAGATCACTTTTCCGTGGTGGCCAGTGGGCTAAACAGTCTGCCTTGAACTCCGCAAAGGTTTGATTCAGAATGGCGGCGCGGGCCCGTTGGCTAAAACCTACCAATTCCGTAATATTGTGTATGGATAGAAGCGTATAGGCTAAGAGTTCCTGGGAACGCACCAAATGACTTAAGTAGGCGCGGCTAAAGGTGCGACAGGTATAACAGGAACAGGTGGCATCCAGGGGAGCCGGATCGGTTTTGAAGCGGGCATTTTTTAGGTTCCATCGCTCCCCCTGCACCATGGCACATCCATGACGGCCCAGGCGGGTGGGAATCACACAGTCAAAGAGATCAATTCCGGCGGCGATCGCCTCTAGCATTTCTGGAAATGTCCCCACGCCCATGAGATAACGAGGTTTAGTTTCCGGCAAAATTGGGGCGGTAATGCGGACAATCTCCGGGATCAATTCCGGCGGCTCCCCCACACTGACACCACCAATGGCATACCCCGGTAAATCCAAGGGAACCATTGCTTCAGCACAGGCTTGACGTAAATCAGGATAAACGCCCCCCTGGACAATGCCAAAGAGGGCCTGATCCGGTCGGGTTTGGGCCTGGATACAGCGATCCAACCATTGTAAGGTTCGTTTTGTTGCCCGGCTCACCTGTTCCCGTGAAGCTGGATAGGGGGGGCATTCATCAAAGGCCATGATCACATCAGCCCCCAGCTGGCCCTGGATGGCGATCGCCCGCTCCGGGGTGAGATTAATTTTTTGGCCATCCCGAGGGGAACGGAAGCACACCCCCTCATCGGAGATTTCCCGCATCTGGCTCAAGCTAAAAACCTGAAACCCTCCCGAATCCGTGAGAATCGGCCCGGCCCAGCCCATAAAGGCGTGCAACCCCCCCGCCGCCGCCACAATCTCTTCTCCGGGTTGGAGATGGAGATGGTAGGTATTGGCTAGGATCATTTGCGCCCCAGTGTCCGCCAATTGGGCCGGTGTCACCGTTTTCACATTGGCCAGGGTGCCTACGGGCATAAACCGAGGGGTTTCCACAATGCCATGGGGGGTATGGAATGTCCCCGCCCGAGCCTGGCCACAACGGGCTTGACAGGTAAACTCAAACAATTTGGGTTAGCCGCCTCTATCACCATGCTTCATTTTAAGTGTTGCTGCGACTTGGTTCCTAGGTATAGCATGAACCTATAGTCAAAAAGGTTTTCCATGGTTACTCTTGTCTCACCAACTCAGACGATCGCCGCCTTAGCCCAGATGACGGCCCAACGGCTCGGCATTAAAAAATATGATCTTGGTGGGGCCAAAATTGATGAAGTATCGGTGCAGGTGCAGCAGGGGGAACCCAAACAAGTAAAAGCCTCCCAGCGATCGGGTATCACGGTACGGGTCTGGAATGAACGGGGCCAGATGGGCGTGACCAGTACCACGGATCTGGATGAGCGGGGCCTAGAATTGGCCCTGGGCATGGCCCGGGATGCCAGTCAATTTGGTGTGGAGGAGAATATCCCCGATTTTAGTCCCGAGGCTACGGCTCCCCTTCATCCCTTGGAACCGGTGCCAACAACCCTGGCCCCCGCTAATTTGCTCCTGGAAACCCTGATTCGAGCGGAAACGGCCTTACTAGAGTCCCATCCAGCGATCGCCAGTGTTCCCTATAACGGGTTAAGTCAACGCCAGGTAGAGCATTTTTATCTCAATAGTGAAGGTGCCAATCGTCACCAAGCCGACACTTCTACCACGATTTATCTCTATAGCAAAACCGATCAAGCGGGTCGTAAACCCCGCAGTGCTGGAGCCTTTCGCCTGAGCCATGGCCTTGACACCCTCGATATTGAGGGCTGCATCCAAGAAACCGCCCGCAAAACCGCCAGCCACCTCGACTATCAACCCATTATTTCCAAACCCTATCCGGTGGTGTTTTCCCCAGAAGCGATTTTGAGTTTGATCTCGGCCTTCTCTAATTTATTTAATGCCCAAAGTATTCTAGACCGCCAAAGTTTGTCTAATCTCGATTCTCTTCACCAGGCGATCGCCAGTCCCCTTCTCAATCTCTATGACGATGCCCTCCACCCCCAAAATTTAGGCGCGCCCCAGTTTGATGGCGAAGGAACCCCCACCCGCCGCGTTCCTCTCATTGAAAAGGGGGTCTTAACCGGACTCCTCCACAGTGCCGGAACCGCCAAACGGATGGCCACATCCCCCACGGGCCATGCCAATCTGGGGGCGAAAGTAACCGTGGGTGCCCATTTCTATGATCTTTTACCGGGAACAGAAGCGGATCCGGCCTACGATCGCCACCGAGGGGATGGCATTGTTTGGATTGATGACCTCCATGCCCTCCATGCGGGGGTCAAAGCTCTGCAAGGGTCTTTCTCCCTACCCTTCGATGGTTGGTTACTCCGAAACGGTGAAAAAATTAGTATTGAATCCGCCACCGTTGCCGGGGATATTCGCACCCTATTGCAAACCATTGAATACTTAGAACCCACCGCAGAATTTAGTCGCTATGGCATGGCCCCCCATGTCTGGGTCGCTCCCCTAGCCATTACCGGCGATCGGGACGCATAAATTTCCAGACTCCCATAAATTCCCAGGCTAAAGTATAAATCCCGTTCCCTGCGGCGGTACAATGGTAGCTTGGTGAACTGCACGGTAGGACATGATTTCCAGTAACGATTTTCGCACCGGGGTCAGCATTGAATTAGATGGCTCGGTCTGGCGCGTTGTTGAGTTTCTCCACGTCAAACCAGGGAAAGGATCAGCCTTTGTCCGCACAAAACTGAAAAATGTCCAGACTGGCAATGTCATGGAGCGAACCTTCCGGGCGGGGGAAACCGTGCCCCAAGCCAATTTGGAAAAACGCACCATGCAGCATACCTATAAAGATGGCAGTGATTTCGTCTTTATGGATATGGCAAGCTACGAAGAAGCCCAACTCACCCCCGATCAGATTGGCGATCGCGCCAAGTACCTCAAAGAAGGGATGGAGGTGAATATTATCCGTTGGGGTGAGCAGATACTAGAAGTGGAATTACCCAACTCCGTCAGCCTAGAAGTGATCCAAACCGATCCCGGGGTGAAGGGGGATACCGCCACCGGGGGAACCAAACCGGCGATCGTGGAAACCGGGGCCCAAGTCATGGTGCCACTATTTATTTCCATTGGCGAAAAAATTCGTATTGATACCCGATCTGATTCATACCTGGGACGGGAATAGGAGTAATAGCGTGGAGTTTGATCTGAACCAAGTACGGGAACTCCTAGTGATGTTTAATCAAACAAATGTCACGGAGTTAAATCTAAAAAGTAGTCAGTTTGAGTTGGTTCTACGGAAAGATCAGCCCTCTGCTCCCCCAGCCAGTAGTCTTTCACCAACGGTTACTGTTATGCCCTCCCCTAGCCCTACGCCAGAACCTGAACCCACCCCCCCGCCCCAAAGCAGTCGCAAAACCATTGATATTCCCTCACCCATGGTGGGAACCTTCTACCGCGCTCCGGCTCCCGATGAACCCGCCTTTGTGGATATAGGGGATACGGTTCGCAAGGGACAGGTGGTCTGCATCATCGAAGCCATGAAACTCATGAATGAAATAGAGGCAGAAGTCAACGGTCAGGTGGTGGAAATCCTGGTGGAAAACGGTGAACCCATTGAATATGGCCAGCCCCTTTTGCGGATTCTGCCCACCTAAGCCGGTATAAGCTGGTAACAACCGTGATCTAGGGGAACGGGACTGGTGCGATTCGAACGCACGACCTAGTGCTTAGGAGGCACTCGCTCTATCCTGCTGAGCTACAGCCCCAAATTCATAGACTTTTTATGATAATCAGCTTCTAGTATACCGATTTAGGATTCCAGGCCCAATTTGCATACCCAATCATGCCGTTTTCTGGAGTTGCGTTTTAGGTCTGGAATCTGTTTAACTGTACGGATAGGTGTGAGTATATTGTGTGCATGAAAGTATTTTCCTGGACAGCCATTCTTGCTTTGATGGGTGTGGGCATCACCCCACCTACCTGGGCCCAAGCCACGGATCCATCGGCTCCCCAGTGGCAGGAAGTCCCCACCACCACCAGTGGCCCCTCCTTTGATGTTGCTCCCCAGGATACCAACACACCTCAATGGCAAGAAGTCACACCGACGGGGCCCGTATCTATTCCATCACCCCCCAGTTCTAGCCCGGTCTTTGTCGAAACCCCCGATCCCCTAGAGCAGCATGCCGATGAGCCAACCACGCCCACGGTTGCCGATGACCCCGTCCAGCCCCTACCTCCTGTGGCCATTTCCGATCCGGAGTACACGATTCCGCCCCTAATGCGGCCGCCCATTCGTCTCTACAATATAGAAACTGCCAACCTATTGCCCCCTGGAATGCTGCAACTGAGTGGCGGTCTCACCACTTTCCGCAGTGATGAAGTCAGTGGCGGCGGTGCAGGGTTGCAAATCTTCTACGGAACCGTGGATTTTGGCCTGAACGAAGATATGCAAATTAGCCTCACGGGGAACTACTTTGATGATCCCCTAGGGCGTTTGGTGAATGGTTTGCAACCTGATCTCCAGTATGGCGCAGTGGGAGCCAGTCTCAAATACCGCTTCCATAACAGTGACAATCTAGCGATCGCCATTATGGGTGGTGTTGAATTGCTGCGGGTGCGCTCCGATAATTTTATGTTTGCCTCTAGCGCAGAGGTGCAAGGTTCCTACACCGCCGCTGGCTCTTTGGAAATGCCCCTCACCTATAGGGTGACACCCCAACTCCAATGGCACTTTACACCGGCCGTTGCTTTTTTACCTGAAAATGTCAATGGTGCGGACTTCTATGGCACCAATATTAGTTTTGGAACCGGCCTGAGTTGGCAACCCCACGAGCGGGTCAACTTTTTCACGGATATTATTATGCCGGTGGGCCCCGGTGGCAATACGGTGCGGGCCAGTGATGGGGCCATCACCAATTTTCCGGTCTGGAGTGCGGGCGTTCGGTTCCTGGTTAACCCGGCGGTGAGCATGGATCTGGCGGCCACCAATAGTTTTGGGGTGACACCGACAACGCGCACCCTGGCCTTTTTGCCCGATGGCGATCACATTGCCCTGCGGGCGGGCTTGACCTATACCCCGGATCTGGGTTTAGACTATGCGCCGAGTTTTTTACCTAGTTTTCGTAGCGGCCCCCGTCAACCCTTGGATCAGCGCGATCGCCAGTTATTGTTAGATGGAATTACGATTCCAACGGCAGATACCCTGCCCCCAGGTATGCTACGGGTGCGCGGCAGTGCCGGGGATGTGGGTCAGGGGGTTAATATTGCCATCGGTGTAGTCCATGATGCCCAATTTGAAGTGGCCGTTGAGCAGTTAGAGCCAGGGGTAGATTTACTTGAAAATGTGGACTACAGCGGTAATCTCAACCTTGGACTGGCGGCTAAATTACGCTTTTTAGATCAAGTCCAGGGGGATCCCTTTTCCTTTGCCTTTAAGGGATCCTTTAATCGCGGCTTTTTACAGGGAGAGGAGAATTTTGGTAGTCGCTCGGTGGCGGTACTAGAACTTCCCTTTACCTACCGTCCCATCGAACCCCTAGCCTTGTTTCTAAATCCTAAGTTTGGTCTTCTAACTGGGGATACTCGCGTGGGCGGGGTCGGCTTGGGGGTCAACTACGAGGTTGTGCCTGGATTACAGTTCATTGGTGAAGCAACCCCCATTGTCACCGGTGAGCGGAGTGTGTTTAGTGTAGGGATGCGTTATCTGATTCCCCAGTGGAATGTGGGTATTGATGTCTATGGCAGTAATGCAGCGGGTCAGAATATGGCCGTCGGCGGATTAATTGGCCAAAGTTCCCCAGGGGTAGGGGTGAATATCCAGTGGCTCTTTGGCGGACGGCGTTAATACTATATCCCAGCCAAATTTTTGCCAGACTTATTTACCAATGCAAAATCGACTAAAAATTTGATCTAAAACCGACTCATTCACATCTTCGCCGGTAAGTTCCCCAAGGGCCCGGGCCGCAGCCCGCAGATCAATTGTCCAAAAATCTAGGGGTAAGTCGGCGGCGATCGCCTCAATAGTATGCTCCAAAAATTGACTCACCTGAGCGAGAATACTGGCTTGGCGTTGATTAATGGCCAGATCTAAATTAGTTGCCTGTAAATCCCCTTGGGTCATTAAGTGCAAAATCCCCTGCTCAAGCTCTAGAATTCCTTGGTGTTGCAGGGCAGACAGGCAAACAATAGGTAGGCTACGTAAGGATAGTTCAGCCAACGATTCTAGAAGGGCTTGGGGTTGAACATTGGGATCAACTAGATCGATTTTATTGATCACAATGAGAATTTTTTTACCCCTTGGCCGGTGTCCACTACAGAGGCGATCGTATATGGCCTGTTCCCCATCGGTCCAACCCTGTTGGGCATCCACCACAAATAGAACTAAATCCGCTTGGGCCGCCGCCTGGGTGGATCGCTCTACCCCCAATTGCTCTACCCGATCCTCCGTGGCCCGAATCCCCGCCGTATCCAAGACTTGAATGGGAATCCCCCCCACCACTAGCTGAGATTCCACCACATCCCGGGTGGTGCCCGGTAAATCCGTGACAATGGCGCGATCGCAGCGGCTCCAAGCATTTAATAAACTGGACTTCCCCACATTGGGCTGACCAACGATCGCCACCTTGAGGCCCGTGCGAATTAACTCGCCGCGATCGGCCGTTGCTAAAATGTGCTGAACCTGGTGATGGAGTCCAAGGATGTCCTGGCGTACCTGCTCCCCATTCAAAGGGGGTAGGTCATCGGCAAAATCCAGACGGGCTTCAATTTCCGTCAGCAATTCTAAACAGGCGGCGCGAATTTGCCCTAGGGGTTGGGTGAGTTTTCCTTGTAGACCGGCCAGGGCATACTGGGCCGCTTGGGGGGATTTCGCTCCCACCAGATCCGCCACGCTTTCCGCTTGGGTCAGATCTAGGCGGCCATTCAAAAAAGCCCGTAGGGTAAATTCTCCGGGTTGGGCGAGTTGGGCCCCTTGGCTCAGGCACAGTTGGAGAACCTGCTGCACCGGCATCATCCCCCCGTGGCAGTGAAACTCCACCACATCTTCGCGGGTATAGGAGCGGGGAGCCAGCATCAAGAGGAGAAGAGCTTCATCAATGATCTGTTCGCCCTGGGGATCCCTGATGTGGCCATAGAGAATACGATGACTCTGCCAGGCTTGGTGTCCAGGGGCGTGGAAAAGTGACTGAGCGATCGCCACGGACTCGGGCCCCGACAGACGGACAATACCAATACTGCCCTGCTGGGGAACAATAGCCGTTGCGATCGCTGCAATGGTTGAGGATCGATTCACATTTTAGAAATTAAACGTTAGAGACTAAACGCTAAAAATTCATCTCCGCCGCCTGCACCTTTTCCACCTGCTTCTTCTTCAGAACCAAGAGGATTTGGGAGAGGGTAATGGCCGCAAAGAAGACCAATAGCCACTTAATCCGGTTGGGATCCTGGAGGACAATTTCCGTATCCTTTTGACCAAAACCACCCACATTGGGATTGGTGGTCAGAGCTTCCCCCGCAGCCACCACTTGACCATCAGAGACGATCAATTCTGGTCCCGCAGGAATGGTTTCGGCAACGGATTCGCCACTATCAGAGGTAATGGTGGCCACTAAACTACCATCGTCCCCAGTGGTGAGGCTTACCGTGCCGGCGATCGCAGCGGTATAAACGGTGTTATTGGTTTTGTCCCCGGTGGGATAGACCTGACCCCGGCCCCGATTGCCGCCAGCATGAACCGAGTATTTACCAAAGTGAATGGTCTTATCATTAGCGGGATTGGGAGCAAGTACCGGAAAGACAATTTCTTGATACTGCTCACCGGGCAAGGGGCCCACCAGAATAATATTTTGCTTATCGTCACTGTAGGGCTGGTAATAGACCCCAGAAACCTTTTCCTGAAGTTCTTCCGGGATGCGATCCGCTGGGGCAATGGTAAAGCCCTCCGGTAGCATCAACACCGCCCCAACATTAAGGCCCCCCTTGGAGCCATCCCCTAACACCTGCTGCACACTGGTATCATAGGGAATTTTGACGACGGCTTCAAAAACTGAGTCCGGTGTCACCGCTTGGGGGACTTCGATTTCCGTGGGCTTGGCCGCCAGGTGACAGTTAGCACAGACAATGCGACCCGTGGCTTCCCTGGGGCTATCGTATCCCTGCTGGGCATAGAAGGGATAGGCCTGGGCTGGGGGGGTAGCCAGCCAAAGTTGGCCGATTAAAAGGGCCCCACAGAGGCAGAAAAATGCGATCAACGATTTCATTGATTTCATCAAAAATTTCATGAAGATTACCTGTCCTTACGTCCACCAAGGCTCTTTACCCGTCCGGAAGTCCGTATCCGTCCAAGGGGTGAAGACGAGTTTGTCATCGGTTACGGTTGTTTGGGCAAGGGCCAACGACAGAGGAGCCGGGCCACGCACCACCTTACCCGTGCTGTCGTACTGGGAGCCATGACAAGGGCAGATAAACTTATTCTCACTGACATTCCAGGGAACCACGCAGCCCAAATGGGTACAGACCGCATTTAAGCCATAGTTGGCAATGGTGTGATCCTCTTCAATGACAATGTAGGTGGGATCTCCCTTAATGCCTTGGGCCAGGGAGCGATCGCCCGCGAGGTGCTTACTCAGGTAATCAGTGACATTAATGGCATTGCCAAGGGCATCTTTAGCGATGACCCCCCCTCCTGTCCCACCGGCCGAGGGAGGAATAAAATAGCGAATGACCGGATATAAGGCTCCCAACGCAGTACCGGTGATGGTACCGAAGGTGAGCAGGTTCATAAATTGACGACGGCCCATATCGGGCACATCAGACGTTCCAGAGACTTGAGCCATGGTTTACGGAGTTTACTAAGGAATCTACAATCTACAGGCGTAAATAATTACGTTTGTTAAGCCCATTATCACATCTGCGGTCACGTCCTGGCAGTCCTCGACTAGAATCTTTGCCGGGAATTATGCTTTAGCCGGGGGGATTGAGTTTGGCAACTAATAACTGATTGGTTAATTTTGGATCCGCCCGCCCGCCCGTTTTTTTCATCATCTGCCCCACAAAAAAGCCCTGGAGCTTGGTTTTGCCAGCTCGGTATTGCTCTAGTTCCTGGGGATGGGCCGCCAATAGCTCATCAATGATGGCGTTGAGGGTGCCGGCATCAGAAATTTGGCTGAGTCCTTTTTTCTCCACTAGGGCCTTCGCAGACCCGCCGTTTTTCAGGAGTTCAGGCAGCATATCCTTGGCAATTTTGCTGCTGATCGTGCCATCTTCGATTAGGGCAATGAGTTCGGCTAAATGATCCGGGGTTAGGGGCAAATCCCGAATGGATTGCTTAGTCTCTTTGGCATAGGCCGTCATGTCCCCCATGATCCAGTTGGCGGCCTGTTTGGCTACGGCTCCGGCGGCAATGGTGGCTTCCAAATATTCAGCGGTGCCCCGTTCATCGGTTAAGACCCGACTATCGTAGGCAGACAGACCCCAGTCTTCTTGGTAACGATGACGCTTCTGGGCCGGTAATTCCGGTAGTTCACTGCGCCAAAGATCCCGCTGCTGCTCACTCACCTCAATGGGCCCCAGATCTGGCTCAGGAAAATATCGATAATCGCTAGATCCTTCCTTGACCCGCATCGTAAACGTGGCTTGGGTATTTTCGTCCCAGAGCCGGGTTTCTTGAATAATTTTTTCTCCCGCCTTAATGGCCGTAATTTGGCGATCAATTTCAAAGTCAATCGCCCGTTGAATGGCATTAAAGGAGTTCATATTCTTAATTTCCACCTTCGTGCCAAAGGCTTCTCTGCCTTCAGGACGGACGGAAATATTCACATCACAGCGGAGGGAACCTTCCTGCATATTCCCATCACATACACCCAAATAACGCAAAATTCGCCGCAATTCCTGGGCATATTCCGCCGCTTCCTGGCCCGATCGCAGATCCGGCTCGGAGACAATTTCCGCTAGGGGAACTCCGGCCCGGTTCAAATCCACCAGGGAATAGGTCGACCCCGAGAGGCGATCGCTGCCTGCATGGACTAATTTTCCGGCATCTTCTTCCATGTGCAGGCGGGTAATGCCAATTCGTTTGCGGCGGGGCTGATCATTCTCGTCAATGAGTTCAATTTCTAAGAAACCCTGCTCAGCAATGGGTAAATCGTACTGGGAAATTTGGTAGTTCTTGGGTAAATCAGGGTAGAAATACTGCTTGCGATCGAATTTGCTGTAGGGGGCAATGTGGCAATTGAGAGCTAACCCTGCCTTGACGGCATACTCTAAGACTTTGGCATTGAGGACGGGCAAGGTACCCGGTAGGCCCAAACAAATGGGATCAATGTGGGTATTGGGATCTGCTCCAAACGCGCTGGAGCTACTGGAGAAAATCTTGGTGTTGGTGCTGAGTTGACAGTGAATTTCCAGGCCAATTACCGCTTCGTACACCGTATTTTCAGGATCAGGGTTCTCAGGATTAATGTCGGGTTCAATGGGTGCGGACGGCGGTGGCTCTGGGGATGTATTCTCAACCGGGGCATTCTTGGCCAGGGTCGGGGAGGGTGATTTCACCTCTGACAGGGGAGTCTGATCATCATGATCCAGGTTATTTTTTTTCTTGGATTTTTTTCGTGCTGCCTTTGCCATAAACTACTCATCTCCCTCCACTAGGGCTTGGTAGGCGGTGGCCGTCAGGGCCCCTTCGATGTCATCTTCATTATCTAGGCGTACTTTCACGAGCCAGCCTTCGCCGTAGGGATCTGCGGCTAATTCTTCTGGGGTATCGGCGATCGCCTGGTTACTTTCAATCACCGTTCCGGTTACGGGGGAATACATTTCCTCAACGGCCTTCACCGACTCAATGGTGCCAAAGCGTTCCCCTTGGATTAATTTATCGCCTTCCTGGGGAATTTCAATAAAGACAATATCTCCCAGTTGATCGACCGCAAAGGCACTAATGCCAATGGTGGCGATTTCCCCTTCAATACGCACATACTCATGACTATCCAGGTATTGAAGATCATCCGGGTACTCTAAGGTCATAGACTCATCTCACTGCCGTGGTTTCTTTTATTATCATCTCAGGGGTCGGCCCGGCCGAGCCTAACGGCGGCCACAAATAGGCCAATACCGAGGGGCAATGCCAGGGCTAAAATAGCCGATGTCACCCCAAAACCCAGTTGGGCCTCTCCAGAGGATAACTCAAAGATGCAGCCCACGGTCGCAATAAAGGCAATGCAGGCCCCACCTAAAAATACATAACTTTTAGCAACCACGCCGAACCTCAACCTGCCACGGGGCGAACGGCATTGCGGGAAAAACCATGCTCCGATAATTCTTGATTCAGGAGTAATTTATTTTCCACCCGATCCACAAACATCACCCCTGTGAGGTGGTCAATTTCATGCTGGATGGCCCGGCATAGCAAGCCGCTGGCATAAAGTAGTTGGGGGCGGCCCCACTCGTCCTTGTAGCTGACCTCAATCATTTCCGGCCGCTTCACATCCAAAAAGACCCCAGGAATACTCAAGCAGCCTTCTTGACCCAATTCCAACAAGGGACTGGCTTCGCGGATCACCGGGTTGATCATAATCAGGGGCGGATTGGCGGCTTCATCGGGGTGAAGATCAATGACTAAAAGCTGTTTATTAATCCCCACCTGGGGGGCGGCCAGGCCAATGCCATCGGCACTGTACATGGTTTGTAGCATATCCCGTACGGTTTGGCGGATACTGTCATTGACTTGGCTAATCCGTTTAGCGGGCTGGCGCAGTACCCGATCGCCGAGGACGTGAATTTTGAAGGGAGGTTTTTTAACTTTTTCTTTTTCAACGGAGAGAGTTGCAGAGATGGCCATGGCACTAATTGATTACTAAAAAAACTAACAGATACTCTTACTCTAACACTACATATCTGATATCCTTGGCATCCTTAGATGACATACCCTATCGGATGAAATACCCTTGGATCGTTGGATAGCAATGGGTTAGGAATAGTTGACCGGTTTATCCCACAGGTTCCTAGGATTGCTCAAGGGGCTTGATTTTGAGGCGATCGCCCACGGCAAGGCTAATTTCAGCGGCCCGACCACCCCGCAGTTCTAACACATGATCGATGATTTGATTCGGGCCGTAGGTGGGGCAGGGATCGTCATAACAGGGGGGGGCATTTTCAGCAATATCAATAACTTCCCCCTCATAGATAAAAATCAGATCCAAGGAAATAAGGCAATTTTTCATCCAGAAGCTTACCAATTGGGGCGGATCAAAGGGAAATAACATCCCCCGATTATCCGCTAATTCACTGCGATACATCAATCCTAGGGCTTGCTGGGCAGGAGTTTTGGCGACTTCCAGATCAATAACCGTCTCGCCAATGATCGCCTGGGCCGTAATCGGCAAAATTTGGGAAACCCCAGCGATCGCCACATTAGAATTTTGAGAATTTAGACTAGGTTGCTCAAGGGCTTGACAGCCGATAACCGTCAATGCCACCCCTAGGGCTAAAAAAAATGAGTAAATCTGCTTAACCTGCTTAAATTTAAGCTTCCCGGAGAACATACCCCACCCCTCGCACCGTATGGATCAATCGTTTTTCGCCATCGGGTTCAATTTTTAGCCGTAAATAACGGACATAAACCTCAATGACATTGGACTCCCCCAGGAAGTCATAGCCCCAGACATTCTCTAAAATCTTGTCTCGACTAAGAACTTGGCGGGGATGCTCCATTAAAAATTTCAGGAGTTCGTATTCCTTCATCGTTAAATCTATCAAGCGACCATTCCGCTCGGCCCGCCGCGTGGCTAAATCCAGAACCAGGGTCTCAAATCGCAGTTGTTCCCCACTTGGGGCCGTTGGTTTCAGGTAAAGCTGAACCATGTCTAAAAACTGTTGATCGCGGTAGGGCTTGAGGAGATAGTCATCGGCTCCGGCTTCTAAACAGTTCACCCGATCCTCTAGGCGATCGCTCTCCATGATTAACAGGAGTGGTAAGGTAATTTTTTCCTGACGGATTTTACGACACAGATCTAGGCCGCTCACGTTATCGGGGCGATGCTCCATGGCCAGGTCGTCCACAATCACTAGGGCCGGTTGCCATTCCTGGCAGGCCAACTGACAGTCCGCAAACGTTGCCGCCGTTACCGGGTCATACCCCGCCTGTTGTAGGTCTTGGCCAATTTGCTGGGCGAGGGCCGAGTCAGTCATGACCAATAAAATTCGCGGGGCGGCGATCGCAAAGGTAGGTTCCATAGGCTCAGAAAATCAGGCCACCTCTAACGTACCTTGACCTAGGGACGAAACGCACCCTAAACAAGTTTCCCATCTCAAAGAAGGGTAATCAGGGCATAATTCTGTCCTGAATCCTGGTCTGGATTAACCCTTAGGTGAACTGCTGACTGAGCATCAAGGGGTTATGAACCGTAATTTTTTTCTTCTGGATCGAAATCATATTTTGATCCCGTAATTCCCCTAGCAGCCGGGTAACGGTGACACGGGTTGAACCAATGGCCTCGGCGATCGCTTGGTGGGAGAGTTTCAAATCCACCGTGACCCCAGTTGCCCCCGGAATCCCAAAATCGCGGCAAAGAATCAGTAAAAAGCTGACGAGACGTGACCCCATATCTCGATGGGCCAGGGTTTCAATCATCATTTCCGTTTGTAAAATTCGGGAGGATAGACCCTGAATCATCAGCATCGGTAGGGTGGGATCCTCGTGCATGGCCTTTTCAACCTGCTCAATGGGCACGGAAAGCAATTCCGTCGGCGTAAAGGCAACCGCATGGTAAAAGCGATCGGAGCGAGTTCCCGTAGCCAGGGACAACACCCCAAAGACGCTATTTTCCCGTAAAAGCGCAACCGTAATCTCTTCCCCTGCCTCGTAGACCCGCGATAACTTCACCGCACCCTTCAGTAAGAAGTACACTTTCTCAGCCGGATCACCCGGGAAAAAGATGGTTTTACCCCGGTCAAAGACTTCCGTTGCGGTCGGGAACATCCCACTGGCCATCTGCCGAAAAATGGCGGCCAGCGGTTGATCGCTAGTAGTTACCATAGATTGGTTGACTATCCTGTGCCATAGGTTAAATGACTGTTAGTAAAGGCAAGGGAAGAGCATCCATCTAACCCTGCCATGGTGCATCTACTGTATGCTCAGACTCTGTAATCAGATTCTTGCCATTGGAGTTTTAGTTAAACGGATTGTGGCCCTGTATTTTGTATCTCATGATACACTTTATCGGTGTTAATGAGCCTAGGACGTAAACATAGATACAGTAATGGGCCAAAAAGGGGGAAACTGGCCAAGACCCCTAGCCCCTGGAAGCTGGGTTGTCGTCGAGCCAGATCATCCCCCAAAAGTAAGGGAAATAGTAGGGTCAGTAGACAAAAATACGATGCTCATTAGGTGAATAAAGCGGCGGGTCTGCCATTGATGCCAAAAATCAGCCCAATTGCCCTGGGTGACACCATAGCCCACCAACCCAACTGTTGCCAGTAGCAGCAGAATACCCGTACCGCGCCATTCCCATATCCGCAATCCCCAGTCTAGGGGGCCCTGAAACGTCGGATTAGGGCGACGAAGGGCTAGGTAGGGAATGAGGGCAAAGGCTCCCAACAAAAAGCCACCTGCGGCAAAGAGCCACCCAGGTAATTTTTGTCCGCGGCCATCCACTAGCACAACCGCCGTATAAATGAACGGCCAAATCCCCATCAGATTAAATAAGGCAATGACTAGGGGGTTAATGCCCTGCCAGGGGCCGCGGATCAGTCGCCCAATCAGATCCAAGGTATCGGGGTGATCCGGTGGAGCCAGGAAAAAACCATAGCCCATGAATGCCAACCAAAGGGTAAATAAACTAATTGTCTTGATCATGGCATGGGGGAACCTGTGGGGCGATATGTTCTATGGTATGTCGATTTTTCATCGTTGGCAGCCTGAATGTAAGGTCTTGGGTCTGTTGCCGCTTCTTTTTGTGATTGCGGCGATCGATCGCCTATCGGTGTTGGCGATCGCCCTGGGGGGAATGGCACTGGTGTATGGGGGTGCGGGTCTCTCGTGGCGGCGATGGTGGCAACGACTGGCGGTGCTGGCGGTATTTTTCCTAGGGCTAGGATTACTCCTGTTGTTTCAGGGGGGGGAAACCCCATGGTTGCGGTGGGGGGGACTGGTAATTTTTTGGGAGGGATTGCGGGCGGCTCTGGTTTTGGCGGGGCGGTTGATCACCCTTGCCACCCTTGCCATGGTGTTACTGGAAACGACCACATTTTCAGCATGGCTCCAGGTTTTACGTACCTTTGGCATCCCCCCCTTTCTGACGGATGTGTTGGTGTTGAGCTATCGATATATTTTTGAGTTGCGGCCGATGTTGGTGCGGATGCAGCAGTCCATGATGTTGCGGGGGTTTCGTCCCCATTGGCGGCGGTTGGGGCGCATTGCGGCCTTAATTGGCACTTTTTTAATTCGCAGTTACGATCGCTCTGAACAGGTCTATCGGGCCATGCGGTTACGGGGGTATGGGCTGCGATCGCGACAGCAAAAACGCACCTATCCTCGGCTGTATTCTTACCATGGCTTGGGCATTGGTGTTTGTTGGCTGGTGGGAATTGTAATGTACTACTATGGAGCCAGTTAATCCATGGAAAACAATGCCACGCGCCCCCAGTGTCAGTTCCATTCAAGCAGAAATAGATAGACTCGTTAACCTACACGGCTATGATAAGGCGATCCTTATTCAGTTTGCCTCCTTTGTCAAAGGCAAAAAACTACAATTAACGTTGCCTGAACTCAAAAAAGCAGTTTATCGACACTTTCAAGTTAGTTCAACCCCAAAATTAAAGGCGTCGGGTTCATTCCAGATGGCCACCGATGGCATGAATTTGAGCCTCAGCCAGAAGGAATCTTGGAAAAAAATCTATCGTCGTTGGATCGGGGTTCTACCGGATGAAGACGGCGTGACCGGGGACAATTGCATTAATGGCATCAACATTTTCGACTACGATTTGCCCTGGCGAGTGTTTGGACTAGACCGGCATACTGCCACAGACAACGACATCAAGGCAGCCTACCGGGAACTCAGCAAAACCTACCACCCTGACCAGCCCACGGGGAATCCAGACATTTTCAATCGCCTAAATGTATTCTACCGGAGTCTATTGGGGAAAGGCTAATGCCCAAAGTCTGGATCACGGCTGAAAAACTAATCAAGGTTCTTAACATCACGGAACAAGAGTTGCTGGACATCCAAGATTTTTTCGATAGCGATCCTAACGACAGATGGGAATTACGCCCAGATCGTGATTATCGAGTGATCAACCAAACCACCGGCTTACGGGATTATTCCGACACCGGAGCCTATGCGATCGCCTCTTACATTGCCTTCAAAGACAAACAACGGGATAAGGGTTTCCTGAGCTGGTTTCGGCAACTTCTAAAACAATTCAAAAAAGACGTTAGACGAGCCTTCATCCATCAAAGCATCCTCTACAATAGTTCGTCCTTAGTCCGTAGAAGTGACAGATTTTTCCTCAATGAACGCGATATTGTAGCTATTTTTGCAACTCGGCGTGACTTCCTCAGGAGGATGGCGGCTCAAGCCGAACCGTCCTTGATTGTGGGTCAAGACTATTACCATGACATTGATAAAGACATTCGTTACTATTCCTTGTCAGGGATTCTGATCCTATCTAAAGAATTTAGTCAAAGCTTAGTGAGGAGGAATCGGCAGGAATGGTGTAAACAGATGGGCGATGAAATCCAACCCACCATCAACACCATTGTTAAAAAGATTCTAAATCGAGGCAAAGAAATCGAGAAAGCCAAAAAGCAAGCCAGACGACGGGATAAAAATACCTGTCTTGTCACTGGACTCAAACCATCTGTGATCAACTCCCCTAATCTGGCTTCCCATCACCTATATGCTGCGGCCCATTATCCCCACCTAGCTGGGTCAGTTGACAATATCATCACTATTGCCCAAAACGTCCATAATCATTTTCATCAAAGCCTAGGGGGTAAGCAAAAGCCTTGCACCGTAGATGATTTCATTAACTATGTCCATGAGTTCCACCCCCAAAACCTAGAGGTGTCCACTTGGCTGCAACAGCAAAAAGCTAAACTGCCTCCCCCTGGCCCATTATCAGACGATGTTCCATTGGTGTTGTTTTTGCCACCTAGTCGAGTATCAAGTAACAATTGCTAGGATCATCCGATGATGTACGCGATCGCCCCAAATTTTGAATTAATCGAGGTGCCCTATAAAAATCCACTGTTTTCCCTTGAATCAATGGCATGGATCCCAAACCCTTTTTGTTGTCCCATCGTTCACATCAAACCATGCTATCGACTTTAGTATGAGCGCATAGCCACACCGCCTTTGCCAATTTTTCGGAGTGCCCTAAAGTTTATACCAGTGCCTAATTCTCCTTCGCGGCTCCTGCAAACCCTGAGTCAAAACCTGTTTCCAAAACTGCCCGATCAGGAACAATTTATACAAGCACTGCTTCAGCCCCAACCCTATCCACCGGCGATTCTTTGGATTCAACCAAAGCCAGCCGTTCTCCCCTTTGCGATCGCCCCAGCCGTTGCCTGGCAACCCTCCTTTGTCGATCGCCTCAGTTTAGAGAGCAAGCCCGGCAAGCATCCCCTCCATGACCAAGGGGCCTACTACTGTTTAGACCTTTCCTCTGTTTTTGCTGCCGTACCCCTAATGGAACTCGCCGCAAAAGCCCCTAAAACCAATCTTGTGGTGGATCTCTGTGCCGCCCCCGGTGGAAAAAGTCTCTTTGCTTGGCGTAGTATCCAACCCGACCTCCTCCTCTGCAATGAAGTCATTGGCAAACGCCTAGGGATGCTCATTTCAAATCTGAAACGCTGTCAGGTGGATCCGGTGGCGGTACTCCATGGAGATGTGGCCACCTTAGCTCCCGTCCTCTGCCAATCCGCAGACGTGGTAATTGTAGATGCTCCCTGTTCCGGTCAATCGCTTCTCGCTAAAAGGACAAAGGTGGAGGGATGCTTTCATCCAGTAACCATTCGCCATAATCAACGCCGTCAAAAGCGTATTTTGGCCGCTGCTGCTGACCTAGTAGCTCCCCAGGGGTGGTTACTCTACTCTACCTGTACATTCTCAAAGGCGGAAAACGAAGGGGCGATCGCCTGGTTTTTAAGCAAATTTCCCCAATTTCAGCCCCAAGCGGTTCTCGCCCTGAAGGATTGGCAATCCCACCTTGCCCCATTTCCCTGCTATCGCCTCTGGCCCCAAAGTGGTTTAGGGGCAGGGGCATTTACGGTTTTGCTGCACAATAGTGCCCCTAGTGAACCTGAGAGTGAACCACAGCCCCTAGGAACCGATTGGAAACGCTATCAAAAATGGTCAAGTTTCGACTAACCTAAAGAATAGTCCAGTTACAGCCCTTAGGAAACCGCAATGTCAGAAATGTTAATGTTTAATGCCCTCCGGGCAGCCATTGACGAAGAAATGGAGCGGGATCCCACCGTACTGGTGATGGGGGAAGACGTGGGCCACTACGGCGGCTCCTATAAAGTGACGAAGGATCTATATAAAAAGTATGGGGACTTGCGCCTTTTAGATACCCCCATTGCTGAAAATAGCTTTACGGGGATGGCCGTGGGAGCCGCAATGACTGGACTGCGGCCCATCGTCGAAGGCATGAATATGGGCTTTTTACTCCTGGCCTTTAATCAAATTGCCAATAATGCTGGGATGCTACGTTACACATCCGGCGGCAACTTCAAAATTCCCATTGTGATTCGTGGCCCCGGCGGTGTCGGTCGCCAACTGGGGGCAGAACATTCCCAGCGGCTAGAGGCCTATTTTCAGGCAGTGCCCGGCTTAAAAATTGTCGCCTGCTCAACGGCCTACAATGCCAAGGGACTCTTGAAATCAGCCATCCGGGATGAAAACCCCGTTCTATTTTTTGAGCATGTCCTCCTTTACAACCTGAAGGAAGACCTACCGGATCACGAATATTTAGTTCCTTTGGATAAAGCAGAAATTGTTCGCCCTGGCAAGGATGTCACTATTCTCACCTACTCACGGATGCGACACCATGTTCTCCAAGCGGTGAAGACCCTGGAAAAAGAGGGCTACGATCCCGAGGTCATTGATTTAATTTCCCTTAAGCCCATTGATTTTGCCACGATTGGCCCCTCCATTACCAAGACCCATCGGGTGATCATCGTCGAAGAATGTATGAAAACCGGCGGGATTGGCGCGGAACTGGTTGCCTCGATTACGGAGCGGTACTTTGATGAGTTGGATGCCCCTGTTTTGCGGCTCTCTTCCCAGGATATTCCCACTCCCTACAATGGCAAACTAGAAAATTTAACCATTGTGCAACCTCCCCAAATCGTGGAAGCGGTGCAAAAAATGGTTACAGGGCAGGTGTAATTCATGGGTAAGCATCGAGGCTGGATTGCTGTTATTTTAGTTTTACTCTTGGCGGCAACCTGGGTAATTGCCCGAACTCCACCCCGATTAGGTTTGGACTTGCGTGGTGGGGCCCAGCTAACCTTGCAGGTGGAAACGACGGAAAAAGTACCCCAAATAACCCCCCTTGTTTTAGAAGCGGTACAGCGGGTTGTCGAAAACCGGATTAATGGTTTAGGGGTGGCCGAGGCGGTTGTCCAAACCTCTGGAGAGGATAAGCTGCTAGTGCAACTGCCAGGGGTGAGTGATCCCCAACAGGCGGAGCGGGTGCTCCAGGGGACGGCCCAACTAGATTTTCGTTTTCAAAAACCCGGAACCGATGCCCAACTCCAAATTGAGCGGCAACTCCAATCAGAACTTTTACTACAGCAGGCCCAACTCCTAATAGCTCAGTCGGACAATCAGGGGAATGCTACGGTCTTAGCCGAAAACGAAGCAGCCTTAGAAGAAAATCGTGACTCTCTAGAAAAAAGTGAGCAGGCGATCGCCGACCTCTTCCAAAAAACCGACTTGACGGGGGCAATGTTGCGGGAAGCCTTTGCCAGTCCGGTGGCCCCCGGTTCGCCCAATTGGAGTGTGGTGGTTCGCTTTGACACCCAAGGTTCAGAGCTATTTGCTAATCTGACCAGGGAAATCGCGGGCACGGGCCGATCCATTGGTATTTTCCTGGACGATCGCCTGATTAGTGCCCCCACCGTATCCGTGGAGTATGCCCAAACCGGTATTGCCGGGGGTAGTGCCGAAATTTCCGGTGGCTTTAATGCCCAAAGTGCCAATGATCTAGCAGTACAACTCCAGGGTGGAGCCTTGCCTGTTCCCCTTGAAGTGGTGGAAAATCGCACCGTGGGAGCAACCCTGGGTCAAGATAGTATTCGTAAAAGCTTGATTGCCGGCTTGGGGGGATTGGTCTTAGTGCTGATCTTTATGGTGGCCTACTACCGTTTACCGGGGGCGATCGCCGATGTGGCGTTAATTCTCTATGCCACGTTTACCTATGCGGTATTTTTGCTCTTTGGTGTCACCTTAACCCTGCCAGGTATTGCCGGATTTATTCTCAGTATTGGCATGGCGGTGGATGCCAATGTCCTGATTTTTGAGCGGACTCGAGAAGAACTGCGGGCCGGACGTACTCTTTATCGCTCCGTAGAAGCAGGCTTTGATCGGGCCTTTTCCAGTATTTTAGACAGTAATATTACCACTCTGATTGCCTGTGGGGCCCTCTTTTGGCTCGGAACCGGCCTAGTGCGCGGGTTTGCCGTTACCCTGGCGATCGGGGTTGGTGTGAGTATGTTTACGGCACTCACCTGTAGCCGCACCTTTTTGTTCTACGTGATTACCATTCCCAGTTTGCGGCGGCCCCGCTGGTTTTGTCCCAAATTGGAGGCGGTGAAATGACCTTTAGTGTGGTGAAACAGCGATCGCTCTGGTGGGGAATTTCCATTGTTTTCTTGGTCAGTGGCATCATTGCCATGGTGATCTCCTGGAGTAATCCAGAGATTCGCGCCCCCCTTCGGCCCGGCCTAGATTTTATTGGTGGGACACGGCTGCAATTTGAACTGGAATGTACCACAACCCAAACCTGCGATCGCCCCATTGACCTCAGTCAAGCCCGGGAAATCCTCACCCAAGAAGGGCTAGGCAATAGCAGTATTCAGGTCTTGGATCAATACGGCCTCTCCATTCGCACCCTACCCCTAGACGTTAATCAACGCACCCGCCTCAAAGACAAGCTGGAAGCAACCCTGGGCACCTTTGACCCCCAGCAAGTGCAGATTGAAACCGTGGGCCCCACCCTAGGTCGCCAAATCCTAAATTCTGGTCTTTTAGCCTTATTTGTATCCTTTATTGGCATTACGATTTATTTAACCATTCGCTTTCAGTTTGACTATGCCTTTTTTGCCCTCGTAGCCCTAGTCCATGATGTCTTTGTCACGATGGGAATTTTTGCCATTTTGGGCCTCGTCCTAGGCATTGAAGTGGATAGTCTATTTGTGGTTGCCCTGCTAACGATCATTGGCTTTTCCGTTAACGATACCGTTGTCATCTACGATCGCATCCGCGAGAATATTAAAATCCATAGCGACTTACCCATTAACGAAATTGTAGATACCGCCGTCAATCAAACTCTGGGGCGATCCATCAACACCACCATGACGACCCTGTTGCCCCTAATCGCCATTTTCATCTTTGGTGGTGAAACCCTGCGCTACTTTGCCCTGGCCCTGATTATTGGTTTTGTCATGGGAGCCTACTCTAGTATCTTTGTGGCCAGTACCCTCCTAGGCTGGTGGCGAGAGACTAAAAATATGAAGCAAAAACATGCCTTGAAAACTTGATATTTACATCATATTCATCGAAAGAGCTTAGGAGAAATCCACCCCGATCGCCACTTCTGGGGAAACAGTTTGATCAGGTTTTAGTGAACGATTGGTCTGGGTCTGCGAATCCTCGATCATTGTGTTCATATCTTGACCACTGCGGATCGCACGCTCTAAGAGTAGGTTTAGGGTTGTGCGTACTGCAATGATGATGACCAAACGAGCAATATCTTCCCACTGACTGGACAGCATCGTTTTGAGAATGCTACCCCAACAAAAACTCAGTCCTAGGGAAAGATATCCATGGCAAGGCGACTACGTTGAAACGTGACCGGGGTTTGGGCCTTGAATAGAGACGACTTCAAGAAAAATAACGTAAGGCGCGAACAATACCCACAGAAATAACAAAAATTGCCAATAGTTGGCAAGTACTGATTAAAATGCCACTTAAGGCCCGCACCAAGCTAGCCAAGTTCATGCCAAGGAGTTCAATATCCATAGGGTTCATTCTAACTCACTAACTCTAGCTCACTAACTCAAGACCAGTCCTACAAGACCCGCCAAGCCAATGTAGTAGACCGCTGGAGTCAATAACCAGCGAATTAAAACGCCCTCCATCCCCAACAGGCCCACCGTTGCCGCCGCTGCCACAATATTAGGCACACAAATGATATTTCCCGCCGAAGCCCCAACACATTGCAACGCTAAAATGAGTGGTTGCGACAGGTTGATTTTTTCTGCCATGCCAAACTGAAATAGGGAAAACATCATATTACTCACTGTGACACTGCCGGCGACAAAGGCTCCAATTAATCCAACCACTGGAGCAAATAGAGGCCA
The DNA here is from genome assembly GCF_029582805.1 of Candidatus Synechococcus calcipolaris G9. Classification (NCBI taxonomy): domain Bacteria; kingdom Bacillati; phylum Cyanobacteriota; class Cyanophyceae; order Synechococcales; family Synechococcaceae; genus Synechococcus; species Candidatus Synechococcus calcipolaris. The sequence goes on along the minus strand of NZ_JAKKUT010000002.1, from coordinate 1,061,107 downwards.
ACTGTCTCCCACGATCAATGCCAGTCCATCAGCTAATTCCAAGGGCATACTCTTTAGCCCTAAGCCATTGCTTCCCGAGTTAATAAATACCCTTGCCAACAAAACGGCGGCGCCCAAGGCCAAGCTGACATTTAAGAGAATTGGAACCGTACTTTTGACGGCGTATTGAAATTTTCTCCATTCCATCCGATGCAGGAAATACGTTATTCCTACCACAAATAACAAAATTGTTGGCGGTAAATACAGGGGTTGGGTTGTTACCGTTAAGGTGGTACCCAATAAATTAGAAATCGTAATTTGCCAGGCCTGGAGTCCATTTTTTAAGGGGGGCACAATCCGCGATAGCACGAGACATACACCCACTAGTCCATAGGGTAACCAGGCCAAGATCGGATTCATTAATTGGGTTCCTGAATTTATCATTTCTGGAGAGTCTTCGGGACGGTTGCTCCCCCAAAAGTCTGGCCATTGGCCTCGCGCTGGAAAATCCCATGGGTCTGCTGGAACCAGCCACTTCTGTTTTGCCACAAAAATCGTTATCCCTAGGCCAAGCAAGCCGCCAACTAAGGTGGGAAATTCTGGGCCAATGAAAATCGCCGTTAGTAAATAGGGAATCGTAAAGGCCAAACCCGCAAACAGCGCAAATTTCCAAGCCCCGAGTCCTGCCCGCCAAGACCTTTCGGCTCCAAAAAACTGGGTGAGAGTCACCGCCAAAATCAAGGGAATAAAGGTACCCACTATGGTGTGAATAATTGCCGCAGAAATCCCCACCTGCTTCAAAAAGAGATCAACGTTACCACCAAAATGACTCAAAACCTCCTCAAATGCCGGAACGCTCTCTAGGCCTGCCCGGATGCCAATCACAATTGGCGTACCCACTGCCCCAAAGGTGGAAGGGGTACTTTGAATGATGAGGGCCATCATCACCGCCGCTAGGGCTGGAAACCCGATCGCCACCATCAAAGGGACGCAAATGACCGCTGGGGTGCCAAATCCAGAGGCTCCCTCAATAAAGCTACCAAACAGCCAGGCAATAATCATCACTTGGATCCGCCGATCCTCCGTAATCGACGTGAGACTGTGGCGAATGGCCGGAATTGCCCCCGATAACTGGAGCGTGTTTAATAGCAAAATCGCGCCAAAGACAATATATAAAATCTCTAGGGCAATGACCCCACCCTGCACCGTCGCCGCGGCCACCCAATGAAAGGGAACTCGCCACAAAACCAAGGCAATGATCACCGTGACTCCATAGGCTACCGGCATCGCTCGATTGGCAGGCCAGCGTGCCCCGATCAGCAACAGGAACACCGTCACAATGGGGACGAGGGCAATCAGGGCGTACATCACCAAGGTAAAACCAGAATCCAACAAGAGTATTCTAGTCAACTAGCTTTACCTTGACCTCTAGCTGGATATATAGGCATCAAAACGTCTAGGGATGCAGTTCCCTGGAAACCGTCAAAACCGATTTCAAGTATTTAGGAATTCATTGAATTGGCATAGGTCACTTGGGGGTCACAGTGGGGCCAAAGCCGGTTATATCAAGATTCGTAGCAAAACCTTGACGAGGCTAATCCAGATTCGTAGAATGCAGAGTAGATATTCACTCTTCATCTATGCAAAATCCAGCATTCAGTTTTAAGGCTTAGCAATTAGGACTCAATGCTGTTTCGCCAGGTTCCCGTATCCGGTCGTGTCTAGGGTACTTAACTAAAAAACTGGCTTCCATATGGTTTGGATTTAGGATTAACAGGAGTAAAACTGTGTTCAAATTGCGTCATACCGCTTTAGCTGCTTTAGCAATTGCAGCAACGGGCCTAGGGTTAGTGGGAATGGTTCCTGAGGCCGAGGCCCAGAGTGCAAAGGCTGTTCGGGGTGTTGTCACCAATATTGATGGTGATCTAGTAACGATGCGCCAACCTTGGGGCGAAGATATTGTGGTTGTTTTCGATCGCAAACATCGTCAGCGTCCCTTCCGGGCTGAAGTTGAAGAAGGGATGGATCTAGCCGTTATTCTTGATCCTCGCTATCAAGAGCCTACGGCCAAGATTCTTTGTGCAGCCATTGTACCGGCTCCGCCCTACGTTGCTGTGCAACCTCTGCAAATTCCCGCTGTGAGTGCCCCACCTCCCCGTCCTGTGGTTGCGCCGCCGCCTGCTCCCCAACCCCCACCACCGCAGATCCTTTTCTACTAGGTCTGGGGTTGTATTAGCTGCATTAATTTAATGACCTAGTTATTTTGTTTCTTCACATTTGGAAGGGAGGAGTTGATGATGTTGCGTTGGTTACAGTCAGGCATCTTAGCATCGGGTTTAGTTGGGTTAGCAGCCTTGCCTGGTTTGGCCCTGCCCCTAGGAACCGCAGCCTTAGAAACCGCAGTGAGTCGGGCCCCCAGGACAGAGCCAAATCCGTTACTATTACCGGATATTGCCTTACTGGAACTGCCGGCCCTCCGCGAAGCTTCTCCCTTCCTTCCTACCATGGAGCGTAAATTGGTGTTGCGGCTGAGCGATCGCCGCGTTTATCTATATGAAGGGGAACAGGTTCTCGCCAGCTATCCGGTTGCCATTGGTCGAGCGGGTTGGGAAACGCCCCAAGGGTCTTTTCAGGTGTCCCACAAAGTAGTTGATCCCATTTGGCAAAATCCCTTTAATGGCAATGTTGTCCAGCCAGGGCCTAATAATCCCTTGGGCGATCGCCTGATTGTCTTTGCGCCCATGGGCAATAAAGGTTTTGTCGGCTTTCATGGCACCACCAATGAGTCATTAATTGGTCAGGCGGTGTCCCACGGTTGTGTGCGGATGAAAAATAACGATATTCGTGCCCTATTTGAGAAAGTGGAAGTGGGAATGGCGGTCATTGTCCAGCCTTAGGCATGGTTGATTTTGTCCCTGGCGGTCCCATCGATCCTGTCTCTAAACGTATGCCGTTAGAGGCGAGTGGGGTCTATATCTGTCCCGTATGTCGCCATGGGCAAATTTCCCAAATGGTTCTGATGGATGCCTTTGCCTGCAACTTTTGCCGCCATATTCTCTCCGTTAACTTTGAAACCCAAACCGTTCGCCTAGAAGATAGTAGCCAGGGGTTTCGTTGGCAGTGGATGGGTCAGGGTTGGCGATCTCTCCATCAACGCCCCATGGAATTTACCTATACGGTGGTGGTACTCGGTATTCTATTTGTGCTGATGCCACCGGCCTTGGTCTGGCTGGGGTATCATACCTTTCCTCCCTTACCGGATGCGCCGGGACACTGGTTTCCCCTGGTTTGGGTGGGTCTGACGTTTTGTGCCCATTTAGGCGTTGTTCTGCGTCTCTGTTTAGATGTCTACCAGCCGATTTTAGTTCGCCTAAGGCGATTTCTTTGAGGATGCCTTGGATTATTTTTGGGTTCTTTCTTTTCTAGGGTGGTCAGACTCACGATAAAATGAATTTTGTTTAACTGGAGACATCGCGATCATGGGGCAAGAAATTTTCAATACCTCTGTTATTTCCTTTACGCTTGTTCTTGTCGGTCTTGGTCTCGGCTATCTCTTGCTGCGCCTAACTCCCGATGATTAACCAGTCATGCTCCAAACGAGTCATGATTCAAGTGAGCAGGTCTATGGGGGAGGTTGCCACTGTGGGTCTGTTCGGTTTCGGGTAAAGATTCGTCAATGGCGGGCGATCGCCTGTAACTGTTCGATCTGCACAAAGAAAGGATTTTTGCACCACATTGTTCCTCCCTCAGATTTTGAATTATTACAGGGGGACGATGACCTTACGACCTACCGCTTCAATACAGGCACGGCCCAACATTTATTTTGTCAACACTGTGGGATTCATCCCTTTTACCATCCCCGCTCCCACCCGGATCAGATTGATGTGAATCTGAATTGTTTGGACGAGCCGAACCTGCGGGAAAAATTTGAGGTGGTAGCTTTTGAGGGCCGGGCCTGGGAGGAGAATATTGCCAGCATCCGTTAGCTTAAAATTTTTGGCCACGACCACCTTGGCTCTACCCATGGTTTGCTTTGCCGCCCAGCCCAGTTGGGGCGATCGCCCCCTGAATGTTGTCTATCCGCCCCAAACGCACCGAACCACGGCCGCCCAAATTTTCTTTATTGGTACCGCCAACCCCAATTTACCCGTTCTCCTAAATGGCCAGGTGATTGAGCAGCGATCGCCGGCGGGTCATTTTTCCCCATCCATTCCCTTGCAGTGGGGCGAGAATCAGATCACCCTTCAGGCTGGGGAGCAAACCCTCACATTTCAAATTCATCGCCAAGCCCTTGAACCCGATGGACTCACCACCGCCGCAGGTTTTCGGATTTTAGAACCCACGGCAAACCTAGCACGGCAACCGGGGGAACCCCTCTGTTTTACAGCTCTGGCTAGTCCGGGCGATCGCCTGCGGGTTCAAGTTGGCCCCAAAACCGTTAATTTATCCGCCATTGATGGTTCAGGCATTTTAGCTCCAAATACAGCGGCGTTAATTGATCAAACCACGGTCTATTCCTCCCCCAGCCAAACCTATCGGGGCTGTACCGCCCTTGATACCCCTGGGGACTACGGCCAAATTCGCTGGCATCTGGGCCAAGGTTCTAGTGACCAAACCGTCGAACCCGGCACAACCCTGGAGATTCTGGATCCAGCCCAACTCCCCAGGATTACAGTCATTCGCCCCGAAGGCGGCATTGCCCGCACCGGCCCAGGGACAGATTATTCTCGGTTGACCCCCTTACCCCCCGGAACCCGGGCCCAGGTAACTGGACGCACGGGGGATTGGTTACGTTTAGATTATGGTGGCTGGATTCGTGCCTCAGAAACCCAATCGCTGCCCCTGGCAACACCCACCCAGGCTAGGATTCGTAGTATTATTGCCCGCCCCCAATCCGGTTGGACAGAGATTACCTTTCCCCTAGAGTTGCCTGTCCCCGTGACCGTTACCCAGGGCGATCGCCACTTTACCTTGACTCTCCACAACACCACGGCCCAAACCGATGTCATTCGCCTGGATCCTGACCCAGTGATTCAACGCCTCGACTGGGCCCAAGTCAGTCCTAGCCAGGTGCAATATCGTTTCCAGCTCCATTCTCCGCAGCAGTGGGGCTATCGCCTCCGGTATGAGGGGAATCAACTTATTGTAAGTCTCCGCCATCCGCCGCCCCAACCACGGGGCAATCAACCCCTCAGCGGTATTAAAATTCTCTTGGATCCGGGCCATGGCGGCCCAGAAGACCTAGGGGCACGGGGGCCCGATGGTACCCCAGAAAAAGAAATGACCCTAATTTTGTCCCAGCACTTGGCGCGGGATATGGAACAGCTAGGGGCCACCGTCATCTTGACTCTCGAGGATGATCGGGATTTAGACTTGCCTGAGCGCGTTGCCCTCATTGATGCCACTGAGCCGACCCTGGCCCTAAGTATTCATTACAATGCCTTACCCGATGCGGGGGATGCCTGGAATACCCAGGGAATTGGTACGTTTTGGTATGAACCCCAAAGCCACAGTTTAGCCATCTTTCTAGAGGAATACCTCAGCCGTCGCCTGAACCGTCCCCGCTATGGTGTGTTTTGGAATAACTTAGCCCTAACCCGTCCTACCGTAGCCCCAGCGGTACTCTTGGAGTTGGGATTCATGATTAATCCCGAAGAATTTGAATGGATTACGGATCCCCAGGCCCAAGCAGCCCTATCCCGCACATTGGCCCAGGGCATTCAGGAATGGCTAGACACCGTTCTCGTGCCACACCCCTAGGCGATCGCCCTATAATGTGAGTCAATCTGTCTGACAAACCAGCCCGAAACAACATGGTAGGTCATGGTCATGAGTGATTCAACAACTCAATCGGAACTAAGCCAGGTGTTGGATGGTATCCGGCCCATGCAGTCCCAGATTCAGAACCTAACCCTAGAGGTTAAGGTTAATCAAACAGAAACTAGGGAAAAATTCAACACGATTGATGAAAAGTTTGACAAAGTATAAATCAAGGTACAGATACTTTATTCCATATAGGTTAAATTAACAGGAGCATTTGGCGATGGGTTTGAAAACTGGACTGGCACGGGCGATTAGTGGATGTCTACCATTCATTTTTCTGGTTGGTTCAGCCGCCACCGCTGCCACCACCACCCTCAAGGATTCCCCTAAGGCCCTAGTGGATGAAGCCTGGCAGTTTATTAATAAGAATTACATTGATCCCCAGTTTAACCAGTTAGATTGGTCATCGATTCGTACCGAGTTGTTATCTCGTCAATACGGCGATCGCCAGCAGGCCTATCGCACCATCCAGCAAACCCTGACGAAGCTCAATGATCCCTACACCCGTTTTTTACCGCCCCAAGAATATGGCCAACTCCTGCGCCAAACCCAAGGACAACTGGTTGATGTGGGCCTAACCCTAGCGGAAATGGGAGAAAGTTTTCAAGTTGCTGAAATCACCTCCGGTTCTATGGCCGCAAAGGCCGATCTAAAAGTGGGGGATGAAATTGTTGCCATCAATGGTCGTGGTAGCGATCGCCTCACCCTGGAACGGGCTACCTATCTATTGCGGGGAACAGCGGGCACAAAACTGGTTCTTTCTGTCCGCAGGGGCGATGGCGAAATCTTTGCCGTTGAAATCACCCGGGAAGGCGAAATTCCCACCACAGTTCTCTACCAAGTCATGGTGGTGGGCCCCAATCGGATTGGCTACATTCGCTTGAATGGGTTTAATTCCCACTCCAAGGAACAAATGGAAACCGCCATCACCACATTGGCCGAACAAAATGTGCAGAGCTATATTCTGGATCTACGCCATAACCCAGGGGGGCTGTTAGAAGCAGGTATTGACATTACCCGCCAGTGGCTCCCTGCTGGTGTCATTGTCCGTATCCAGCATGGTGATAAAGAAGATGAAATTCGGGCCAATCAACGGGCAATTACGGATTTACCCCTAGTTATTTTGGTGAATCAGGCCTCCGCCAGTGCCAGTGAAATTTTAGCGGGGGCCCTGCAAGATCATGGCCGGGCCCAGGTGGTGGGAACCCGCACCTTTGGTAAAGTTCGCGTTCAAGCCGTCCATGAAATGGGGGATGGTTCTGCCCTGGTTGTGACCGTGGCACGGTATCTCACGCCAAAGGGTACGGATATTTCCGAGGGGGGGATTACCCCTGATGTCTTGGTTCCCAGTCATCCTGCCACCGATATGCAGCTACGGATCAATCCCCACGCCATTGCTACCGTTCAGGATCCAGTTCTGCTGCGGGCCCTAGAGTTATTGATCCTTCAACAACGCTCCTCCCGTTAAGATGGGGATGGCTTGTTTTTTATTCTGCTTAAACATTAATATTAACGGACTTTCCCTTAGGTTGTGTTCATGAAACCCCTGCGTTTAGGTGTATTGGCATCGGGTTCAGGTACCAATTTTGCGGCCCTAGCTGAAGCCATTGCCCAGGATCAGTTACCCGCCCAAATTCATGTGTTGATTTACAATAATCCCAAGGCTAAAGTCGCTGAACGGGCCCAAGCCTGGAAGATTCCGGCTGAACTCCTCAATCACCGAGATTTTCCAAGCCGAGAGGCCCTAGATGAGGCAATTGTCCGGGTCTTGCAGGCCTATGACGTAGATTGGGTGGTGATGGCGGGTTGGATGCGAATTGTCACGCCGGTATTGTTGCAGGCCTATTCTGACCGGGTGATTAATCTCCATCCCAGTTTGTTGCCCAGCTTTAAGGGGCTCCATGCGGTGGAGCAGGCCTTGGCCGCAGGGGTGAAAATAACCGGCTGTACCGTCCATCTGGTGAGCCTAGAGGTGGATAGTGGCCCCATCCTTGCCCAGGCGGCGGTGCCTATCCTGGCGGGGGATACTCCAGAAAAGCTCCATCAACGCATCCAAGTCCAAGAACACCAGATACTGAAACAGGCGATCGCCCAGATCGCTAAAAATCAAGGGGATTTCTAAGGAACCTTAAACCTGAAGTAAATCAGTACGGTAAGCTAGATCCCATAGCGGTAGACAGACACCCCCGTCTGTAACTTAGAGAGGATCTGTGCTGCAACGACTGAAGCAAGCCATTAAGAATGATCTGATTGCCGGTTTATTGGTGGTCATTCCCCTAGCCACGACTATCTGGTTATCCTTTACGGTATCCACCTGGGTGATCAATCTGTTTACCCGTGTCCCCAAGCAACTGAATCCCTTCAAAACCTGGCATCCCCTGCTCCTAGACCTGCTCAATTTCTTTATTGGCATTACGGTTCCCCTGGTGGGAATTCTCCTGATTGGTTTAATGGCCCGTAATTTTGTCGGCCGCTGGTTTCTGGAGACCGGGGAAAATATTCTCAAGCGTATTCCCCTAGCAGGATCGGTGTATAAGGTTCTACAACAACTGCTAGAAACCCTCCTACGGGACTCTCGCAATCGCTTTCGCCGCGTGGTTCTCGTGGAATATCCGCGCACGGGCCTGTGGTCCTTGGGATTTGTCACGGGCAATGTGAGCGGTACGCTCCAAGAAAACTTTAATCAGGCTATGCTCAGTTTGTTTATCCCCACCTCGCCCAATCCAACAACGGGATGGTATACCTTAGTTTCCGAGGAAGATGTGATTGATCTGGATATTTCCATTGAAGATGCCTTTAAGATAATTATCTCCGGTGGCATTGTCATTCCCGATAGTTTTAATGGTAAATCTAGGGGAACAGGGGCGATCGCCCGTCCTGAAGCTGAATCCGTTGACGTTTTACCCCCCAAACCACCCCTTTCTCCCAATTCACTCTCCCCAGGCATGAGCTAGGATACCACCATGACTACCCCTCGTCGTGCCGCTAGGGAACTTGCCCTACTTAGTGCGGCCCAAGTTCTTAGCCAACCCCATACCCTCTCGGAACAGGACTGCCGTAGTCTCATGTTGGCCGCTATTCGTACCCTAGCCCTTGAGGTGCGGGAGTCCCTGGAGTTAGCCAGTAGTGATCTGAATGAAAGCCATGGATTGTTGCTCAAAAGTGAGTTAGCGGCCCCGGAATATAAAAAAGCTCAAAGCTATCTTCAAAAAGCCATTGAAACAACCGAATCCACGATTAACCGCCTGGGTACGGCCCTAGAGCTACCCGAAATCCTCTACTTTGCCCACCAAGACGAAGTGCAAATGTATGCCCTAGCCTTACTCAATTGCCTCAATACCCATCAGGCAACCCTGGATCAAACCTTAGGGGAATCTCTGGTGGATTGGCAGGTGGATCGTCTCGCCAATATTGATCGAACGATTCTCCAACTGGCGATCGCTGAGATGATGTATTTAGATGTGGCTCGGAAAGTGGCGATTAATGAGGCCGTCGAATTAGCCAAACGCTATAGCGATGAGGGGGGGCATCGGTTTATTAATGGGGTGTTACGCCGATTTAGCGATCGCCAGATCCAGGAATCTAACACCTCTAAAGCAACCTAGATCAGGGCATGGCAATTAAGGAACTTAGGATACAGTCGCCGTCGATACCGGCATCTCAGAGTGTCGTTGAGGGGAATCTAAAACCGCCTTCAGCTTGACACTAAAGACGGATTCAAAGGGTTCTTTCTTGTAATTTAAGCTCCACAGTTCTAAATCACACTGATCCTGGGGATTAACGGCCTGTAAATGTAGAATTAGTTCTCGTTCAGGAGCCTTCCATTCACAATGTAGAGAATTAATTGCACCAATTTGTCGTCGATCTAGGGCTGCCGCCAAGCGGAGAATCGCACTCAGTTGATCAACAATGTGGCGTTGTTGGCGCCCTTGAAGATTGCGATAGTTTTCATGCTTTTTCTTGGGGGTATTTTTGCGATGATAGCGACATAGATTAGCAATGATTTCAATTTCCGCATCGGTATACCCCAGTAAACCACCATGGCGAACGAGATAGTAGGAATGCTTGTGGTGGGCAGAATGGCTCACATAGTGACCACAGTTATGCAAAATTGCCGCTGACCAGAGTAGCTCCCGCTCTGCCTCCGTCCATGAGTGTAAAATTTCTTGGGTTTGATCAAAGAGGGCCAAGGCAAAACCGGCCACCCGTTCACTACTGCTTAAATTGACATGGAATTTTTCACCTAAGCTGTAGGTACTCCGCTGCCGCACCGAACTTTGATACCGCAACCGATCTTCAATTAGGCCATGGGTGAGCATCCAATCCACAATGATGCCTTCCCGCAGGGCGCGATCGCAGGTAATCAACGAAGATTGCCCCAGTAGCACCATCGCCTCTTGCAGAATCACGGCCCCCGCTAAAATAATTTCCGCCCGCCGCTCTGACATTCCTAAAATCTGACACCGTTGGGTAAAGGTTAGCTTCCGTAGGCGATCAATGAGGGCCTGTAAATCCTCTAGGGTGAGGGCATAGCCCTGTAAGGACGTGGGACAATTCCCCTGTTTTTCACAGGTGTGAACCATGACCAGACTTTCGATAGTACCAGAGGTGCCCACCAGTTGGGCTGTCTCTCCGGGGGCTAAATGGGCACAAAGGCTTTCAGTGGGCCAATCCAACATTCCCCGCACATAACTCCGCAGACATTCATAATCGCGATCGCTAATGGGGTCACTTTGGACAAACATCTCCGTGAGACGCACGGCCCCAACTTTCGTACTACTGAGGTAACGGGGTTCATGGCCATCCCCCAGAATAAGTTCGGTGGAGCCGCCACCAATGTCAATAATAATGTGGGGTTTTTCCTGAAATTCTAGTCCCGAAAGCACCCCTAGGTAAATCCGCCGCGCCTCTTCTTCCCCAGGGATCAGATCAATCTCCAGGCCAATCTCCTTTTTAACCCGTTCTAAAAATTCCCGACCATTGGGGGCTTCCCGCACCGCACTGGTGGCGACACCAACAACTTCTTCGGCATGGAGTCCATCGGCCAATTCCCGACAACGCCGTAGAGTGGCGATCGCCCGTTCCATGGCAACATCTGTTAACTCGCCAGTTCGCTGACACCGCTCCCCCAGCCGCACCATATCTTTTTCAGTGGCAATAATCTTAAAGCTAGGCAAATTAGGCTGAACCTGCACCACAACCATGTGAATCGAGTTTGTACCCACATCAATGGCCCCCACCACACGCTCTGTGAAACTTAAGGGCCGCCAGAGATTAAGATGATGTTCAATAGCCATAGATGGGATCGCCAGGGTGGACTCGCTACATTGTACCCTAGAGGCTTATGCCCCTTGGCCATTTCCCCAAGAGGGTGTGGTAATGGGCAAAATAGTGACACCTAGGGCGGGTTAAATTTTCTTAAGGGGAGTGATCATCCTCTCCCAAAAAGGGAATAATGTATCTTCTAAAAAGATTAACACCACGGCTACCATAGGTTAGGATCAAAATAGTTCCAGCAGTTTTAGAATATTGCGTTATAACCAAGCTAGAATAATCACGGCTTTATTTTAGTTTTTGTGCAAATGGTTCATCATGATCGAGGAATATCGCTAATACTCAGTGGTCGCTGTCACCCTGGTAACATGTAGCCCTAGTAACATATTTAATCATCATGATCGCTATACTGATAACTTTGGGACGCTCTAGTTCGGAACATTCTTTTTTTTTAACTTTCAGGGTTTAGTTGTGTTTCTTAGGCATCTGCATTGGTCACGAGGGCAAACGCTGTGCAGTATCTAGCAGAAGTGATCAAGACAACTGGTTTTATGGGAGCCAAGACCCAGTTAAAACTGCTCATGCGGGAGCAGGCGGGATACTGGCATCCAGTTCCCAACAGTGAAGAACTGATTTCCTATGATGTCAGTAATGACTATGGCAATGGGGTCTTAGTTTTTATTGAGCTTGCCGCCAATCGCAATATTCAGCACATTGATAGCGGTGCTAATCGCATTGTCGGTATTTTGCAAAGTTTTACGCGGATGCGGGAGAAAACCCGTAGTCAGGAAGAAGAAATTGAGGGCTGGAAGCAATCCCTGATGTACCAGGCGGAGGCCCTGAACCAGCGGGAAGCAGAGTTTGATGCCCGGCGGGATGAACTCCAAGAGATTGAAGAACAAATTGCCAATTACGATCAGCAACTGGCCGAACTGAATAAGCTCAGAGGCGAGTACGCGGAACAACAGGAGCATATCCAGCGCGATCGCCAAGAAGTGGAAAATATGCGCCATACTCTCCACCAAGAACAGGAGAGATGGGAAAAAATTAAACGGGAGGGGGGTGGAGCCGGCCTCAACAGTGAGCAACTCCAGCAAGTGGATGGCATTCTCCAAAAATTAGGGGAAAGTCTCAATGGCAACGGTCAAGTCTCGGCCTGTTTAGATACCCTTCAGCAACAGCAGGGGGTTCTAAGTCACTATTGGCAGCAATTGGAGCAACAAAATCAAGCCTTAGAGGAGAAACAAGGCGACATCGATCGCCAGATTGGGGAACTAAGTCAACAGCGGCAAGAGTGGCAGCAACGTTATGGGAGCCTAGCAGAATCTCGGCAAAATCTACGGGTTCAGCATGAGTTATTGACTTGGAAAACGGGGCAGGCGGAGCAACTGCGATCGCAACTGCAACAGCAGGACACGATCATTCAACAATTACGGGAGGCGATCGCCGGTAGTATTACCGATGAAGTTGATATCCAAGCCCTGCAACAAATGCCCATGGCAGAACTAGAGGGCCTAGTCGCATCTGTTCAAAAAGAACTGCAACGGATGTCCTCCTTCGTCAATGATCAAGAAGAAGAACTCACCATGCAGCAGCAAGCGGTGCAGGAACTTCAAGACAAAATGAATCAAGTCAGCGAGTTTGAGCGATTAGAACTCTCAGCGGAACTCGAATCAGAGCGGCAAAACTTTAACCTCCTGAATGAAACCTTAGAGGGGCAGCGGCAACGGCTGAAGGAAAAACAGGCCAGTTATGACCTTCATGAGCAAGTATTGCAAGCTCGTCGTGATCCATCTTCCCAGCAAAGTATTAGCCTCATTCCCGTTTTAGGACAAATGGAAACTCAGCGGGCCAGCCTAGGTCAGACTCTTCAAGGGTTAGATGCAGAAATTCAGCAATTGGAACAGGAAATATCCACGCTGCGTGAGAGTCTCGACGGCCAAGACCAAGAGCTAAACCAGCGAGAACAAGGCTTAAAAGATTGGCAGGAACGTTTGGAGTTAGAGCAGTTTAACCTGAAGGAGCAAAGGGGCCGGGTCGCTGTCTTGCAGGAATTCTTGCAGCCTGTTCAAGATAAGGTGGATCAAGTTCGCCAGCACTTGGAGGGGTTAAATTCGGGGCAATTGAATGGTGGCCCCCAATCCCTGATTTCTGAGCTAAAACAAATGGTTACCTCTTTAGCCAATCCCTGATTTGGCTCTGTTTAGAGCGACGACGAACCTTAAGCCGCTGTTTTAAGTAGGGAATAAGGCGTAGGCCAATCCCGTAGGTTAGGGCTGACAGGATGACTGCCATCCAGAGACTGCCGAGCATGAGAATAGAGGCCGCCAGTCCCCCCTGGGTTAAGGCATCTCGCCAAGAGTCAACGGTGTGAATATCGAGAGCAGGTTTACCCACGATCCACCATCCCACCTGAAAATTAAACCAATAGATGGGAGCATAGGTCAGGGGATTACTGACCCAGGTTGTTAGGGCTGCCATGGGTTTATTGCCCCGCACCACAAAGGCCAGGGCCATGGCAATGATAATCTGAAGACCAAAGAGGGGGAGCATTCCGGCAAATACTCCCATCGCCATACCCCGTGCTAATTCATGGCTACTGCTTTGGGATCGCAAAAAACTTAAGTAGTAGTAACGCCAAATTCGCTGAAATCGCACCATCCAGGGTAGGGAATGATTAGAAAAGCCACTCAGCATAGAGAACGTGCCAGTAAGGAGCATTTGCTATTATTAATGATAAGCAAAAAAACTTAATCTTGATCAAAAAACCGGCGATCGCCCCTCTCATGTATTGCCCATATACACTCCCAACAGTGCTGTAGTCATTTTTGCTATTGGGTTCAGTCCCAAATTCATCAAAAAATACGTTCACTATATAATCGGTTCACTATCTGTCCCACATTGAAGTTGCCCATTCATTAGCTTGGGATCCCAGATGGATTCACCGGGCTGCTTGCATTGGCATATTACCTCCGTCATATTGCCCCCTGTGCCCATCCCTAGGGCTGCGGTATGATTTCTGAGGGTTTTATCCTGGGCGATCGCCCGCACAATCACAAGTTGATCATTGCCTGGAGGACTCTTCAGGGAAATTTCGTAGTGATAGGTTCCTGTTTCTTGGGGTAGGCCTAAACCTAAGTCCCCTAAGGATTCCGTAAATCGACCATTTTCCATAAAATAGGCCTGTTGTCCCCGCAACATTGCCCGCAGGCTGATTTGAGCTTCAGCTTCCTTTGCCTGGTTTTGGGGTTGAATAATCGCTGTACCAATGTCTGTGCCGGTTTGTCGGGCTTGGGTACAACTCCCCAAGATCACGGTTAAGGCTCCTAATCCTGCCATGGTATAGGCAAACCGTTTGATCTCCATGACTTGGATCATGATAATGCCCCCAATTTATGTCCTAATTTTAGCTAACAGATTATTAGCTAACACTGTAGGTTAAGTGTGCCCAATAATGCATCAATGAGAGCTTCACCTTGTCCCGTTTCCCCGTTCTCGTTTTAGCCCTACTCTTTCTGTGGGGAATGATTGCATCCCTGGCCTTTCCGCCCGCATCTATCTGGGGGTTGGGTTGGGTTGCCCTTGTGCCTCTCTGGATGTACATTTGCCAACCGCGATCGCCGGACTGGTGGATCATCTCCTTCGCTGGATTTTTGTGGGGCGTTGGCTTTTATAGCACAAGTCTCAACTGGATTTTAGATCTTCATCCGCTCATGTGGATGGGGGTTCCCGAAGCCAATTCTGTGGCGATCGCCCTAGGGGTATGGCTATTTCTCTGTATATTGGGGGGCGTTTTTAGTGGAACCTGGGCCCTGTTGTTTGCACTCTGGGGTAAAGCCGCTCCCATGGGATTACGAATATTAGGGGGGGTGACGATCTGGGGGGTACTAGAGGCCATTTGCAGTCATTCTCCCCTCTGGTGGCTTTCTTTCTCCCTCACCCAAAGTCCTGGAAATCTCTGGCTACTTCATCTGGGGCAACTGTCGGGGCCGACCCTCGTAACTGTGGTGGTGGTGGCAATCAATGGATTCATTGCAGAAATGGCGATCGTCTATCTGCGCTCCCGTACCCTACCCCGATTCCTGTGGATACCACCCCTACTTCTCATTATTGCTGCCCATGGATTGGGGGGGATACTCATGGCTAGTAGCCCAGTCGATGTTGCTCCCCGCCTCAACATTGGTCTGATCCAGGGAAATATTCCCACCCGAGTGAAACTCACTGCCGCCGGTATTCGTCAAGCCTGGGATCACTATGGCCAAGGCTACAAACAATTAGTGGAGCAGGGAGCCGATGCAGTATTAACCCCAGAAGCGGCTCTCCCCATTCGCTGGCAACCCGATCAGGTGAATCCTCTCACCCGGGCGATCGCCCTTGAGGGAGTTCCTCTTTGGCTGGGTACATTTATTGAGCGAAACGATCATGTTTATCAAAGCTTAATTACCCTAGATGGCGATGGTCAGGTATATAGCGTCTATAAAAAAGTGAAGCTAGTTCCCCTGGGAGAGTATATTCCTGAAGGGTTAGGGGGATTGGTGCAGCGACTCTCACCCCTAAGTGCTAATTTGAGTGCTGGGGCAGCGGATCAACTCTTTCAAACGCCTTTGGGGCCCGCCATTGTCGGTATTTGTTTTGAATCAGCGTTTTCCTATCGTTTTCGGGATCAGGCGGCCTTGGGGGGAGAGTGGATTTTAAGCTTGGCTAATAATGATCCCTATACCTATCCTCTGATGGCTCAACACCATGCTCAGGATGTGATGCGTGCCATTGAAAGCGATCGCTGGTTAGTGCGGGCAACTAATACGGGGCTATCTGCGGTCATTAGTCCCCAGGGCCAGACCCGTTGGCGATCGCAGATTCAGGTATTTGAAATTCACCTATCAACGATTTATCCGCGCCGGAGTCAAACGCTGTATGTGCGGTGGGGAGATTGGTTCATAGTCGTCCTCATCATAACCACAGCCCTAGCTTGGCGATATAGCCCCTAGGTCGATTCCCCTATATCTACCCCAGTGAAGTTTTCGGGGAGTATCACAATTTGGTTGATTCGTCTTCGATCTCTTGAAGACATAATTCGATTACTTCACGGATATTCTGCATGAGTTCGTCAATGATTTCCCCCTGGGTATACAGCAATTTTTGACACCTGTATATTCATGTGCTAGGGTGCGTTTTATCGTTGTGAATAGAGAGTTCTGGTTTTTCATTACTAAATTAGCTAGGCTGCTAATCGCTGTCTAATCAATAGTTATGCCGAAGCCTCATCATTTTGATAGTGACAAAACATCAATGAGTGATTCTAGCCAAAAATTCGATCTCACTACAGAAGAAGGTCGCAAGGCTGCGCTTGCAATAACCCAGATTATATTTCCCGTCCCTTATTGGATTGGCA
The DNA here is from genome assembly GCF_029582805.1 of Candidatus Synechococcus calcipolaris G9. NCBI lineage: Bacteria > Bacillati > Cyanobacteriota > Cyanophyceae > Synechococcales > Synechococcaceae > Synechococcus > Candidatus Synechococcus calcipolaris. Next base: position 1,044,639 of record NZ_JAKKUT010000002.1, on the reverse strand, counting down.
AAGCCTTATTTGACGGTATTTCCTCTCTGACATCGGGTGCTAACGAAAAAGAGATTGCAGAACAAAGGAAAGCAGCTATCGACATTATTCGAGCAGGAAAAGAAAATGGTGCAGACGAAATAGAGATTACAATGTCTCAGAAAGCTGGTGTTGGTCTAGCTTCAGATGTTGATGGTGTTCCAATTGAGTTTATTGTGGGTGCTTCAGGTACAATGAAGCTAAAGATAAAGTACAAGTAGTAAGTAGCTAGGCACAATTAAATAAGTAGGTAGGCGCAATTACTTGTAAGACAAGGGAATCGCAGTGTAGCCTCCAGGGAAGGAGATTATCGCCTTTTTCCCTGTCAGCATGTTTAGGTTAATTGAACCCAGCTACTTACTAAAAAGGAGAACAGTGATGAGTGAAATGAATGCGTTACAGATTCAGGTTCACGCAGTTCTCGAAAACTGGGCAAAGGCAACACGGCAAAACCGCAAGGACGAGATTCTCAAAAATCATGTACCTGATCTTGTAATCTTTGACGTGCTATCACCGATGAAATATGAAAGTGCTGAGTCTTATCGCCAAAGTTGGGATAGTTGGCAGCCTGAAACTCAGGGTGATGGTCAGTTTGAACTGGAGAATCTGTCTGTAACAGTCAGTACCGATCTTGCATTTGCACATTGCTTTATTCGTTGTGGCGGTAAAATGCCTGACGGACATACGTTTCAAGATTTGGTTCGGGCTACCTTCTGTCTTAAGAAAATAGACGAAGCGTGGAAGATTGTGCATCAGCATATATCTAAACCGATTCAGCAATCTGGTAGCTAATACTAAGGCATCCACGCATAACAACGCCTATGCACACCGACCGCCGAAGGTGATCGGTTATGATGCAAAGGTTATCTGCGGCGGGTGATGGGCACCGTTGGACTGCCAGCCTAGTTAGGTAAATATCATGTCAACATGGAATTTAATGAGCCATCTCTTTGGATGGAGGGACAAAAAAGCCTTTGATCCTTTTCTCACTGCTGCTGAGCAAGTTCTATCGACTACATTAGGTAGTCAAATTCACATCAACGAGATTGAACGCCTGAGTAAGAGAGGAAGACGGAATTTGTTACTGCGATGTCTCAGCGATCCAGTCCGTGATCTACCCTCAAGTTTCATTCTTAAAAAGGTCGAGGCAAAGTTCTACAATCCTGAAGACACTGACTCTTGGGATACTATGCGGTTTTTTAGAGATTGGGTTGGGGCTCAATTCTGACCCTGAGTGAAAAAAGTGGACAGTATATCGGACCCAAAAGTTTTCAATGATTGACAATCCAACCAGCCAGCCCACGAATCCCTTCCGTACCTTAGTGGATCAAACCCTCAACTGGGTGATTGATCTAGGGATGGAGGGCCCGCATCAGATCATGGCGGGTAATAATACCGACGAGGTTGTTTTCCCCATCCAAAACGGGTAAACGGCTGATGTGGTGCTTGACAATTAATTGGGCGGCTTCGGAAATGGGAGCAGTGGCTTTAATTGTAAAGGGGCGATCGCTCATGACATCTTTTACCTGCTGGCCCAGGGTTTTCTTGAGGTGGTGGTGGAAAGACTCAGGGGATTCAAAGTAAATCACACTGCCCAGAAAGGTGAGGTAAAGCGGTGGCTCTAGGGGGGCCTGACGGACGATGAGATCCGCCTCTGATACCAAACCCACGAGGGTATTTTGATGATCTAGGACGGGTAAGCCGCGAATTTGATGATCTTCCATGAGTTTGATGGCATCGGCGATCGCCGCATCTTCCTGAACCGTAATGGGTTGAGGAGTCATGTAGTCTTGAACGAGGGCAGTAGTCATAGTGCAGTTAAAGTAAGGTTAAGAGAATAAAGTTAGGAGGATAGGGCATTGGTGAGGGACAGATCCGGGCGCAATCCTTGGGCATGGCGGAGATAGGCATGGTAAATCCGGTGATGGGGATGGGGAGTATTCATATAGATGAGGCAACGAATACAGCGGGGTAGGCCGCCCTCAACGTGCATCTGCTGGACATCTAGGAGGGGAACCTGCTGCCATCCTTCACATTCCCGGGCGATCGCCGCTGGAAAAATTTGATCCAAGTCCTTGGTGACAGAGAATGTAACACTAATCACCTCCGTCAAATCCAGGTTATTCCGGGTCTCAATTTCCCGAAGCAGTTCTATAACCGCATCCCGAATCGCAGGAATTGAATTTTCGGTGGCGGTGGTTGCCCCTCGAATTGCCCGGACTCGCCAGCCCACGTTTCCATCCTCCATGAATCACCTGCCTACTTTACCAAGGTTACGGGCGATAGAGCCAAAGGGGAAGACCACTGGTGGCTATTTCAAACTCTAGCCAGTCCAACTGCGATCGCCAAGGGCCCATCCATCGCTCTTCCTGCGTCTCTTGGCCGGGTAGTAAACGCATCAGGGGCGATTTTTTTTGTTCAATGGGGCAGGTTTTGACTTTCTCTGGGTCTAAATCCACTAACTCCGCCAGCCACCGCCGCGCATCTTCTTCGGTTCCGAGACGATCCACCAGGCCAAGGGCGAGGGCCTGTTGGCCGGTAAAGACGCGGCCATCGGCAAAACTGCGTACCGTTTCTTCGTCCAGCTTGCGGCCCTCCGCCACGGTTTGGACAAATTGGTGATAGCTAGTATCAATTAACTCTTGCAAGATGGTTGTTTCTGCGTCCGTCAGTTCCCGGTCAAAGGCGAGAATATCCTTGTAAGGGCCCGACTTAATCACTTTGAAGGAAATCCCAATTTTATCCAGTAGTCGCTGGAGATTGTTCCCCCGCAGGATCACGCCAATACTGCCGGTAATGGTTCCCGGATTGGCCATGATGTGATCGGCACCAACGCCAATGTAGACCCCACCGGAGGCAGAAATATTGCCAAAACTAGCCACGACCTTGACCTTTTGCCGTAGTCGCTTCAGGGCTTCATAAATTTCTTGGGAATCTCCCACCGTCCCCCCAGGGCTGTCAATGCGGAGGAGAAGGGCAGGAAATCCCCGTTCTTCAACGGTTTTTAGAGCTTTGAGGACACGCTTTCGGGTGCCACTGGCGATCGCCCCGGTGATTTCAATGCGGGCAATTTGTTTTTGAGCAGAGCGGGAAAAGGGCCAAGGCATAGGATCAAAACTTTCGGACATACGGAAGGGGCGTTAGTCTTCTACTGTAGCAGGTACAGCCATCCCTAGACCTTGGTGATATTTATTCCCCCACCTCGAAGAAGGACTGGAAAAACTAGGGGCGATCGCCCGAACCCCGAGAAAAATTCTGATACTCTGTAAGGGGAGTGCCCTTGGGCATGATAATAAAAGTGTTTTACTTGTTTTTTTACTTGCTTTAAGTTGTTTTACTCCTTCCACCCCCCTGATGTTTTGCCTATGCGCCTTCTATTGAATTCTCCCCGTTTCCGTCGCTACACAGTGTCCGGTGTTTTGGCTCTGCTGGCCCTATCCATGCCCATGGCGGCGTGGGCCGAGACGATTTTGGAAAAAATTGGGCGTACCGGGGTCTTGACCGCGGGTACTCGCCAGGATGCGGTTCCCTTTGGTTATGTAAAGGACGGCGAATTTGTGGGCTATTCCGTGGATATCCTAGAGCTAATTCGGGCCAGGGCAGAGCGGGAGCTAGGGAAGCCCGTCAAGCTGGAAATCAAGCCCGTGGATGTGAGCACCCGCATTCCCATGGTGCAAGAGGGCCAGATTGACATTGAGTGTGGTGCCACATCGAGTACCTGGGCGCGGGAGCGATACGTTGATTTTACGGTGCCCTTTTTCCTGACCGGAACCCAGTTATTGGTGCCTGCCAATAGTGCCATTAAAGGGCCGGCTACCCTAGGGGACAAAACGGTGGGGGTGATCCAGGGCACGACCAATGAAGGGGCAGTGCGGAATATTCGCCCGGAAGTAACGGTCGTCTACGTCAGCGATCGCGCCGATGGCATCGCCAAGTTACAGGCCGGAGAGATTGATGCCTTTGCCAGTGATGGGGCCCTGCTCCAGGGCGTTCTCAAAACCAATCCGGGGGCAACCCAGATGAAAATTGTACCGGACGGGCCCATTCAAGCGGAAGCCTACGCCTGCATGGTGCCACAAAATCAATCCCTATGGCGAGATATGGTGAATATGGCCCTTTTGTCCCACATGGAAGCGGTGGTTGCCAATGATCCAACGGCCAATGGATTGTACGATCGCTGGTTTGGGGCCAATGGGGTGATTAATTATCCCAAGGCCTTGAATATTGACTTCTATAAGGGCATTCTCAATGGGTTTGAACGGGCCCCCCGTTAATGGTCATGGTTCTTTTGACCTTGGATAGTGGCAATTTAGACCTCATTGCTGGACTCTTGGCGATCGCCATTGTGATTGGTGGCTTTTTGATGATGTTTACCAATCTCTGGACAAAGCGGTGAATCCAACTCTGGGGCGTTATCTGCGGACGGGTCTCACCTATGGCTTCCTGCTGGCGATCGCCCTGGGAATGCTTTTACCCCTGATCTGGTTAGTGAGTACGGCGTTTAAGTCCCCCAATGAAAATATTTTTGCCTTTCCGCCCCAGTGGCTGCCCCAAGAGCCAACCTGGGCCAATTTTCAGACGGTTTGGCAGACCCATCCCTTTGGCCAATACCTCTGGAATAGTACACTGGTGGCCAGCCTCACGGTGGCCCTCAATTTACTCACCTCCTCTTTGGCGGCCTATCCCTTAGCGCGGCTCAATTTTGTCGGTCGGGATAGTCTTTTTGCCCTGATCCTGGCCACAATTATGATTCCCTTTCAGATTGTCATGATTCCCCTCTATATTTTGACGGTGCAGTTGGGCCTGCGAAATACCTATGTTGGGGTCATTTTTCCAGCGATCGCATCAGCCTTTGGCATTTTCCTACTGCGTCAAGCATTTTTAGGCGTGCCCAAGGAACTAGAGGAAGCGGCCCGCTTGGATGGCTGTTCAGAACTGGGGATTTGGTGGTGTGTGATGTTGCCGGCGGTGCGTCCAGCCCTAGTTACCCTAGCTATTTTTGTCTTTATTGGTGCCTGGAGTGATTTCCTCTGGCCCCTGATTGTCCTGGATCGCCCGGAACTCTATACCCTTCCCATTGGCGTGGCCACCCTTGCCGGGATGTTTTCCTTAGATTGGCGGTTAATTGCCGCTGGATCGGTGATTTCCATTGTGCCGGTTTTACTCGTCTTCTTAGCCCTACAGCGATATATTATTCCCTCAGAAATTGGCAGTGGTGTCAAGGGTTGAGGGGAGACAATACATGCCCCAGATTTTAGGTACGCGCATTGATCTGACGACCTATGATCAGGCCTGCGATCGCATTAAAACCTGGATTGAGTCAGGGGAATCGGGCTATGTGATTCCGGCCAATGTCCATGTGGTGATGACGGGGGTGTGGCAGCCTAGATTTCAAACCATGGTTAATGAAGCCAAACTGGTCACGGCGGATGGTATGCCCTTGGTCTGGGGACTACGCCTATTGGGGTACGAAAAAAGTGTTCGGGTCTATGGCCCGGATTTGATGTTAGCTCTCTGTGCCAAGGTGACGGAGTGGGGGTGGCCCATCTATCTATATGGCAGTGAACCCAGGGTGATGGAGCAACTGACGATCAATCTCCTGAACCACTATCCTAACTTAGCGATCGCCGGTAGCCATTGTCCCCCCTTTCGCCCCCTCAGTCCTGAAGAATACCAAGCCGATGGCGATCGCATTCGTGCCTCTGGAGCCAAAATTATTTTTGTGAGCTTGGGGTGTCCAAAACAGGAAGAATGGATGTACCAGCAACGGCAACGGATCAACGGGATCATGTTGGGGGTAGGAGCCGCCTTTAATTTTCATAGTGGCCACGTTCGCCAAGCCCCCCGCTGGATGATGGCCCTGGGCTTGGAATGGCTCTTTCGCTTGAGTCAGGAACCCCGCCGCCTCGCTGGGCGTTATCTGATTAATAACCCCCTTTTTTTGATCCTATTTGCTGGGCAATGGTTACATGCGACCTGCACCCGTCGCAAAGTGAATGAAGAATAACCCCCCTGAAAGAAATCAGCACCAAAATCAAAAAGGTGGGAGCGGGAATGGCTTTCTCTTAGTCCAGTCCCATCTCCCCAGTTCCGTGATAGGATTTTGAGTAGCTGTGCGGACGTAATTCAGTGGTAGAATGTCAGCTTCCCAAGCTGAACGTCGTGGGTTCGAGTCCCATCGTCCGCTTACTGCTTAAGGATTAAGCTACATCGGGAAATTGAGCTACTCGAATCTTTTCATAGATTTCAGCATTGTCCTCATGGGCTTGAGTCAGGTCATAATGTGCCTGTAGGTTTACCCAAAACTCAGGGCTTGTGCCAAAGTAACGGGACAGACGTAACGCCGTATCCGCCGTAATAGAGCGTTTTCCCTTGAGGATTTCACTGATCCGGGTCTGTGATACCTGTATGTCTTTACTTAGCTTGTATGGGGTAATTCCTAGAGGTTCTAAAAACTCTAACTTTAGAATCTCGCCAGGGTGAATCCTATCTAGGCGTTCTTTTGTCATTAGTGATAGTCCACGATTTCAACTTGAGTAGCATTGCCTTCATCCGTCCAGTTGAAGCAAATCCTCCATTGATTGTTAATACGGATGCTGTACTGACCTTCACGATTACCAACTAGCTTTTCTAACCGATTTCCTGGCGGTACTCTAAGGTCTGCAATAGAAACGGCAGCATGAATCATCAAGAGCTTTCGACTGGCGACATTCTGGATGTCTGGAGGGAACTGGCGAGACTTAAACCCCTCAAAGACTTTCTTTGTCTCGTTACATTTGAAACTTAAGATTACAAGCTCATACTATCGCAGGGCGTTAGTATCGTCAACCCTAGCACTAGGTATTGAGGTTGTGCTGTCTATCCGAACAGGCTTGGTCAGGGTTATTTCCCAACGGACTAAGCTTTTGGGGCTGAATACAAATACTCAAACCAAACCAAAAGATAGTGCCCGAGAGCAGATTATGAAGTTACGGAACTTTCTGAGTCAAGCCGAATGGGAGCGGGGCAAAAATTTTATTCGACAAGATACTGAAAATAGCCCTACCAAAATCGGCTAGAAGGCTTGTGTTTTTGGTTTCAGATTTATAGCAACAGATTTATCCCCAGGCCTGGCGTTACTCCAGCTAATTGTCATCGAAGCCTCCCAAACCGCCGAAGCCGCTCAAAAACTCGTCCAATCTGTAGCCAGCACCCCTGATTTTACCCAATGGCTAGGTTTGATTGAAGCTATATTAGGCAATAAGTTTCCTGATCTAAATTTGGAGGGAATTCGTAAAATGCTCGGACTACAAGCAGAAGATCTCAGCCACACCAGGTTTTATCAAGATGTGCTTAAACAGGGAATTACTCTTTCTGTGGTGAATTTTTTGGTTGAGAAGTTTGGCAGCTTATCCCCTAAATTAGAAGACCAAGTTTCCGCATTATCATCTGAGGAGCTTCAAGCCTTAGGTAAAGCAATAGTACACTTTGAAGATGTTTCAGAACTACAGGCCTGGTTAGCCAGAGTAAGTTAGCAGTAAAATCTCTTCGATTTTTGTAAGCAGTTTTGCAAAATGCTTGGACTACAAGCAGAAGACCTCAGCCACACAAGGTTTTACCACGATGTTTTTAGAGAAGGCGAATCGCAAATGATTATCTGTCAACTTCGCTATAAAATGGGAAGTATTGATTTTTCGCTTGAGTCTCAAATTAAATCTCTATCTTCTGAGCAGTTAGATTTGCTTGGTAAAGCACTACTTAACTTTGAAGATGTTGAAGAACTACAGGCCTGGTCAGGGTTATTTCCCAACAGACTAAGCTCCTGGGATAGGGTACGGCGGGCAGAGGGATGAGTTACTCGCTTAACCATTGCCAGGCCTTGTAAACGCCAAAACCCAATGCAGCAGCAGCAACAGCCGGAGCCGCAACCGTAAGACCAACACCAGCCGCCATACCTCCTCCAACAGTGCCACCAATCGCAGCCAAACCACTGGTAATTCCGGCTGCACTAACTCCAGCAGTTCCAGCACCAGCAATTGCACCTAAAGCTAATGCACTACCTCCTACCGCACCAGCCGTTGTTGCAACCCTTCCCGCACTTCTAGCATCTCGCTCATCTTGGGGTAAGCTTTCATCATCGTTAAGGACGTTGTACATCATTCCTGTTGTCGCTAAAGCTGGTAAGGCTCCCAATGCACCAACACCAGCAACGGCTCCACCACCAACTACACCACCAACGGTAGCGAGTCCTGACATAATTCCAGCCCCACTCAGTCCGGCAGCGGCTCCAACCCCACTGACAACTCCCAAACTACCAGCAACAGCGGCTCCAGCTAATGGCGCACCAGCCCCAACTGCAACCCCGTGTTCTACTTGTTCGCTTTTATGTTTGCCCGTTTTGCACCAAGTCGCAAAGTGTTCACAGTTGTTATCCAGGAGGTCATAGCCATATTCACCCAGACGACTGATGGCTCGCTTAACAACGGTTTCGGTGTCAAAACAGGCTCCTGGGGCGTACTTAACTAATTTGACATCATGGCCCGCTGCAAATTTGGTATAGCTTAATCCTTTGATCCGTCCGCCTTTTGCTTTGCCTTCGCAATGAATAACAACATCTTTGAATGTTCGTTCCTTATACATAAAGTCGCCGCAGTAGATGCCGTGATGGGCGTGTGTTCCACATCCGTAGTAAATATGGTCGCCAACTTTGGGGGTGAAGCTAGACATCGTTGTATGAACCTCAATAGGTATTGCTTTAGTCTTCCCCGATTTGCAAGATTCTCATACCGGGGGATTACTGAATTGTCCCATCTTGACAAGAGAATCAGAGCAGGTTCTTTTTTGTAAGCGAATATGAATAAACAAGAAAAAGTTTTACAGTTTTATACATTTTTGTCACATTAAGGATTTTTGTTTAATTCGATACTCCTTTCTGGGATTTGCTGGCTAGGATAGGGGGGGGGTAGTGCATTATTCCATATTTATAGGTGGCATAGATTATGTACCGAATCCCTGAAATATTAGCGATTCAAGTCTTAACTCGGTTAGCAGATGACCCCCAGGCCATTGGACGATTGTTAGAACAGTTAGGCGAGTTACCCAATATTCCGATGCCAACAATGGGGGGTCATATATTTTGGACGAACATTGCGAATGTGGGCGGCTGGCGGTTGCAACGAAATAATGTATTTGGCAACTGTCGGATTCTTGACCCTGATGATGTTCGTCAGGCTTGGGGTGGGGAATCGGCAATGCTGGAGGCTTTTCAATCTTTATCTATGTTGTCAATTTAGACATAATCACAAAAATTTTGGGGTACGAACATGAGTCAGCATGAAGACTTATTCAAATTGCAGTGGCCAGAATATTTGGTCATGTCAAGCTTTCAGTATTACTTAACTAAAAAAGATGTTGACAGGGAAGAAGCTCAAGATACTCGATTGCTTAAGAGAGAGTGGTTACGCAAGTGGAAGGTAGAAATTGAGCGTTTCGTTAGTGAATCCGCAGGTAAAAAACTCGAATTATTGGAAGACGAGGAATTATTTAATTTTTCTAAGAATCTATTAGAACCTAAATCAAAATTAATTGATAGAGTAACGATTTTGACCGAATTAGTGGTTTTTACTCCATACTTTTCTTTGGAAATCAAGAAGAGTTCTGATGAAGATAAATATAAAGACTTAAAGCCCAATCGTGGGGGGTGGTTTGATGAAGATCATTGGCTTAAAGCAATAAGCAGTATTGCATTCTATCTTGGACTAAGAAGTGGCTCCCCGCAACGAATTAAGACTTACTTTGAAGAGGCAGTCAAGAAAATTAAAAGTGATGGGAATATATTTATTTGGGTACTTGTAGGAATTATTTTATTTGCTTTGTTGGCTCCTCTTGCAATTCCAGCAATTGTTGGACTTTTAGCACCTGCTGGACTTTATGGTGCTGCTGCAACTAGCTCGGTTCTTGCGGCATTAGGCGGAGGTGCATTAGCGGCTGGCGGCTTTGGTATGGCTGGGGGCTTTGTTGTCGTAGTTGGTGGTGGCGCACTTTTGGGAGGTGTGACAGGTGGAGTTTTAGGTAATTTGCTTAAAGAGTCCCCTGATATGGTTGTTCTCTATGGAGCGAAACTCATCGCCACTATTCGAGAAATAGAAGCTTATGATGAAAAGGTTGCTTATGCTTTAGGTGAATCTGTAGTTATGGGCTTAACGAAATCACTACGGTCTCTTGAAGATCAAGTTAATGAAGAATATATTTCCCAAAAAGGTGACACTGAAAAAAGGGATAATATTCTCAAATCTATCGAGTATTTCCGAAAAGTTATAAAGACAATACAAGATTTCTTGAGAGATATATATCACCTAATTGGTTCAAACGGAGATTATTCGTCCCTGTTGCTGGAATACACAGGTAGTCATCGGCAAATTTATTCGCCACCTCAACTTCCACCCAGCAACGTTTCAGATGTAGAGAGTTATAGGTTTAGTCCAGTTTGTAGTAACTGTTATCATTTGAACGATCAAAATATTGAAGGAGTAAAGAGAACGTGCAAGGCTTTCTTGCAAGGAATACCGGATGACATTTGGCAAGGATATAACCTACATCAAAACCCCTATCCTGGCGATAATGGCATTCAATTTCAGAATAAGTATTCGTAGTCTTTTGTGGCTCTCTTAGAAGTATGGTGGCGGATTAAATCAGGCTCCGTGTCAAGAGACTTGCAATGATTGCCTAGTATAAGTTTTAGTTTTTTGTCCTTCCAGTTTTGACCCTAGACCTAAGAGAGCCTTAAAAACTTAGAACATTTGAAATTTACCGTTACCTAACATACCCGAAAATGAACGAATACTTTGAAATATTGGAACTTGCTCCCGATGCTACAAAAGAAGAAATCAAAGCAGCCTGCCTTAGACTCTCTAAAGGGCACCTCGAAAATTGCTCGATTTGCTAAAAATAGAGGCTGAAACCCTTGCTGCACGAACATTCTCAGACTGTCTCAGATTATTATCCTATGGGCGGTGAGGGACTCGAACCCCCGACAACCTCGGTGTAAACGAGACGCTCTACCAACTGAGCTAACCGCCCTAAATCCTTTAAGCCTTAGCCATTATAGCAGCTTGATTCTTGGATGGGGAACGCCCAGAGGTGCAAACAGCGACTCCGATTCTGGGAAATTACCGCTTAAATTTTAGTAGACTTTTTGATAAGACTGTTGAAGGAGTTCTCTGGTGACTGAACCTGTATCCCCCATCCCTGAGGAACATCCCATTGTCCTTGAGGTCGAAAATCTCCAAAAATCCTATCGCACTGGCTTTTGGCTAAATCAAAAAATTACCCCCCTTAAATCCTGCTCCCTTCGGGTGCATCAAGGAGAAACCTTTGGTCTGTTGGGCCCCAATGGTGCAGGTAAGACCACACTATTAAAAACTCTCTTAGGTTTGGTGTCCCCATCGGCGGGTTCCGGTCGAATCTTTGGTTATCCCTTGGGCGATCGCCAGGTACGGCAAAAAATTGGCTACCTACCGGAAAATCCCTATTTTTATGATTATTTGACGGGCTGGGAATTTTTAGAGTTTGCGGCCGGGTTATTTCAAGTTCCTGCCTCTGTGCAACGACAGCGGATTTCCCTACTCCTGGAAATGGTGGGTCTACCCCAAAAGGATGCTCGCAAAAAACAAATGCGCCGCTACTCTAAGGGAATGCTGCAACGGGTAGGCATGGCCCAAGCCTTAATTAATGATCCCGATTTAGTCTTTTTAGATGAACCGATGTCGGGCTTGGATCCCCTCGGCCGCTTTCAAATCCGAGAAATTATTGTTTCTCTAAGAAAGCAAGGCAAGACAATTTTCTTTAATAGTCATGTTCTTTCCGATGTGGAGGCCATTTGCGATCGCGTGGCTATTCTCGCCCAGGGGGAACTCATTTGCCAAGGTTCGGTGATGGATTTACTGGGAGTAACGGAAGCCTATCATGTTCAGGGCAAGGGTGGTCATATTGATGGTTTACAACAGTGGGTCAATCCTTTAGAAATTCAGGGCGATCGCTGGCAAGGAACCATTACCATGGCACCGGAGCGATTTTTAACCCTGGTGGCAGAAATGGGAGGACAGATTTTGAAACTCCAGCTAGCCCGACCGTCCCTAGAGGAATTTTTTGTAGAGCAACTGCGTCAACGGGGTATTGCCACTAGCCATTGAGTTCAGCGTTAACCATGGCAGAATAGGAGCGAACGATTGATACAAGTAAGGACAGATTTTATGACGGCTTTTCGTTTGAAAAATTGGCTTCCATTGGTCTTAGGCCTGATTGCCGTGGTTTTAGTAAGTTGTGGTGCCCCCCCAGCGGCAATTCAGCCCCCACCGACCTATACCCCAGAGCAGTTGACTCGAATTGATGACTATCTGATGGGTATTGAGGCCAATGCGCAACGCTTTGCTGAGTTAGAACAGGACATTGCCACGGGTGATTGGCAAGACGTTCAAGGGATTATGCGGGGCCCCTTGGGGGCGATGCTTCAGGATATGCGTTTCTTAAATCGGAATCTATTACCCAAGGATCAACCCATTGCTACAAAATTAACCCGATCTCTCTTTGATCATTTTGTAGATATTGACCAGGCCGCTGACAGTAAAAATACCATTGCTGCTCAGAAAGGATTAAGTGCTGCCGAGCAGGATTTTGAACTCTACCTAAAACTCATGCCCTTGGCGGATGCCTCCTAGACTCCTGGATGTCCAAACTTTATTGAGTTTAGACGTTGCTGAGTTAAAACGTTGCTGACTATTGCGGTGATTGGGGCCGGGGTTGTTGGTTCGGCGATCGCCTATGAACTGACTGCCCAGCCCGATTACAATGTCATTGTTTTTGACCAGAATCCCCCAGATCAATGGCACGCCACCGGAGCGGCCCTGGGGATTTTAATAGTAGGTTTAAGTCGGCGGCGCAAGGGGCGTAATTTTTGTCTACGGCAGGCCAGCCTCCAACGTTATGAATCGCTCATTCCCGAATTGGAAGCCCTGATCCAACGGCAGATTCCCTACAACCGCCAGGGCATTTTAGAACTTTGTTTTAATGCCGCCGATTGGCAACAATGGCAGGATTTAGCCCAGGCTGATCAGGGTATTTTCCTAGAATTATTACCCCCAGACCAGGTTGGACAGCACTATCCGATGGTAGCTGGTGCCACCTCCTGCACCGGTTCTCTCCTCCAGGGTGGGATATTCTGCCGGAGCGATCGCCAGGTGGATCCCCTGAGCCTCACCCAAGGATTACGGGAGGGGGCCCAACTCCGGGGTGCTCAATTTCACTACAACCAAACCGTTACCCACTTTAGCCAGCGGGAACAAACTATTACCCATCTCCATACCCTCAATGAGGTGTACCCAATAGATGCCATTGTCTTGGCGGCGGGTTTGGGAACAACGGCCCTCAGTCAAACCCTGGGTCAGTCCCTCCCCCTACAGCCCGTCCTCGGCCAGGCTCTATGTCTAGGGAGCGATCGCCCCCATGGGCCCATATCTCCCGTGATTCAGGGGGAAGACGTGCATATTGTACCGATCCATCCTGGCCAATTTTGGGTAGGGGCAACCCTAGAATTTAATCCTGATCCGCAGCCGGATTCGAGTTCGGGTCTATTAGATCCATGCCAACCCGTGGCAGATCCAGATTGCTTACGGAAGGTATATGAGCAGGCGATCGCCCTATGTCCCAGCCTGGAATCAACCAAAATCCTTTACACCTGGCAAGGACTACGCCCCCGGCCCCAAAACCAAGGTGCTCCAGTTATTCAAGCCGTGGCATCCTATACTAACGCTTGGTGGGCAACGGGTCATTATCGCAACGGTATATTACTGGCTCCGATCACCGCCCTAAGGATTTGTGATCTTCTTGTGACAGCCCTCTTAGCAAACTCGAATAAAATTTGAATCAAGGGCACCTCGAAAAATTGCTCGTATCGTTGCCAATTGAGTATGGGTTTCCCCTAGGCGATGGTTAAAAACCATTGTTATAGCTCTCTGCCTCATTGTATAATGATAGACTGCATTAATAAATATGGCGGCATAGCCAAGTGGTAAGGCAGAGGTCTGCAAAACCTTTATCCCCCAGTTCGAATCTGGGTGCCGCCTTCAAATCTTCGGGTTGTTCAGTTCATTGAATATGGATTTAACATGGGAGGCATTGTTCGTATCGGTCTTTAGCTGTGAATCGCCTTACCCATGCCAATCGTTATCTAGAAACTCGTTGGGTGACACCGGGGTTTGGCGGAGCCTTACTCATGGGGCTAAGTTTCTTCCTGTTTGCGGCCGCAGTCAACTCCATGGCCGGTTGGCTCTACGTGATTACGGGGGTGATGCTGGCTCTGTTGATGGTGGCGGCGATTACCCCCCCCCGCGTCCTCAAGGGCTTGGCTATTAGTCGTTTGACCCCTGCTCCCGTTCATGCCGGCGATCGCCTCAGTTTGAGCATCATCATTGAGAATCCCAGTGGGGAAGGGCGACAGTTACTACAAGTTCAGGATCATGTACCCAAAACCCTGGGAACATTTCTAGAGCAGCCACCCCTAGGGGCGATCGCCGAGTTACCCTGCCACGGGCAATATCGATGTGACTACACCTTTACCCCAGAAGAACGGGGGGTCTTTAGCTGGCAACGGGTTTCTCTGCGTACGGCCGCTCCCTTGGGACTCTTTTGGTGTCGGCGGTTCTGGCAAATACCGATGACGGTGGTGGTCTATCCTCGCATTTTGACCCTAAAGACCTGCCCCCTATTGGATCAACTGGGCCAAGATCAAACCCAGGAATGGCGCGATCGCCAGATGCATAGACAACTGAGTAGCGATGGCCTGACCCGATCGCTGCGGCCCTACCGCTGGGGGGATCCACTCCGACTCGTCCATTGGCGCACCAGTGCCCGCTATGGGGAACTGCGGGTGAGGGAACTGGATACCTTTAGGGGCGGAGCCGCCATCACCATCGCCCTAGACAATTCCGTTGGCTGGGCCGCAGATCACTTTGAACAGGCCGTCATTGCTACCGCATCCCTCGTCGTTTTCAGTACGGAGCAACAGGTTCCAGTTCAGTTTTGGAGTCATCGTACGGGCATGATTCAGGGGCAATCTCGAATTTTAAGAACCCTAGCGGAAATTCATCCCGAACCGGAGAGTCATCCCTGCCCGCAGGAACCGATGCTTTGGCTAACGGCAGCTCCCAAGAGTCTCAAGGTGTTGCCCTCCGGCAGTGTCGGCCTTGTATGGGGAGCGAGTTCCTTGCCCCTGGGCATGGCGGGTAAATGTATCGATGGCGATCGCCCCTTGATTTTGCAATTACAGAGCTAGTTGATGGGCTAATTTTGTTATTAGCGAATTGTTAGAAAAATAGTGATTAGCGATCGCCGGATAAACAAGAATGATTCCAGCAGTCATTTAGCCAATGGACTAAACTTTGTCGAGATGCCGTGATCTGTTGCACCACACTCCACACCTGGATTGCCGCTAGGGGCGTTGTAATTTCACCGTAGAGGGGTTGATAGGGGGCGTACCAGCAGGAAATCCCTAGGCGACTCAAGCGATAATACACCTGCCAGCGATATTGCCAGGGCACAGCAATCATCTGTCGATTAGAGGTCATATTTTGTACACTCCGAGATCGGGTAGATCAAGATTTTTGGAATCATTAAATAGTTAAATGTGTTAAGAAAAGGAGGTAGACCCAAATCTAATCCACCAGGGAGGTCGATATGACGACGACTCAAATTCCCATGCACAGTTTTGGCGATGTTGCTGCCAATGTTGTTCTCCTGGAAAAGGAAAGTACGGAGCCGGTTTGCGAGGGGATGAATCGACTGTTGGCCAGTTTTCAAGCCCTTTATTTGCAATATCAGAAGCATCATTTTGTGGTTGAAGGTGCTGAGTTTTACCAACTCCATGAGTTTTTCCAGGATTGCTACGGCGAAGTCCAAGATCATGTCCACGAACTGGGAGAACGATTGAATGGCTTGGGGGGAGTCCCCGTGGCCAGCTTTACGGGATTGGCAAACCTGTGTTGTTTCACTCCAGAGGCAGATGGAGCCTTTAGTAGCCGCCAGATGGTGCAAAATGATCTCACCTGTGAGCAGGCGGTGATTCAACTGTTGAGGCAACAGGCCAGTCAGGCGGAAACCCTGGGAGATCGGGCGACGGCCTATCTTTACGATCAAATCTTGCTGAAGACCGAAGAGCGGGCCTACCACCTGGATCATTTTCTGGCAAACGACAGCCTGAAACTGTAGGGTATTGACGCTGACCATGAATTCCCTTACCCCCTCTGTGGGGTATTTTTTTACCTTGATTTTCAGTGTAGGGGTTTTAGGAATAATTCGCAATAAGTAGCGAGCATTTTTTTGATCAGACTCTCCTTTATCCAACTCGGTGTGATCAGAATTGGGGGAAGGGTATTATTGCCCTAGGTAGGCGGTGAGAACCTCTGGATTATTTTGGATATCAGTGGGTGGCCCGGCGGCGAGATTTTTCCCTTCGGCCAAAACCCACACGCGATCGCACAGGGACATGATCACATCCATATTGTGTTCAATAATTAAAAAGGTCACCCCCTCCTGATTCCAGCGCACAATATGCTCACAGATTTGGTTGATCAGGGTTGGATTAACACCGGCAGCGGGTTCATCTAGGAGAACTAAACGGGGCTGATGCATTAACACCCGCGCCATTTCTAAAAGCTTGCGTTGTCCCCCCGAAAGGGCGCCGGCGTAGTCATTGGCTTTTGCCGCCAGTCCCACGGATTCTAAAATATCCCAGGCCCGTTGCTTCAGTTCCTGCTCTTCTTGGCGGATGCGGAGGGGGCGAAACCAACTATTCCAAAGTTTTTCGCCGGTTTGGTGGGGGGCGGCGAGGAGCATATTTTCTAAAACCGACAGCTTGGAGAGAACCCGGGCGACTTGGAAGGTACGCAGTAGGCCCTGGAGAGCAACTTGGTGGGGTTGGAGGTGGTTAATGGGTTCGCCGTCAAAGATCACCCGGCCGCGATCGCTGGGAATAAAGTTACACAACAGGTTAAAAAGCGTGGTTTTCCCCGCACCGTTGGGGCCAATTAAGCCGGTAATACTCCCCGCCGGTACGGCAATCTCCGCCTGATCCACTGCCCTTATGCCGCCAAAGGATTTACACAGGCCGCTGGCTGCCAGGAGGGGAGTCGTTGTCCGGGTGGCAGGATCCATCGTTGACATTGAAACAGAGAGTTTATCGGCCAAGGCTCAGTTCCTCCTTTTTGCCTAAGATACCTTGGGGTCGCCACATCATAAGAATAATTAGTAACAAACCAATTACCATCATGCGCAGGGCTTCTAGGCGGCCGCCATCCAGGGGTAGAAAACGGGTGAGGGCCGTATAGGCCCAGAAGATGGTCGCACCCAAGATTGTGCCCACATTATTACCTGCTCCGCCTAAAACAACAATAGTCCAGGCCTGAAAGGTTAACAATGATGTAAATCCTTCGGGATTAATAAATGTGAGTTGCCAGGCATAGAAGGAACCCGCTAAGGCGGCGATCGCCCCCCCCAGCATTAAGGATTGCAACTTATAGAAAAAGACATTTTTCCCTAGGGCCTTGGCCACGTCTTCATCTTCGCGAATGGATTTTAAGACCCGACCCCAGGGGGAACGCACCCACTGCTCCAATTGCCAAAAGACGATCACCAGGACAATGAGTAATAACCAGAGAAGTCCAGCCCGATAGGTGTAATTCCAGAGACCGGCCACATTGGCCCAGTAAAGCATGGCCACCAAACCAAACCCCAAGGTATGGGTCAACAAAGTCAGGAGGGGGAATTGCCGCAGGGTTGCTAGATTAGCATACTGCCGCAGCGGAATGTCACTCTGCCAGCGGGTGATGAGAATCCCTAGGGCGATCGCCCCCATGATCAGGGTCAGGAGTACCATCACCACATTCAAGCCCCTGCCTAAACTTAGGGGTTCGATGGTTTGCCATAGTCCCCATTCCAGGCCAGCAACACAGACCAAAAACCCCACAAAAAAGCCTCGGTTTAACCAGGGCGATCGCAGGGAGAGATCGGGGCGTAATCGTCCTAGCCATTGCCACCAATGCCAGCCAACCCCAACCCCAATGGCCGTCAATACCCCAATCATGGCCATCTTCAGGGGCAGACTAGGTTCAAGGCGATCTAAGGGCAAGGGAAATCCAAAGACCCCCCGGGCCCCACGGGTTAACCACTCCTCATTGAGGGCAATTAACCGGACAATTTCCGCCATCCCAATCGTGACAATGGCTAAATAATCTTCCCGCAGCCGCAGGGTCGTCATGCCCATAATCAAGCCCAACACCATGGCTAGGATCATGCCGGCGATCACGGCCACGGCCATGGGAACATTCATTAAACTCAGTAGAATTGTGGTGTAGGAGCCGATCGCCAAAAAGCCCACATGGCCAAAATTGATCAGGCCGGTAAACCCCCACTGAAGATTTAGCCCCAGACTGAAGAGGGCAAAGGTGGCGGTGAAGATGCCGAGGGAAATCAGATAACCAACCATAATAAATGGGTGCGTGGCTCCTACAACCTTTTATACAGGAAGAATACAGGAATTATAGATGGATGATGGCCAAGGGATCGAACAATCGTGGATGAATGTCCAAATTCCCCTCCCCAGACCCCCATTTTCTTGGTGCTGGATCCTGGGGATATTCTTTGCCACTGGGTTGGTGGCGGGCCCGGCGATCGCCGAAAATCCGGCCCATGTGCGCCAACTTCTAGAGACCCGGCAATGTCCCAATTGTGACCTCAGGGGAGCCAACCTCATGGATGCCAATTTGTTTAAGGCCAACCTAGCGGGGGCTAATCTGGAGGGGGCCTATTTAGCGGGGGTCAATTTTTTTGGAGCCAACCTGCAAAACGCTAACCTGAATCGGGCCAATTTGTATTTGGCTATTTTGGTGAATGCCGACCTGAGCCATGCCCAACTAGAAGGGGCGCGGCTAACGATTGCCAACCTAGTCAATGCTAACCTTAGCCAAACCAATCTCACCCGGGCCCAACTCATGGGAGCCAATATGATTGATGTGAATCTGACGGGGGCGAACCTCACCGAGGCGGATCTATCCCGGGCAAATTTAAGCGGTGCCAATATTACCGATACCGTGCTGCCGTTTTTGCCCAATGGTGAGGGCAACTAACCCAGCCTGTTTGGGTTTGCGGTATTATTCCTGTGTCGATCTCTAGCAGCATAAAACCATTATGGGTACAGACGCTTTAATTGATTGGGACTACCTTTCCCAACTCTCCGGCGGTGATACAGAATTTGAACAGGAACTGCTCCTCACCTTTGTGGAGGATGCCCAACTGCATCTGAGCGCGGCCAAAACAGCCCTAGCAGACAATAATATTGACCAAATCAAGCGGGAAGCCCATCACCTCAAAGGCTCCGGCGGCAATGTTGGAGCCACAACCATTCAAGGATTAGCCACGGAATTGGAACAACAGGCAAAGGAAAATGATCTCTCTGAGGCAGGTTCCCTGATCGCTAATATGGAGTCTATCTGTCAAGGAATTGCAGCATTAGTGGCAGAAAAGTATACGGGTTCCTAAGGCAACCTGTCCAAAATCATGTTAGGTTGCTGATAAGGTAAGGATTTTTATCTGGGCATATATCTTATTGGAGGTACAATGTCCTAGCTAAGAACAATCCTACCCTGGTTTGTATTGAATAAAGGCACCATGGCGAACATCAAACAAATCCTACGAACCTGCTTCCTGATCACCATGATGCCCTGTGGCATTATTATCCCTGGGTTCATCATCTATGCCTTTTTTTCCAGTGTGGTAGGCCCGCGCATCACTGCCATGGGAGCCTGTTCCAACTATCCTGGCTGTTTATACGGTGTAGTCAATGGCCGAAACTTGGTTTCCGTGTGGGGTTTTTCCGGTGACAACTCCCGTTTGTTGAGTCGTGGTGAACATACTCTGATCCATGATGCTACCAATGGTAAAATCCTGAAACGCTTAAATCCTGTTGATAAGGATTATCGCTATAGTATTGCCAGCGATCGCAACGAAATCATTGCCTACAATCAAAATAACGTCAAAGTCTTTGATTGGGATGGAGAGCTTGTGGGGATTTGGACCCCAGAGGCGGAAACGACTATTCATGATGTTGTTAGGGTACCCCTTCTCAAGGGTTTTTTGGTGGCAGAAGAGGCCGGGGTTTCCGTTCGTCATGGGGATGGAACCCTAATTGCATGGCTGCGGGAAGGGGATGGCTATATGCGGGTTGCAACATCCGCCAATGGCGACTACGTGGCGGCCTATAATGAGGCGGAGAAACGGATTATGGTTTGGCCTCTCCAACGCTTAAGGGATGGGGTCGTGATTCGGGAAGATAGTTTACCCTTGGCGCGAATAAGTCGCGATCGCAATTTTCTACAGTTAAGTGATGATGGCTCCCTGATTGCGGTACGGGGGCGGGAGGGAACCTATGTCTGGCAGACCGCGGATGGTTCCCTAGTGATGGCAGTGGAGCCGGAGGAACAAGATGTCACCGCAGTAGCCTTCAGTCCCATGGGCGATCGATTAGCGGTGGGATTTAATAATGGAGCTATTGGTATCTTCGATGTCACCACAAGGCAAATGGTAGAACGGTTTGACCTGAGCAATCCACCCAGTCGGTTGGTATTTGATGCCGATGGCAATCGTTTAGCCATGGGTCTAAGTTCAACCAGTAGGGTGGTGTCTGGTGGAGAACTGCTGTTTGATCGGAGCATGCGAGACGGGGATCGGGGGCACCGACCGACCAGTATATTACGACAAAGTAACAATCGAGTGAGTAGACGACCAGGATATGCAATGGTTTGGTCAGTTGATGATTCTCATAACTCGCCCGATTAACTCAGTGAAAGGGTTTGTCTAGCCACGGCGATCGCCCCATTACTGACATCACAGCCCAAGAGGTTTTAGCCGTTCTGAACCGCATTGTTGCCCGTGGCTCTATCGAGACGGCCCACCGGTTAAAACCCTAATATCCCAGGTCTTCCGCTACGCGATCGCCACCGATCGAGTATCCCATGACGTGACGGCAGGACTGCGTGGTTAATGCCCCTTGGCTATCACCACCTTGGTCAATGGTTGCTTGTTTGACCCATTGGCGTAGGGCACTTTCTGTTAAACCCATTTCCTGGGCGACTTGGCTGATGTGGCTCTGCCTGACTGTTTCACAATTGCCACAGCTACTGACCTATGGTCACAGAAATCAGCTTTTTGTTCGGCAGTAAATGTTCGTCTTGGTTTTTGGGTCATTTGGACATTCTCCTTCATTGGCGACTCTTGGAGTTTGTCCACTTTTTTCAGTCAGGGTCATCACCCAATGGACCCGATACTTCATCCAGTCGTTAGGGATTCTGTATGATTAATCAAGGTACTGCGATCGCGATGCCCAACCACTCGATAAAGCGGAATCCTTCGGACTCAGTTGCACTTCACCCCTTCGTCGTCTGATACAATCTCATCATTCAAGTCGGGGTTCTGCTTATTTCGGATCCATTGGGCTGCACAAAACGAATAGGGGGCATAAAGGAATGAAGCGACCACTATTACTATTCTTTCTCGCGATTTTGGGAATGATACTCCCCAATCCAGTCCTGAGTTCAGCATCCGAAAAAGTCACCGTGGATACCTACGTCCGCGCCGAGACCGATACAACTCTAAGTGCCTACGTCAAGCAGGGTGCTTTCGGCAAATTCCTGCATATTCGTCAGCCGACGCCAATTGATCAGCAGAAAGTGATTCGCATGAATCGCGATACAATCTATTCCATCGGTGTTTTCGATCTCACCGAGCCGGTCACCATCGTAATGCCTGACAGCAAGGGGCGGTTTCAGTCCATGCAGGTCATCAATCAGGATCACTACACGCTTGCGGTCTATTACGGCGATGGCAAAACTACCTTTACCTTTACAAAGGAGGATACCGGAACGCGCTACCTGTGTATTCTCATTCGAACCTTCGTGGATGCAAGTGACCCGGCCGATAT
Organism: Candidatus Synechococcus calcipolaris G9; assembly: GCF_029582805.1. Taxonomy (NCBI): domain Bacteria; kingdom Bacillati; phylum Cyanobacteriota; class Cyanophyceae; order Synechococcales; family Synechococcaceae; genus Synechococcus; species Candidatus Synechococcus calcipolaris. The sequence continues at coordinate 1,022,618 of NZ_JAKKUT010000002.1, read as the reverse complement.
AAGAGTCGCTAACGAGATACAAGACAAAATCGAAGTCCGGCAGAAAACTCCGGGGGTTTTTGAGGTACCGGATTGGAACAAAGACTCCCTGGCGAAGGTTCGCGATGCCATCAATATTCTTGCGGGTACCAGGCCTACAGCCAAGGGCATGTTCGGCAACAAGAATGAGATTGATCCTATCAGTCATCTGCTGGGCACAGCTTACGGCTGGGGTGGGAATCCGGATATAGATGCGGTTTATGTCAATGTCGTCCCCGAAAAAAACGACGGCAAGACGCCCTATGTTCTGACGGTATCGGAGGCGATTCCTGTAGACGGGTTTGCGTCGATCACCGTTTACAATGCCAAAGGCTTTATGGAAAAAAACGACCTGGATGCCTATTCGGTAAACAACGTGACCGCCAAGCGGAACCCTGATGGGTCAGTGACGGTTCACTTCGGGGGAGACCCCGATCAGCCGAACTACCTCCCGATCACTCCGGGTTGGAGCTACATCGTACGGATGTATCAGCCAAAACGGGAAGTTATAGATGGATCGTGGGAATTTCCAGCCGCAGTGCCAGTGCAGTGAGAGGCATAATCAACAAGTGTAGTAATCAAGCTATTGAAATCGCTGCAAAGCGAAAATCAACAAGGAAAAGATCAATGAAAACAATGAGAAGCGGCATTAAGAGAAAGATAATCATGACCGTGCAAGTAACTGCACTGGCGCTTGGGCTGATAGGCACTACTACAGCAGTCTTGGCCGAACAGAAAGTTGAACTGAAGGATCCCTGCCCAATCCAGATAGAGAACTGGCGCGGCAAGGCCTTCTACGAAATTTTGTTCATGAACCGCCTGGCCGATGGCAGTGGGGTTGGCTTCTACTACAATTCCATCGGCAAGGACCTTGAGGCATCCAACGACGTGATGGACGCCCGCTTCCGTGCTCTGGATGCAGACACCTTGAAAAAGGAATACGGGAGCGATGGCATCCTCTTCAATGGTCCGCGCCGTCTCGTGACGAACGGCATAACCGGGATGGCTTGGGATGGCTGCAAGGAGAGAGTGGTCGCCACGATTCCCTATCGGGTTTTCGGCATCTTCGAAACCCCTGACCTCAGTAAGGCCGTTGCCGGAAACCTTCCTTCATACCAGGTGCTGGTTTCCAAACGTAGCAATACATTTAGCTTCAACGCGGGCGAAACGGTGTATGAGCTCATCACCCCCGAGGGCGCCGTATACACCATGTTCAGTCTGTCCCTGAAGATTGATCCCGATAACACCATCGAAAATCTGCCCACCCTTGGCGAGCGCCTGAATTTGCCGAACGGATGGAATTTCAGGGCACGCCAGTTGGAGCAAGACATGACTCTGACGTCCGCCGCCGATTCTGAACCGCCTAACACCATTGTTCTCGACGAGCTTGAGGGCAACTATCAGTACAACCATGCTGCATCTAAACCCGCCAATGTGTTGTCCGATGGCGCGAATGCCAAGAGTGTGCGTTTCGACGACCTGCATGGGACTCGCTATATTGAGATGATGCTCGCGGGTCGTTCCCCCGAAACTGGGGAGGTAGTCGCTGCGGTTTACAATTCCATGTTTAGTGCCCGGGGCATCCCAGCATCGAAGGACACGTCTCCCCAGGAATTGCTCGAAGGACTGGATTTCGAGAAGCTGAAAGAAGAATTTGGCGTCCTTGGCGTGTCGCTCAACGGCCCGAAGTTTTGGACGCCGGACTGGAGTGAATTCACGGTCGGGGTGGAGCGGAACTTCAACGGGATCCCGGCATCATGGATTGCTCAATTGAACATGGGGGGAGACGGTTCTGCCGGAGTGGAAGAAGCCACCCCTCCCTACCAACCAATTACCATTGCTCGGACCAGCAGCATCGGTTGGAAGAAGGGAACTACGGTGGTGCTTCTCGACGATCCCGATGGCAACACATGGATCATGAAGGGCTTCCAACTCGGCCTTCAACCCAAACACACTTACGACGACTTCATTGCCAACGGAGCAGCCATGTATAAGGAGCTTCCCGAAGGGTGGAAAGTTCGGGTGGTCACCCTGGAGCAGGACCTGATCGAAACTCCCGAAGGCGGCGTGGCCACCATCATGCCGGACGAACATTTCAACGTCTTCGACAAGACCGGCCCGGGCATGAGCAACTACAAGCCATAAGTCTGACCCTGACTGAAAAAAGTGGACAGTGAAATCATGACCCTGACCAAAAAAAAGTGGACAAAACTCTTAAAGTTTATCAAGCCTTAAAAGTGAGCAAAAGTGCTTTGTCCTATGGATTCCAGGATATTTTTGGCATGAGTTCAATAGCCTACCTCAAAATTCAACGGCTCAAAGGGGTACGCAACGCTCTGAAAAAGAGCAATCCAGAATCAGATTCGGTGATGGGCATTGCTAACCGCTACGGCTTCTGGCACATGGGACATTTTTCTACTGACTATAAACATATGTTTGGTGAGTCACCTTCAGTCACATTACAGCGATCACCAGCTTAATTAGCCAAATGTTGGAATTTTGGGATACTCAGACAGTTGCAAAAACATTATCTTTTCTCGCAAGCCCTTTTCAGGATAAACACATTCTCGGTTGACAGCGGGCGTGAACCTGACCCTAAGGCTTGTTAAAGTGAGATATCGTCGTGAGTGTGTGGAGTGAGACAATGAAACAGCAGATCAAGGATCATTGGTGGAGTAGAATCAGTGGTGCTTTGGCGATTGCCTGTGCCGTTTCAGCTCCCGCATTTGCAGAGTCTTTACCCCCCCAAAAAACTGGAACAATTGCTAACCAAACTAATGCCAGCGTTGCCGCCAGCGCAGTTCAGTCCGAACCCTTAATGCCGACACAGACAGTCCCTACGGTTCCGTTAATTGTTAATCCCCATACCCAAAATGCGCCACTGTTGCCAGAAATTCCCCCGCCCAAATCCCTCAGACGGGTGACCTCCGTTTCCCAGTTGTCTGATGCCCAATCTGCGGACTGGGCCTTTCAGGCGATACAGCCCCTTGGCCAGATGACCTCCGTTACACAATTGTCTGATGTCCAACCTACGGACTGGGCTTTTCAGGCGGTACAATCCCTGGTAGAAAAATACGGTTGTGTTGTTGGCTATCCCGATGGCACGCTTCGAGGCAACCGGGCTGTGACTCGTTTTGAACTGGCCGCTGCACTCAATGCCTGTCTGGATGTTTTCAGCGATCGCTTTGCCACAAAAGAAGACCTAGAAACGGCGCGAAAGTTACAGGAGCAGTTTAGCGCCGAACTGACGACGCTGCGGGGACGGGTGGATAGCATGGAAGCCCGCACTGCCCAATTGGAAGCCCAGCATTTCTCGACCACGACTAAACTATTGGGCGTTACCAATATGTGGTTTGCCGGAGCAACGGGAACGGGTTTTTCTAGTAATAATCCCCTAGCTCAGGCGGCATTTAACAATAATAATCCGGTCGTTCAATATCGTGTCAACCTGAACCTGCTCACCAGCTTTACTGGCAAGGATTTGCTCGCTACTAGCCTGTTTGCCGGTAATGTCCCCCCCTTAGGTACAGGGTTTAATCTCCCCGGCGAAATCGTAAATGGCATTCCGATTGCTTCGGCGGAAGGTACTCTGTCCACCCAATTTGCCGCTAATAGTAATAACCAACTCTATATGGCTATTCTGCGATACAGCTTCCCGGTCACTCAGAAACTGCGTGTAGATGCAGTCAGTAATATTGGCACTCTTTTTAGCATTGCCCCCGTCCTGAATCCTTACCTAGCAGACAGTTTTGCCGGTACCGGTGCCCTCTCCGCCTTTGGGCAAGGCAATGCAATCAGTGCTCTCGGTGGCGGTACTGGCATTGGTCTCAATTTTCAAGCCACTCCACAGGTGGATATCACAGCAGCCTATCTGTCGGATTTCCTCTCAGCCCCGAATCCAAACAAGGGATTTATTAACGGTGGCTATGCCGCTCTGGGCCAAGTAACTTGGCGACCCACCCAACAGTTAGGCTTTGCTGCTACCTATGTCCATTCCTACTTTCTGCCCGGACGGTTTGGTTTTAACTACAATGCCCTTAATATTACCGGCACTGCTGTTGCCAATACGTTGGCTGGACAATCACGTCTGACAGAATTCCCGGAATTATTCAATCTGGGCGGAGTAAGGGTTGATTCCTATGGGGGGCAATTCACCTACCAGTTCAGCCCAAAATTTACGCTCAGTGCCTGGTTTGGGGCTAGTTATCCGACGTTAATTGGGCAAGGCAATGGGGAAATTTTCAACTATGCGTTGACGTTTGCCTTTCCGGATATGGGGCGCAAGGGAAATCTCCTGGGCCTGGTTTTGGGGGCCGAACCCTATCTAAACCGGTTCACGGGGGGTAATCCCCAGCCCTTTAATGTTGATGTTCCTCTGCATCTGGAAGCTTTTTACAAGTATCAGGTGAATGATGGTATTTCTGTCACTCCCGGCTTCATTATTCTGACCGCTCCCAACCAAGATAATAACAATCCGGCGGTGCTGATCGGTAATATCCGCACCACATTTACATTCTGAAGCTGATTTCGCCAAGCGGAGTTTGTCTCCTCACCGGCCCCGTAGACTGACACTGATCTTTGTGACTCGGTTAGGGAGCCTACAATATACTGGGTGCAGGCAGGTTGTTATGCTGGCGGCAACTGGTTATCAAGTTCTGGCTCAACATCAGCGACTTTAGCCAACACAGCCTCATATTTTGTCCGTTCACCACGACTTGCCCGCTCTTGCAAATATCCCTCAGTCGTTAAGGCTGAAATTTTCTCGGCCACGGCCATGGCAATAAACTGATCTAAGGAAACCCCATTCTGCTTTGCCAGTCTTTGCAAGCTTTTGTATAGGGAGTCAGGTAGCTGGATGCTTAATGTGCTCAAGACAGTGCTCCAATAGACTCTAGGAACTTTGCTGGTGTCATGGCATTTACCCCAAACTGCTCAATGCCTACAAAATCGCGGATATTGTATGTCACTACGCTATCACACCTGGCGTTAACTGCCAGTTCCAAAACCATGTCATCCTTTGGATCAAGCAAGAAAGGTCGCCAAAGGAAAAAAATCTGCTGATGGGTCGCAACCGCGCAGTGAAAATCAAGAAAATCTTGTATATCTGAGACATTCATGGCCAGATTTGGCAGTTCCCGCAATAAGACTTCTTCGTACTCCAAAACTAGCGGCACAGAAAGATTGATCTGAAACTGCTCACTACCAACCAATCCCAATAGACGAAAAGCACTTCCGTTTCTAGATCGTAGCCCAGCAACAACGACATTTGTATCGATCACAATTTGGGGAATGGGTATGGGTGGCAGCATCAGAGATATAGTCCCATCAGCCTTATTACTACTGAATTAACTCATGAAATAGCTTGTCTAGCGACGGCGATCGCTTGGCGAACTTGCTCAAAACCTGTGCCCCCAAAACTATTGCGGGCTGCTACCACCTGACGCGGGGCGATCGCTGCGTAAATATCCGCATCAAACTTAGGATGGAGTGCTTGCCATTCCTCCAGACTGAGTTCCTTGAGTATCTTGCCCTGGGCTAAACAGGTTTTCACCACTTGGCCCACCAGATTATAGGCTTCCCGGAACGGTATACCCTTGCCGGCCAAATAATCTGCCACATCCGTTGCATTGGCAAAATCACTCTCCACCGCCACCGCCAGGCGATCGCCCCGGAAGGTGAGTCCCTCCGCCATCAAAATAGTCATCGCCTCTAAGCAGGCAGACACCGTATCCACCCCATCAAAGAGTGCTTCCTTATCCTCCTGTAAATCCTTGTTATAGGCCAGGGGCAGTCCCTTCATGAGTACGAGCATCCCCTGCAAATGCCCAAAGACCCGCCCCGTTTTTCCCCGCACCAGTTCCGGCACATCTGGATTCTTTTTCTGGGGCATAATACTGGAGCCAGTGGCACAACTATCCGTGAGCTTCACAAAGGCAAACTCTTCCGATGCCCAGAGAATGACTTCCTCCGCCAGCCGTGATAAATGCACCATAATTAAACTTGCGGCACAGAGAAATTCAATGGCAAAGTCGCGATCGCTGACCCCATCTAAACTATTGCGGTAGACCCCACCAAAATTTAACAGTTCGGCACTGTAATGGCGATCGATGGGAAAGGTCGTTCCGGCCAAGGCCCCACTACCCAAGGGTGAAACATTAACCCGCTCATACAGTTGATCCAACCGTTGCCAATCCCGCTGGGCCATCTCCACATAGGCAAGAAGATGGTGGGCTAAACTGAGGGGTTGGGCCCGTTGCAGGTGGGTATAGCCAGGAATCAGGGTTTCAATATGGGGTTCAGCCAGATCCAGTAAGGTGCGTTGCCATTGGCGGAGTTGATCCTGGATCAGGCGAACCTGTTCCCGCAAGTAAAGGCGCGTATCCGTCCCTACCTGATCATTGCGCGATCGCCCCGTGTGAAGTTTTTTGCCCACATCCCCAATCAATTCCGTGAGGCGACGCTCTACGGCAAAGTGAACATCTTCCGCATCAATTCCCGGCTGAAACTCACCTCGGCGATACTCTTGGCGGATTTGCTCAAGACCAGCCACCAACTGCTCCGCCTCTGCGGCAGGGATAATTCCGGTTTTACCCAACATACGGGCATGGGCCTGGGAACCCGTCAGATCATACTCAATCAGACGAATGTCAAAACCAATACTGGCATTAAAACGGGCGATCGCAGGGTGGAGAGCGGATTCAAACCGTTGACTCCAAGGCTGGGGGGAGGTGGTCACATTAACCCTCGTAAAATAATAGAAAATCTAAAAATTTAGCAGTTTGCCAAATAACCAGCCGATGCCCAACCCAATGATCAGGGCCCACACCTGACCCGAATCAATAAAATTATTCCAAGTTTTGGCAAAATCATCCCCCAAGGTATCCTCAAACTTTTGAGCCACAACGATATGCGCTTGGATAGACAATGGGACGGATGACGACGAAGGCAATGGGGACAGATCCGGTACCATGGTTTGACCTAAAGGGGTAACTGAACGTGAATGACATAATTCTTGCACTATCCTAGCCTAGCCCTTGAATTTAGCCAAGATCGAGCTAAAATCCTTCTGCTCAACACCCCCAACTCTCGAATTGGCCCCTTAGAATCTAAGGCAGAGTAGTGAGGTGAGGGATGAATCCTATTATTGACGCCATAATGAATGGTCAGCGTTCACTGATTCAGCAAGCCCTAGATGAGGGGTTTGACCCCCAAAGTACCGATAGTGAAGGAATGCCCCTCTTGGCGATCGCGGCGGAGGCAGGTCAACTAGAGATACTGCAAGATTTGTTATCCGCCGGTGCCGATCCCAATCAGAGCGATGGCGAAGGGTGGACAGCCCTGATGGCCGCTGCCGGGGTTGGGGAACTTTTGATTGTAAAAACCCTCTTAGAACAAGGGGCAAATGTGAATAGTCAAACCAACTTTGGCTTGACACCCCTCATGGCTGCGGCTGCCAAGGGCCAGGAGCAAATTGTCGAGATACTCTTGGCAGCGGGAGCGGATCTCAATATCAAGGATCAGAACTCCTGGACTGCCCTAATTTGGGCCCTAGAGGGTGGCCATCAAGTTGTTGTTCAGCAGATCAAGGCGGCCCGAGCAGCATCCCTATGAGCAAACAGATTCTTTGGTTTCTGATTTCCTTAGAAACATCCCTTTTAACTGGCGCAATTAATCAACGCCGGGAACGTTTTTTTGAAATTGTATTAGAAGCACTCCAAATTGGTCTAATGGCGGGGATCGTCATTTTTCTAGATTGGTTGTTAATTCAAAAAGGCGGCCGTTGGCTTCAGGGAAAGATTCATCAATTCAATCAAAAGCAACAAGATTGGTTTGGCCTCGGATTTTCTCTGCTTCGACTGGGGATACGAATATTTCTTTGGGTGAGCTTAATTTCCTGGAGCTTGCGATCGATAGAGACCTTCCGCCCCCTCCAACGCCATGTCAATAACTTGACCGAGAGAATTGGTAAGCAAATTCAGACCCTTTTTACAACGCCCTTTTTTCAGCTTGGACGTACTGAAGTCACCTTGGGATTTGTTTTTTGGATTGTCTTTCTATCCATTATGGTCTTCTTCGTATCCCGTTGGATCAGTGAATGGATTAAACAACGCATCTTGATTCAACTTCGCGTTGATAGAGGCTCCCAGGAAACCATTACCCGTGCCATTAGCTATGCCCTCAGTTTGATTGGTTTTATTGTTGTTCTTCAAACCGCTGGCATTGATTTGAGTTCCCTCACGGTCTTAGCAGGGGTTCTCGGTATTGGTTTTGGTTTTGGTTTGCAAAGTCTAGCCAGTAACTTTATTAGTGGTTTAACGATTCTGTTGGAGCATCCCATTAAAGTGGGAGATTTTATCGAAGTAGATGGACTCCTGGGAACTGTCGAGAAAATTTCCATTCGTTCTACCGTAATTCGCACCAATGATAGCCAATACGTGATTGTGCCCAATAATCGCTTCATTGAAAAGAACGTGGTCAACTGGAGTTATGGTAGTCCCGATAGCCGCATTCATGTCCCGGTGGGCATTGCCTACGGCAGTGATACCATTTTAGTGACCGAGGCTCTCCTCAGTGCCGCCCGTCAGGATCCCCGTGTATTAACAAATCCGGCCCCTAGCGTTTGGTTTCGCAAGTTTGGCGAGAGTGCCTACGAGTTTGATCTACTTGCGTGGATCGATCGCCCCCAGGATTCAGAACCGATTAAAAGTGCCCTCAACTTTCTCATTGAACAGGAACTCAAACATCGGGGGATTCAAGTCCCCTTCCCCCAACTCGATCTCCATGTCAAGGATATTGGGGGTCTGCGGGCGTTGATCAATGATTCTCCCTCCCAACAGCTAACCCAAGAGGATTCCTCCACCGTCCTTCGCCAAAAGGCCGCCCGCGTTAAGAAAACCCCAGCCTTGGCAGAATTACTCCGGCATATTAGTTATTTTTCGCGCTGTACTGACTCTGAAATACGAATGCTGATTGAACTGGGCCATCGGCAGTTTTTTCCCGCTAGTCGAGTAATTTTCCGTGAGCATGACGAGGGAGATGCTTTTTATATTGTTTTGTCGGGGGCCGTGGAAATTCGCTCTGAACGCCTCGATCAAATTCTGGCAACCCTGCACGAAGGAGAGTTTTTTGGGGAAATTTCTGTCCTAACGGGATTGCCCCGAACCGCTACGGTGCGCTGTCTAGAGGACTCCACCCTATTTGTTGTCAACCGTGAGACTCTCCAGAAACTCCTCCAGGTTCATCCTCGCCTCGCCGAAGAAATTGCCAATGAACTCGCTGCCCGGCAACAAGTTCTTCAGGAGTTGGGCTTAGTGGATGCCAATGGTAAAAGTGACTCTAGTTTACCGCCCCTCTTCTGGATTCGAGAGCGGCTAAAGACCCTCTTTAGTATCTAAGATCGATAAGGTGGCAGGAATCACTTGGATAAATTTTCCTTTGCCGCAAAGTTATTAGCAAGAGGAATTACCCCATGGTCGCCATTGCACCCCAAATGAATACACAACCGATCGGTGAAAAGCGCGTAGCTTTGCGGGGGCTAACCTGGAATGCCTATCAACAAATTCTTCATGCCTTGCCCCAACGTCGTGGGGCCCGTCTCACCTACGATCGTGGAGTTTTAGAAATTACCATGCCCTTAGAATCCCATGAGTTTGCCCTGCGCTTAATTGAGCGTTTTATTATCACGTTAGTTTTTGAAATGGGCATGAAAATTAAAACCATGGGATCAACAACGATGGATCGGCAGGAACTCGATCGCGGTTCCGAGCCTGATTGTGCTTACTACATTCAAAATCAGCCCACGGTTGCCGGACGCAAGGTTGATTTTGCCACTGATCCCCCTCCGGATCTGGTCGTTGAAGTGGATATAACCCACACCGATATTGATAAAAACCGCCTCTATGCCGCCATGGGAGTACCAGAGCTTTGGCGATATAACGGGCAAGATTGGCGGATTTTTCAGTTGCAGGAGAGGGACTATCAAGAGTGCGATCGCAGTCCCACATTTCCTTGGGTCGAAAAAGAGTATCTATATCACTTTCTAGAGCAAGCCCAACAGGACGAAATTGTGGCAGAACAGGCCTTTCGAGAATTTATCAGACAACACCTCAGCCAGGTATAAAAAGAAGATTTGGGGTATGGATTGACCAATGTCATTCGTTCATTGCGCTGGGAGATGGGTGATTAATCATCAAGAGGAATATAAGCAATGGTTCCAGTCACCGCGATTACCAAAGCAATTATTAATTTCCGGGATATTCAAGACAAACTTGGGCTACAACGCACCGATAATCCTGAGTTTTTCCCTGAATGGAGAGATTTTTTGCCGCCACCCACGGATCAAGAAGTACTGGCTTTGAATCGTTTAGCCCAGCGGTATCTTGCCTATTTAGAAGAGGGTGAAGTTAGCGAAGGAACACTGAACATTATTTTATTCTCGCCCCTGCTGGATGCCTTGGGACTGTGCGATCCACCCTACCGGATTCGGGGAGAAACGTGGGTTGAGGTGCAGACCCAGGTGGATGACGAAGCAGGAAGAATGACCTTAGAGGGGCGGATTGATGCCCTAACGGTACAGGATGATTTTTGGTTAGTGGTGATTGAAGGGAAGCGGGGTGGGTTTAGTGTGCTGCGGGCTGTTCCCCAGGCGATCGCCTATATGGCTGCCAGTCCCTATCCCGATCGCCCTGTTTTTGGATTAGTCACCAATGGATATGATTATCTGTTTTTGAAATTAGAGCGTGGCGAATTTGCCCTGTCTCAGAGTTTTACTCTGCTCTCAGATGCCGATAGCAACTTACTCCGAGTGGCCCAAGTGCTGAAGCATCTGGTTTCGGTCAGTTTAGAAACTTCAGGCAATGGCAGGGCACGATGAGTAAACTCAAACAAAATATTGCCCGATCCCTCAATGGCTCCTCAGATGGCAACCTGGCAGACTGTGCCCAAGTCTGTTTCAGGTTCAAAGGCGCAGACTGCGGGGATCCAAGGCATCCCGAAGGGCATCTCCTAACAGATTAAAGCAAAGAACGGTGGTGACAATCAGCAGAGCCGGGGGCCAAATTAGCCAGGGTTGCAGCACCAAAATAGAGGCATTGGTCGCCAACGAAAGCATATTCCCCCAGGAGGGATCCGGCTGTTGAATGCCCAAGCCAATCAAGCTCAAAACCGATTCCGCCACAATGAAACTGGGAATCGCCAGAGTTGCCGAAATAATCACATAGCTGGCCGTTTGCGGTAAAACATGGCGCAAAATAATATAGAGTGATCGCCCCCCCATGGCTTGGGCCGCCTGGACATAGCCCATTTCCTTGAGGGATAGAACCTGGCCCCGAATCACCCGCGCCAATCCAGCCCAACTAACAAAGGAGGTAATAAAAATAATCAGCATAAATCGCTCGGCACTACTGAGACCGGGGGGAAGCACCGCCGCCAGAGAAACCAACAAATAAATCGTGGGAATGGTCATCAGCACTTCCACTAGGCGCATCAGGACACCATCAAGCCAGCCACCAAAGTAACCGGAAACGCCGCCCACAAATAAACCAATGGGAAAGGCAATGGCGACCCCCAATAAACCAATACTGAGGCTGATCCGTGCCCCAAATAGGAGCCGACTAAGTTGATCTCGGGCCTGCTCATCGGTTCCCAAAAGATTGAGATGGCCGGGGCCCGCCGTACCAAAAAAATGCAATGTACTGGGGATGCCAGGTACAATCACCCGTTGTTCAATCCGAGGGTCTTGCAAACTCCACCGAGAAGGTAAGGGCAGGGATAATTGTAAAAAATGATACTCAAACCCCGATACAAATAACCTTAGGGGCGACGGCTGGGTGCGATCCACTACCAGGGGGCGATCTCCGGTTTCCAGGCTGACGGGGCCAAGGGTCGTGGGATACACATGGGGGCCGATAAACTCACCAGCGGTATTCCGCCAATAGATTTGGGTAGGAGGAAGTAAAGCCCCGTCTACTTGGGACGCATAGGGATTATAGGGCGCAAAAAAATCAGCCCCAAAGGCCAAGAGATAAAAGCAGAGTAAAATACCCAGACCAAAACGGGCCAAGGGATTGTGGGTGAGGTGTTGCCATTTGCCCATCATGCCGTAGTCAATCTGTAGTCAATTTAACGAACCGCGAGGCACTGACTGTCCACTGCGGCGGCTAACTCCTTCAGCATGACAATGGTGGTATCAAAATTCACACAGGCATCGGTAATACTTTGTCCGTAGTTAAGTTGGCGCAAATCCTGGGGAATGGGTTGGTTGCCCGCCTGCAAATGACTCTCAATCATTGCCCCCATGATCGGCGATCGCCCATGGCGCACTTGCTCTGCAATACTATGGAGTACTTCAATTTGGCGATTGTGATCCTTGGCGGCGTTGGCATGGCTACAATCCACCATGATCCGGGGACTCAGACCCTTACGCTCTAGGAGAGTGGCAGCCATTTCAATGTGGCTAGGCGAGTAATTGGGGCCATCTTTTCCCCCCCGCAGAACTAGATGGGTATCGAGATTGCCCGTCGTGGTGACAATACTGGCCAACCCCTGGGCATTAATGCCTAAAAAGTGATGGGTGTGCTGGGCCGCTAACATGGCGTTAATGGCAGAATCCAGGTGGCCATCCGTACCATTTTTGAAGCCCACAGGCATGGATAGACCTGAAGCCATTTGCCGGTGGGTCTGACTTTCGGTGGTGCGGGCCCCGATCGCGGTCCAACTGACCACATCCGCAATGTATTGGGGAATAATCGGGTCGAGTAATTCTGTGGCCGCTGGCATTCCTAAGGAGGCTAAATCCACCAGCAATTGACGAGCAACCCGTAGCCCCGTATTAATGTCGTAGGTATCATTCAGGTGGGGATCATTGATTAACCCTTTCCAGCCAATGGAGGTGCGGGGTTTCTCAAAATAAACGCGCATGACGATTTCCAGGGAGTCCCGTAGGTCGTTGCGGAGTTCCAGAAGTTTTTGCCCATACTCTAGGGCCGCATCCACATCATGGATGGAGCAGGGCCCTACGATCACTAATAAACGGCGATCCTGGCCCCTTAAAATCCCACGGATGCGATCGCGGGTATCGGCCACCAACGTTGCCAAGGGATCGGTGAGGGGAAGATCGGTTAAAAGAGTTGCCGGAGCCAGCAAGGGACGTGTTTCAACAACGTGGAGGTCAAAGGTTTGAGGCATGGGTCACAATCAAGCACTCTTTCAATAGTAGCGAATTACGTTGGAGTCTGGTACCTTTCTTCTTGAGCTTAGGTCTACGGCAGCGGGCCAGGCTTGGTATACTCAGGGCAGTTCAGCATTAGAATTGCCATTAAATTGCATTATCGAGGTTCAAGTCAACAGTTCATGAAAATCATAGACTCCCACGGTCGCCTTTTTGGTAAATTGAGCCTGCTGGATATTGGAGCGGGTTTAATTCTGCTATTTGTGGTGATTGGCTTGTTTTTTATTCCGGGGAAATCAGGTTCATCCATTGCCCAAGTTGCCGCCAGTCAGCCTATTGAAGTGGATGTATTGGTTCTTGGGCTGAGTACCCCCAAACCCCAGGAACTCATTAAGGCAGGAACCACCGCTAACTTTGTGATTCGGAATCAACCCTACGGTGCCATTGATATTAAGAACGTTGAAGTCTTACCGCGAACCGTGATTGCTTCCCAACCCGATGGCTCCATTAAGGCCCTGCCGGATCCGCGGCCGGAAATGGGGTTTAGTAGTAACTTACTCCTAACCGTGGAAGGTAAGGGCCAAGTAACCCGCAATGGGCCGGTCTTAGGGAACAGTAATGTGAAGGTAGGTACTCCCGTTGAAGTGGAAGGCCCAGGCTATAGTTTTCGAGCCTCAATCATTGACGTGAGAGTTGAATCAGCGGGCAATTCCTAAAGCAGGGGCGATCGCTTCCCAGGCAACTATCTAGCAACGGTTTTGGAAGAGTGCTTTGACTGCTTCAATCCATCCCAACTCGCCGGTTCCTAACTCACCGGAAACGTCAGGTATGCCCAATCCCCGATTCTCCTTCCCGAGTCGCTTGGATCGTTACCTGCTGACGGAGATGATCGCCCCCTTCATTTTTGGGTTTGGTCTGTTTACGGCGATCGCCGCTGTCATTGGTACCGTTTTTTATCTAATCCGGTTGATGGTGGATAGCCAACTCCCCCTTTTCACGGCGATCGAGGTGTTCTTCCTGCGTTTGCCCACCTTTGCGGTATTGGGAGTGCCCATGTCCGTGTTGTTTTGTTCCTTAATTGCCTATAGTCGCCTATCCCGCCGCAGTGAAATTATTGCCTGCAAAAGTTGTGGAATTAGTCCCCAGCGATTAGTGGTGCCGGCCCTGTTGGGGGGAGTTCTGGCAATGATTTTAACCTTCGTTTTGAATGAGGCGATCGCCCCAGCCCTCTCCTACCGTGGGCACCTTATTTTGGCGATCCAACTGGAAGAATCAGCCCTACCCTACCGTGATGCCAATATTTTCTACCGCCAATTTCAGGATCAACGCCTCGCCCAAATTTTCTTTGCCCATACCTTTGATGGCGAAGCCATGGGAGATGTCACCGTCTTAAATTTTGATCAGGGCCAACTCAAAGAAATGGTTTTGGCAGACACCGCCATCTGGAATGAAGCCGACCAAGCCTGGGATTTTCACCAGGGATCAATCTACCAAGTGAATCCAGATCAGAGCTATCAAACCGTTCGCCCTTTCAGTCTGGCTCAGTTTGACTATAGCCGCACTCCCTTAGATTTAGCCTGGGAAACCCGCGTCCCAGAACACATGAGCAGTCAAGATATGCGTCATTACATCAAGATTTTGCGCCAAAGTGGCGATCAAAGACAGGTGCGCCATTGGCAGGTACAACTCCAGGATAAAGCGTCCCTACCCTTGGTCTGCTTGAGCTTTGCCCTGATTGGCTCCGTCTTAGGGATTAACTCTCCCCGCAGTAATCGTAGCCGCGCCTTTGGCTTGAGTGTGGTGATTATCTTTGGTTACTATATTTTTGCATTTATCTGTACAGCCTTTGGAGAAGGGGGAATGATTAGTCCGATCATGGCGGGATGGTTGCCCAAGGGAATTTTAACTCTGCTGGGATTGGGGTTGCTGTACCAAGCCAGTCGCCAATAAGTCCAGAGTTAACCCAATTCTGTTATTTTAAGAAATGCTGGTCAGTTTTGATCATTATGGCAGCGATATGTGGCGAAAGAATCAGGGTTTACCTCCTCTTTTTGCAAAAGTGACAAAAGCAGGGTGGATGTTGCTGCTAAATATTCTGCGGCTGTTGGCGTATCTTATTTCGTGGCGAATTTGTTCATGATGTCCCTTGATTTTTGTACTTCTAAATGCTCATGTTCCGGTACGCAGTGGGTCAAACTGTTAGACTTCTTTTGCACGAAATGTGACAATGATACCAGCAAAGTGATGAATGGCACTGGTGTCTAGCACTTTGTGTTCACCTTCATTTAGAACCCGACCAACAAGTTCCTTACTAATAGTATGCACTTGAATGTCGACTGAAATATCGTGGGTTGAACCAAGCTGTGCCAACGCCTTCTGATATTTCTCTTTGAGTTTGACTTCATTTGCTTGAACCCGATCTTCATCGCTAGACCGTTTAAACGAATGTAATGCGGCAAAAATCGAGAACCTCAACACGCTCCCACCAGTATTACCAGACACGCGGAAAAATTCGAGGTTTCGCCTCATGTCCGAGAGAGCGGACGACATCTTGGGATTAAGGCCCTTAAGCTCAATGGCACAAATGGGTTGTGCACCGAAGTAACCGTTGTTAGGAATATTCTCATAGACTGCCACGTCGATTCTCCCGTTACGGTTAATCTTGGGTGTGCCGAGCCTAAATTTCGTGGATACATGAGCTAGTGGGTGGCCAACAAATTTGCTTGGGAACAGGCAGTTTCGAGCAAATTGCTCTGTATGTTCCTCAAGGCGGATATCGTAGGGATCCCCTGCACTGTAATTGAGGTTCCTAATTTCTTTGGCCACGTTAACTGTAAGCAGATACTCAGCATTTGGTGGTTTCGCAGGATCATCCGTGAAATCGACCATATCTGCACATGACCTGGCCATCGCATTGATAATTTGGTGCTGAAATTTTTCAATTGATGCCACGATAAATCTAACTATTAAGAAGGCTATTAACAGTCTAACTCTGTGAGGACCACAAAAAGTTAAACTCTAATACCATAATAAAATTGACATTCAATATAGCATCGAAACTATAGCAATGTAAAAAACAGATAAAAAATCGTAAAAATTATCGGTATGAAAATGATTCTACTCAATCGTCTAGAACCCACATTTCGACAGAATGCTTATTTTTCAACCCTTACAAAACAGTTTGACTGTTGCGACAGTGGGTTTTCCCCATAGCCTGTTTCTCATCGTATCCCTTTCTTTGTATTCCTTATTAAGGAAACCAATAATGAACGCCCATAAGTTAGCTGCCACCCTGATGGAAGATGGAATCCTAGTGCTGAAAGGATTACCCTTTCATGCCGGGGATGCCGTAGAAATAATTATTTTGGAGCAGCCGAAGGAAGAACAGCCAAGACACACATCTCCAAAAGACTATCCATTCCAAGGAATAGTCCTACGCTATAACGATCCCTTAGAGCCAGTTGTAGATAAGGATTATCTTGATGCAGTAGGGGCAACGCTGACCGAGTGGGATTCAGAGGCTGATGAACTAGCCTACCAAAATCTATGCGTAGTCAATTTGAACAGTTTGATCTGGTTGTAGTGCCTTTTCTATTTACCGATAGGACAGCAACCAAGCGAAGGCCAGCTCTAATTTTGTCAGACATTGCAGAATTCAATACACTGATTGACTGCAGCGTTATGACAATGATTGCAACTACGGCCCACGCTCCCTGGCCTCTAGATGTGCCAATTCAGGATTTAGCCTCGACTGGTCTACAAGCAAACTCCATCATTCGGATGAAGTTATTTACCCTCGACCATGCCTTAGTACTCAGGAAAATTGGTAAGCTTGCCAATACAGATGTTGTTGCTGTAAAGGATTCTTTGCAGCAGTTATTCAAATTATCTCGGCTCTAGTCTCCTTGTTGCTCTTAAATAACTGTAGTAAAGGAGAAAAATTGTTTGGAGTTGTAGCAGATAGCATATTGTTCCACGCTTTGCGACTACCTAAGGTTGACTGAGCCGTATAAGGATCTGTGGTATCTTTACAAACGAAGAAGTTTTATGGCTTACTGAAAGTTTAATATCTGCACGCAGTCTAACAATTCAAATGCAGCGGACGGATAAAAGCTGCTGGTGCTGAGTTCGAGGTTAGCTTTCATTTCTGATTTGAGCCATTAGACTGATTTTTTATAACTCTTTCGGGACGACAAAACAAAAAATGAGGCCATATTCCAAAATCACAGTTGTTTCCTATCTAACCGGGCCAACGTTGATCATTGCCAGTCATATCGGATCGCTACTCGTTTTGATCACTGGCTTATCCTGGGGATCTATCCTTTGGCTGCTATTTTTATATGTCATCCGCATGCTGGCAACGACTAGTATTTATCATCGATTACTCACCCACAAAAGCTATCAGGCTTCTAATCTGGTTCTATGGGTGGGCAGTATTGTGGCGGCGGCGGCTGGACAGATGGGACCCAGTTGGTGGAAAGCTCACCACATGATCCATCATCAATATGTTGATCGCGATCTCGATCCCCATTCTCCCCATACTCCAGCTCAGGGGATTAAGGGATTTGGTTGGTCCCAAGGAGGTTGGCTATTATCTCCCAACTTCTTTCCCGCCAAGCTACCGAGCGATGTTGAGGAGGATGGAGTATTAAAAGTGATTGACCGTTTGCACTTTATCCCTCTAGTAGCACTTGGGGCACTCTCCTATTTCATTGGTGGTGTTGAATATCTCGGTGCTTTTTTTCTTAGCACAACCCTGCTGTTCCATGCCGTGCAAACCGTTAACTCCCTCAGCCATATTGTGGGTGAGCAACCATTTAGCACCAACGACCATAGCCGAAATAATGGATTTGTAGCATTTCTAACTCTGGGCGAAGGCTGGCATAATCTCCATCATGCCTTTCCTGCATCCAGTCGGCAGGGCATCACCATTAGTGCTGCTGGGCAGGTTGTCTATCTTCCAGATCCAACGTTTGGCTTTATTAAAATGCTTGAGCTTCTCAAGTTAGCGTCAAAGCTTAGGATGCCCGCTGAAAATGATCTGCTAGCACGGGCCAGGAATCAAAACTTTCAGCATTCAGGATTGCCCGCCGCAGTAAAAATACCGGTAAAGTCTTAAATGTTGAAAACTCAACGGTTTCCTATATAGTTACGGGTTAATATTAATTTATGATGGTAAAAATGGAGGTACTAGGGTACCGTAGCTAGTGCAAGCTATTGACAGGTATGTCTTATTTCTCTACCAATAAGGTGAAATGCACCCGTAGTTCGGTACTCAGTGATCACTGCGATATGCACCACAAATGCTGCAACTACGATGTAACTATTTCAATCGAGTATTCTCTCTAAGTATTTCTATTTAGTGACAAGCTTGGACTCTCCCAATGCTAAAAGGGTAAAAACTCGATTAATTAAGGTTTCCGCAAAAATAACGGTGAACTCGTATGGATATTGGGGAAAGCATAAAAATGGCGATCGCCACCCTCACGGCCAATCGGCTGCGGAGTGGTTTAACCATGCTCGGGATCATTATTGGGAATGCCTCTGTCATTGCCATGGTGGGCATTGGTCAAGGGGCCCAACGCTATGCCGCCGGTCAATTTGAATCCCTCGGCCCCAATACCCTGTTCATTTCACCGGGTACCCCCCAGGCGCGAAGTCGTACCTTTGATATTCCCCAGACCCTTGTGCTTGAAGATGCCAAGGCGATCGCCCAACAGGTGCCCACGGTCAAGGAGGTCGCCCCCCAACTCCAGGTACAACAGCGCATGATTTACCGGGGACGGAATCTAACGGCCACCGTTGTCGGCACCACCCCCACCTTTTTAACGGTGCGAAATTTCACCATTGATCGGGGCCGGTTTATTTCTGAACAGGATATAGAACGCCATCGCCGGGTGGTAATTTTAGGTTCTGATTTGGCAACGAAGTTATTCCTTAATGAAAATCCCATTGGCCAAGAGATTCGCATCAAGAATCTAGCCTTTGAGGTGATTGGAGTTATGGAAGAAAAGGGTGCCTTTCTAGGCAACAACCAAGATGAAGTGGCCTATATTCCCATCACCACCATGTCAAGTCGAATTGTTGGCCAGCGATCTCCCTATGGGATGTCCTTAACGTTTATTTCTCTCTCAGCTCGTGATGAAAATAGTATTGAGGCGGCCAAGTTTCAAATTACGAATCTGCTGCGACTACGCCACCAAATTGTGGATGAAGATGATTTCACAATTCAAACCCAAAAAGAAGCTCTGCAAATCATTGGCAATATCTCCAATGCTCTGACGTTAATGTTAGCGGCGATCGCCAGTATTTCCCTCTTGGTGGGGGGCATTGGCATTATGAATATTATGCTCGTATCTGTCACCGAACGTACCCAGGAAATTGGTCTACGCAAGGCGATCGGGGCCACAGAGTCTGATATTCTCACCCAGTTTATGATTGAAGCAATTATTCTATCCGCCCTAGGTGGCCTCCTGGGAACCGCCGTGGGGGTCGGTGGTGTCATGATCGTGGCGGCAACAACACCCTTAGAAGCCGGGGTTGCTCCAGTGGCAGTGGCGATCGCCGTGGGGGTCTCCGGGGGAATTGGCCTATTTTTTGGTGTGGTTCCAGCCAAGCGGGCGGCCAGCTTAGATCCCATTGTCGCCCTGCGGAGTGCCTAAATGGAACGGGTTGTCGAGTTTTCAGCTTAATTTCAGTTCATGCTGCTGATCAGCAAATCAAAGTAGGATTCAGTAGTATGATAATATAATCCTACTAAGGACTACCCCAATGAGTAAAAAAGTCAGCATAACCCTAGATGATGAGACCTTAAAGTTTGTAGACAGTTGCTCCAAAAATCGGAGTAGCTTTATTAATCACATTCTTTTGCAAGAGCAGCAACGAGTTTTAATGGAGGATTTAGAGAAGTCCTATCAAGATCAGGCTAATGATCCAGATTTTCAAAAAGAAATTTCGACTTGGGATATTGTGGTGAGTGACGGGTTAGATGCCTAACGGATTCCTAACCTATAAAAGAGGTGAGATATGGTGGGTAGACTTAAGACCTGCCGTTGGATATGAAACAGCTAAAAAACGCCCCTGCCTCATCCTGCAAAACGATGTTGGTAACACGTTTGGAAATACCACAATCATTGCTCCAATTATGCCAGGCATTAAAACATTTCCTTTTGTGGTTAATATCGTGCCCACCCCTGAAAATCGCCTGGATAAGGAAAGACACATTAATTTCAGTCAGTTAAGGGCTGTGGATTATCAAAGAGTTAAAAATAAATTAGGTACGTTAGAAAGCATATACTGGCAAGAAATTGAAAAGGCAGTAAATATCGAGTTGGGGTTTAGTGGTATATTTCAGGCTCCTTAACTTGTTGCCTTAGGAAGTTGGTTGTTGGCTACCCCTGTGAAGGGGATACCCCCAAATCACCGTTTCCTGCTGATAGACCACCATGCCCGGAGCCGCTCCCTTGGGTTTATGAACGTATTTCATGGGAGTATAGACCACTGGAACCTGGGCACTTTGACTGGCACGGCTATGATAGGCGGCAATATTGGCCACCCATTGCACGTCTTTTTCACTGGGTTGGTCTCCCGCATCCAGGCGCAGGATGACGTGACTACCGGGAATTTCCTGGGAGTGGAACCAAAGATCGTAGGGACTGGCCAGGCGAAAGGTGAGGTGATCATTTTGGCGATTATTCCGCCCCACATACACGGATAAACCACCGGGGGTGCGGTATTGTAAAAAGTTCATTGAGGGCGGCGGCGATCGCCGATAGTCTGGCTCTGGCAAATAGTTCTCTTGAATGAGTTCATCCCGAATATCTTCCAAGACCTGGCAGAGGCTTCCAAAGGTGTCCCCATTGATCTCCTCAGAACTGGGCTGGCATTGTTCCACCGCCACCTGAACCTGGGCCAGATAGGCAAGTTCCTTTTGGGCCGTTTCGAGGAGGGGTAAAATGTGTTGCCGCGCCCGTTTAAGTTTTTGGTGTTGCCGATAGAGATGTTGGGCATTTTGAACCGCATTTTTTTCCGGGTTGAGGGGAATGGTGATGGGTTCATTGGTTTCAAAATCCTTCAGGGTAATAGCCGTGAGGCCGGGTTGCCATTCCTGGAGATGGGCCATTAATAAATCCCCCTGGCGGCGCTGGCGATCGCTAGTATCTGATTTCGCTAAACGGCTTTGAAAGTCATGGATTTTTTGCTCCAGTTTCTGGCAGAGATGGCTTAGTTTTTGCAAAAGTTGATGACGTAACCCCTGCCATTCCTGTTGATGCAGATACCCTTGATAATAGTCCTCTAACAGACGATGCAGATCCGGCTCTGGTTGGCCAAATGTCCAGGGAATGACGCTATAGGTGTGGTCATCCCGACGGGGTTGAAAACGTTTTTCGGCTAAACAGGTTAACCAATACTGCCAGGTTTGAAAGAGATGTTGCCATTGAGACTCCTCTAGGTTTTCATTGAGACAATTTGGCTCTAATCCGGTTTGACAAAAGAGCTGAAGTACGAGGGCAGAACTGAGACCCCGATAGTTTTTGAGGAACGATTGCCGTAGGGAACCAGGAATTAAACTCAGGCGATCGCGCCAGGCATCAAAGGCTTCATCCCGCCGTGGGATCGTATCAGTCAAGGCCGGCGGCGGTCGATAGGTTTGGCCCGTCAACACCGGCCGCAAGCGAGATTGTTGATCATTGACCTGGTGGGCAGCGGTGACAATTTCCCCATGGCGATTCACCAGAATCACATTACTGTATTTCCCCATGATTTCCCCATAGAGATGCCAAAGAATTGGGTCGCCCGGTCGCTGGGCAAACTGTAAATCTAGCACCCGTTCCCAGGGACTCAGGGGGACGATCGCCACCAGAGCTAACCGACCCAATTGATGCTGAAGTTGTTGGCTAAAGGTAAACGTGTCAGGAACACGGGGCGGCGGAGCTTCAAAACAAAGACGGGCCGCCTGGGGATGCCAACTGAGGGTCAACCATCGCCGTTGATTT
Organism: Candidatus Synechococcus calcipolaris G9; assembly: GCF_029582805.1. Lineage (NCBI taxonomy): Bacteria > Bacillati > Cyanobacteriota > Cyanophyceae > Synechococcales > Synechococcaceae > Synechococcus > Candidatus Synechococcus calcipolaris. Next base: position 1,000,436 of record NZ_JAKKUT010000002.1, on the reverse strand, counting down.
AGGGTTCGCAGGGCTAGGGCAATGCTGTGGCGATCGCGCTGATAGACCGATTCCAGCCGGGCCGGGAGCCAATGCGCTTGCAGATCTGTGCAGATCGCCATTAATGTTGTGTAATCAACCTGTTGCACGACAAAATACCCAAGGAAAACGAAAGCTGAGACCCTTTTGAGCCTCAAACATCTATGGATCTCAAACTCATTAATGTGGGATTTGGCAATAGTATTGCTGCCCATCGTATCATTGCCGTTGTTAGCCCCGATTCATCCCCTATCAAGCGTATCATCAGCGAAGCTCGGGAGCGGGGACACCTCATTGATGCCACCTACGGCCGCCGTACCCGCGCTGTTCTGATTATGGATTCCCACCACGTCATTCTCTCCGCCACCCATCCTGAAACCATTGCCACACGCTTTAGTACATGATTGAGGGCATCTATAATTTGCTAGAATACTCCTTGATTTAAGATCAACTTTGGGCAAGTCCTATGCCGCGATCGCAGCGCAACGATAATTTTATTGATAAGACCTTTACCGTCATGGCGGATATTATTCTTAAGGTTTTGCCCACGAATAGCCGCTCGAAGACAGCCTTTGCCTACTACCGTGATGGCATGTCGGCCCAAGCAGATGGCGAGTATGCTGAGGCCCTAGAAAACTATGAAGAAGCCCTAGAATTAGAAGACGATCCCAACGATCGCAGCTACATTCTCTACAATGTGGGCTTAATCCATGCCAGTAATGGGGATCACGAGAAAGCCCTAGATTACTATCACCAATCCCTTGACCTCAACCCCCGCATGCCCCAAGCCCTAAATAATGTTGCTGTGATTTATCACTATTTAGGCACTCAGGCCGAAGAAGCCAAGGAAAAGGAGCAGGCGGAGCAACTCTTCGATCGTGCTGCTGATTATTGGAAACGAGCGATTCAAATGGCTCCTAACAATTATATCGAGGCGCAAAACTGGCTGAAAACCACCGGGCGATCGACGATGGATGTGTATTTCTAACTAGCTGTCTGTCATACCGTCGGGATAGTCTAGCCCATGGGCCCACTGAAATCAATAATTCTTCAGACTCGTCAACGGGTTGCTAAATTTGAGGCGCAGCGGATCACTCACCGCCTCTATGCAACAGAAATCGATGATCTCAGGGCGATCGCCCATGTACTCCAACAAGCATTTAATGAAAGACTCAGCCAAGATGAGCAGGAATGGGTCACAAAAATTGAAGCGTTAAGAACACAATTAAATCATGACCTTACAGAATTAACCCTGAAGGATTATGGTGCTGGCAATCCCCAGCAAAAACGTAGCCACGCTGAAATGTCTGCCGGAATTGAGGCTAAGGCAACCATTTCCCAAGTTTGCAAAGCCAGTAAACCTCGTTTTTGGGCCTTAATTCTTTTTTATCTTATTAGGGAGTTTAAGCCCACCATATCCATTGAACTGGGAACCTGTTTAGGTATTTCTGCGGCCTATCAAGCTGCGGCTCATAGCATCAATCATCAGGGACGAATCATTACCCTAGAAGGGGATCCATCCTTAGCCGCCTTGGCTGAAAAGAATTTACGGGGCTTAGGCCTAGATTATACTCAGGTGATCTGTGGACGGTTTCAGGATACCTTTGCTCCCATTCTTCAGGAACATCAACCCATTGACTATGCCTTTATTGATGGTCATCATGATGAAAATGCCACGATCTCTTATTTTGAATCCCTAATTCCCTATCTGGGAAATAAAGCCATTATTGTTTTCGACGATATTTCCTGGTCAGAGGGGATGAAGCAAGCTTGGCTGCGGATCAAACGCAATGAAAATGTTAAATTTTGGTTGGATATGCAAAAAATGGGCATTTGTTTGATCAATCATGAACAGATCTACCCGGTGACTGGCGAAACGCTCTATTCCTTATAAACCCTATCGGAAAGTTGGTTTAATGAATAAAATTTTTCACTATTCCCTCGGTCTACTTTCCCTAACTGGGGCGATCGCCCTCATGGCTAGTCCACCGGCCCAGGCCCAAGTCAACTACTTTGAGCGGTATCAACGGCCCATCAGTTTTAGAACCTGCACAACCCGGGACTGCTGGCTAGAATCTGCTCGACTCTGTGAACCCGTCATTTACAATGCCACCATGTCCATTGAAATTGCCACCGCCACGGCTCAGCATGAATTGTGGGGAGCGACAGCCGCCGGGAAATGTATTTACTTCCAGGAAGTTGAGTCCCTGCAAGCCTTTGGTCAGGACGCTCCCATGGGGAGAGGATTGCAGTTTATTTGTGTCTACGAAAGCGGCGATGATCTCGTTCTCGAATGGGAAGTTTTCTTTGGAAAGCGCAGTGGCAGCTTAGGAGCAACCGCAACCATGCAAGACCCCGTAACCAAAATTAGTCCGTCCAGTAAAACGATTAACGATCGCCATATTGCCAGTTGCCAGTCGATTATGCCCTAGCCGTCAGCAGTGCGGATTTTTTGCTGTCTTAATGTTTTAGTGAGATCGTCATTACAATTGGAATGCCAGGAGCCAGAATTGAACTGGCGACACGAGGATTTTCAGTCCTCTGCTCTACCAACTGAGCTATCCCGGCTTCATTGGTGCTTACTGATCCTAGCAAGAATGGCTTCCAGTGGCAATAGTTCGTTCCAACTGGTTTAACTACCCAAGAGAAAGGCAATCAGGAATAGACCGTAGAGTACCCCAAACTTGAGGGCATTTAGAAGCTCCCCCAAGAGGGTTTTGCGTAGTTTCCAGCGATCGCTATAGAAAATAGCACTAATAATCTCCGAGGCGATCGCCACAATTGCCGAAGCCGCAATATCGATATACCCCACCTGACCTGCTGTAGAGGCAAGGGCTGTCCCCAAGAAAATGCCAAACAGGAGGGCAATCACAATTAGCCCCAATCGCCGCCAGGGATTTTGTAGCTGACGCTGGAGTTGTTCTCCTAGGCGATTCACAAAGGTATTGAGACGAGTATCCTGCATACGATAGGCCCACCGACTTTCTATCACCGACAAAGATTGCTAGAGTATGAGGCACTGACCCTAATTATAGATATACCCACGCCTATGCTGAGTCGTGTTGCCAATGCTGTCTACTGGCTAAATCGCTACATTGAACGGGCAGAAAACATTGCTCGTTTTGTTGATGTTAACTTAAATATGCTCCTAGACCTACCCACGAGTCTATCGCCCCAGTGGCAGCCCCTAATCTTGACCACCGGAGACCTCCAATTTTTCCAAGAGCATTATGGCACCGCAACCGCCGATAACGTCATCAACTTTTTAACCTTTGATGCTAATTATCCCAACTCCATTTTGTCCTGCATTCGGGCTGCCCGGGAAAATGCCACCTCCATTCGGGAAGTGATCTCCTCAGAAATGTGGCAGCAGGTGAATCAGTTCTATACCCTAGTTCGTCATGCCGCCAAAACCCATTCTTTAGCCGATATTGCTGATTTTCTCGGTCAGGTAAAACAGGCCAGCCATCTCTTTGCTGGGGTAATGGATAGCACGATGTCCCACAACGAAGCCTGGCACTTTGGCCAAATGGGGCGATTACTCGAACGTGCCGACAAAACCACCCGCATCCTAGATGTGAAATATTTTCTACTCCTACCCTCCGTGGAAGATGTGGGTAGCCCCATTGATGAACTAGGCTGGATTGCCCTTCTCAAATCTGCCAGCGCCTACGAAATGTATCGCAAACGAGGTTTACACCGGATTACCCCCGCCGGTGTGGCAGAATTCTTAATTTTAGATGCCGAGTTTCCCCGGGCCATTCGTTCCTGTTTGTTGCAAGTGGAGTATAGTTTGTACCAAATTACCGGCACACCCCTAGGCAGTTGGCAATTACCCGTAGAGCGTTGCTTGGGACGGCTCCGCTCCGACCTTGATTATTTAACCATTGATGAAATTATCAATCGTGGTATGCATGAATTCTTGGATCAACTCCAAAGTCAAATGAACCAAGTGGACAATGAAATCTTTACCGCCTTCTTTGCCCTAGAACCCATCCCATCCACGACCTAATGCGCTATAAAATCTCTCATCAAACGACCTACACCTATAGCCAGGCCGTAGAACTTGCCCCCCATGTGGTTCGCCTGCGGCCCCGGTGTAGTAGTGATCAATCCTTACTAATGTTTCAACTCCAAGTATCTCCCCTTCCCAAGGGTGAAAGTCAGATATTAGATGAGGCAAACAACCCCATTCTCCAACTTTGGTGGCCCGAGTTACCCACCTCCATGCTCTCCATCCAAATCATGGCTGAGGTAGAAACCCATTGCATAAACCCCTTTCAATTTCTTCTCCATCCCTGGGCAACCCAACTTCCCCTCGACTATCCGCGAACCTTGCACAACAGCCTGAGTCCCTATCTAGGGTCAGCAGGTTTTCCCGGTGGTATCGATCCCGTTGCCCATGGCCTCGCCTGGGAAATTGCCACTGGCGTTGATAATAATCTGCTGGTATTCCTAAGTGAGCTAAATCAAAAACTCTATGCAACCTGTGGGTATCAAACTCGCGAAACTGGTGAACCTTGGCCCCCCTGTCTGACTTGGCAACGGCAATCCGGCTCTTGCCGAGATTTAACAGTGTTATTTATCCATGCCTGTCGGGCTGTGGGTTTGGCCGCACGTTTTGTCAGTGGCTACCAAGAAGGGGATGAAGATAGTCCAGAACGTCATCTCCATGCCTGGGCCGAGGTCTATTTGCCTGGGGCCGGTTGGCGAGGATACGATCCAACCCATGGCTTAGCGGTCGCCGATCGCCATATTGCCTTAGTTGCCGCAGCCCAGCCTGAAGATGCAGCCCCCATTACAGGAACCGTGCGGGGAAAAGGAGCAACAGCAGCTATGACCTATCAGCTTCAAATTTCTAGAACATAATCGCTAGATTATAATTTCTAAAGACTAGAAAAAAACCGACAAACCAAATTAACAGCTTGTCGGCTCGTTGTGTGTTCCCTGTTGATGACTCGGATAGTACTGAGTCACTTTCTAGTATTACGGATCAAACTCAATATTGACTGTGATATAGATCACAACTCAGTCAGTTTTTCTAAAACATTCTAGCTAGATTATTCAAAACCCAGCGATCGCCGATGCTCTTCGCCCGATAATTTGCCCTAAAATCCCCAGTTATTCAGCAAGAAAGAGTCATTGAGGTAAAATCAGGTACACTTTAATGGGCAGTTGGTCAATCAATAAAATGCGTGTGTACGTTTTACTATTTAACCCTGGAACCGAAAGCGAGGGAATTCACTCCCTACAGGTCAACGATCGCAACCTAATCCTAATGTTCGAGGCTGAGGACGATGCCACTCGTTATGCCCTGTTACTAGAAGCCCAAGATTTTCATGCTCCTAGCGTGGTGGAAATTGATGCGGCAGAGATTGAAGAATTCTGCGATGCGTCTGGCTACGCTTGCCAGCGAGTTCCCCAAGGATTTGTTCCCAAGAGTGATGCCGAGCGACTATTCCTTAGCCCTCCCGAAAGTAATGTGGGTGAAACGGATTGGGAGCTAGAAAATATAGTGCCACCAGCGGCGGAATTAGAGGATCAACTTTCCGATAGTGAACTTAATAGTCTACGCCAACGCCTAGAGAAATTGCTTTAATTCCGTTTCCCCAGAGGGTCAGTATGTTCGGTCGGTTTTCATTAGGAACAATTGGATTAGTCGTTGGCTCAGTTTTGACCATCATTGGAACGATCGCCTATGCCCAAGGGAATGCAACCCTAAATCTAGCGGGTTTTTTCTATGGCATTCCCCTACTCTTGGGGGGATTAGCCCTGAAAGCCGCCGAACTCAAGCCGGTGCCCTACAGTCAACCGCCGTCCCCAGATATTATTGAGTTACGCCAAGGTGCAACCCCAATTCAGACCCAAATCCGCAACGATATTACCCGCTATCGCTACGGCCAAGAAAGCCACCTAGATACATCCCTCGCGGCCCTTGGCTTGAGTCCCTCCGATGAGGAACGGCCGGTTCTATCGGGATTGCGGGAAAGTGATACCGATGGTGCCTATACCCTAGTCCTTGAATTTGACTCTCCCTTGATTAGTTTTGAACAATGGCTGGCCAAGCAGGATAAACTACGGAAATTTTTTGGCCCCAATATTGATATTGCCCTCACCCAATCCGCGGACAACCGTGTAGAGGTGAGTTTGATCGCGATGGACTCGAACCCTGCCTAACCAAATTACATGGAGAATTAAATGGGGCACACAGCGAACCAGACAATGTAAGTTGGTGTAGAGTGGAACATGGTGATCCATCATTGAACGCTACAATTAGAAAAATTTCGCCAGGGTAGTGCTACAGACGATGACGTCCTCAAAGTCGCCTCAACCCCCATCAAATTTAACGGCTCTTGTAACGGCTCAGAAACTTTTGGGTCGTCAGTCCCAGGCGGAAGACCTTTGGCCCATTGTCTTGGGCTACTTAAAAGAGCAACTGGGCATGAATTTAATCTGGTTCTCACTCTATAGTGATGCCCATCGGAGCTTAATTGGTCAAGGCGGTGATACTCCCATTGGTCAAGCATCATTCTTAAAACAAAAAGTCTCCCTAGCGGCGGGTAGTCTCCTCGATCAGGTGGTGATGCAGCGTCAACCCGTCACTATTCCCAATTTGCAGGAAGAAAACCGAATCGGGGAATGGCGACAAGTGGCTATCCGCCTGAATATTCAGGGTAGTGTGATTATGCCCATTGTCCAGGGACGGGAATGTTTGGGGGTTGCCCTCCTTGGTTCTAGCCGTTGGGGAGAAGCCTTGCGGGGCGAAGATTTAACCTATGCCACGCTGTTATTTAATGCCCTCGGCTCGGATCTGCGACGCTTGCAAGCCCAAACGCCCGTGGAACCGCCTGGGAAAACCGCATCAGGTTCCTTGGTGCAGTTATTGCAACAGTTTAGCCATGCGGGAACTCTTAGCCAGCGGATTGATCTCCTGCTCCAGGATATTCACCAACACATCCAACCTGTTCGCACCAGTTTATTTTGGCGAGATATAGATCAACCCATCTATCGTCGTCGCACCTTTACCACGGGTAAGCCCTTGGGACGTGAAGCCCAACGCCAACCCTTAACCATTACTCAAACAGAATTAGCGAGTTTTTATAGTGCCCTGATGGCGGGCCAGATTGTTGCCGTCAGTGATGCCCAAGGGGCAGTGAGTAGCACCACTCCAGTGCGATTGATACAAATGCTCAATACCCAAGCATTGTTAGCAGCGCCAGTAATTGTCGGCCCAGATTTAACTGGATTCATTACCCTGGAGATGTCCAAGCCCCATGTTTGGCCAGAAAACAATAAACAAGACCTAAAAACCGCCTGCAATCTACTCTCCTTGGCTGCCCCCGTGGAGCGGGCCGAGCATCAACTGTTGCAAACCAAAGAAAGTCAGGGACTTCTCACGGATCTGACCCATGCCATTTGTCAAGAACAGGACTGGAAAAGGGTTTTAGAACAGGCGGGACAAGATTTGGCCAATAGTGTCCAGGCCTCCATGGTCTTACTGTTGATCCATGAGCCAATTAGCCATCGATTTACCGTCCAACTCCAACATCCCCGCAGCCGTGGTCGTATTACCTTAGAACCCTTTCCTCCCCTGAGTGAGATGGATTGGCAATTGCTTGAAGCCAGTGCGGTAGCCATTGCCCTGGATGATATTCAACACGAACTCCGCCTCCATTCCTGGAAAGAGACGTTTAATAAATTAGGGTTGCGATCGCTCCTTTTTTGCCAAACAACCCCTGGGAATCCCCTTGAAGCCGTCTTAATTGCTGGGCGCACGGAAACATCCCCTTGGACTCGCCAAGAACAAAATTCCCTACAACAGGTGGCCCAATGCTTGGGGTTACTGAGTCATCAGTGGCAACTACAACGGCAAAGTGAGCAACAACAGCACCTCTATAACTCCATGCAAACGGGTTTAATGGCGATGCAAAAAACCCAAAATTTAGATCGCCTAGAGCTGACAGGTCTGCAAAATATTATGACGTTACTTCAGGCTCCCTTGGTGGCCTTAGTGACGTGGCCGCCGGGGCAAACCACAGGTTGGATTGTAGCACCGCCCCCCAGCCATCAACGATTTGGCATTAACACCAATGTTGAAATCAATATCTACGACGATCCCCTAATCCATGCAGCCCTAGTGTCGTCCCAGGCGGGAACGGAGGTGGATCGCTATTCGGGCCTCATTAGTCAAACGGTGGAGGAACTAGATAGCCGTAGTCGGCAATGGTTAAGTGGCCCAGATATTGGTCAAGTCCTGGCCTTAGCCCTACGAACGGATCCGGAATATGAGCCATCGGGGGTATTAGTTGTGGCCGATCGCCGCGATCGCCTCTGGTCTGAAAGCCATTTAGAATCCCTCGTCACACTCACAAATCATTTAGCCTGGGCCCACCGCTCCACCTGTTTGCTGCAAGTTTTAACCCAGGGATGGCAAACCCTAGAAACCCTAAATTGGTACAAACATCGGCGGGTGGAAGAACTGTATCAAAATATTGCTAAAACCTCGAATCAATTCAATGAATGGCTGCGCCAACGCTACGATGTTGCCGATCCGCTCCTAAAGCGTTGGGGCCGGGAAATACAATCGCAGTTAGAATTTCTACCCAAGTTGTTAACCGAAGAAACCTGGAAGTTAGAGTTCAGTCAAAGTTCAATCGGTCTAGCGGTTTTACTGAAACGCAATCTGGATCGCCTTGAACCCTGGGTAAAAAAGAAACAACTCTGGACCCAAGTCCATAGCCAAGAAGTGCTGACACTCCACGGGGATATTCCCAAAATTGAACTCATTCTTTACGAAGTTCTCCTTGCGGCTTGTCAACGCTCCCACTCCAAGGGCCGGATTGATATTTGGTGTAAGCGGAATCCCTCGGAAGCCAAAGACACCCCTGACTGGCTAGAGATCTCCATTACGGATAATGGTGAAATTGATCCCCGCCTAATCATTGATCTTCACCACATTGATCACCTAGATTGGCTGGCTCCCTCGAGCTTGGATCATCCCCCCGGCCGCCATCTCAAATCCTGCTTTTATGTGGCCCAACAGCTAGGGGGGGTTTTAGATATGTATAAGCTAGAAGATGAACGGGTCTTAACTCGCTTGATATTGCCCTTGATTGCCCCTGAGACTGAGAGTGTCTGAACCCACAGCCCGCATTGCCTTGGTGGGAATGCCCAATACGGGAAAGTCAACATTTTTTAATCGGATTACGGGCGCGGCGGCCCGAGTAGCCAACTGGCCAGGCATAACAGTGGATTTGGCCCAGGCAACGGTGACCCTCAATGGCCAACCCACAACCATTGTCGATTTGCCCGGCATTTATGACCTCGCTGGAGAGGCTGCCGATGAAGCCATTGTCCGTCAATTTTTAACCACGGTTCCTGTTCGTCTCGTACTCATTATTTTGAATGCCAGTCAGATCCACCATCAGATTCGCTTGGTATTGCAAATTAAGGCCTGGGGAGTTCCCGCCCTGGTGTTGTTAAACATGGCCGATGAAGCCCAACGCTATGGTATTAAAATTGATCCCCACCTTCTGAGTCAAACATTGGGATTACCCGTGACCTTACTGAGTGCTAAGTATGGGGGTGGATACTTAGAGGCCTATGGAGAAATCAGTCGGGCCCTAGAGCAATCCGCGGCGGCGATCGCCCCCCTAGGGAATCCAGAGACTCCCCTTGCCCTAGCCCCCATTACCCCTGAAGCTATCGATGAACTTCTCCAGGATGGGGTTCAGGTGTCTCCCAGGGCTGGCGAGGATATCAATCAACGTCTAGATAGCTTTTTACTCCATCCCCTTTGGGGTCTACCTTTGTTTTTTCTTGGCATTTTCCTGTTGTTTGAGGCCGTATGGTTCTTCGGCTTGCGCCTACAGGAAATTCTCAGTGATAGCTTTGTCTGGTTCCAGGAACAGGTATTAACGGTGGCCTTGGCAGATTTATCTCCCGGTTGGCAGGGATTTTTCATCGATGGCATCTATGGCGGAATTGTCACCGTTGCGGCATTTGTGCCCTTGGTGATTATTTTCTTTACGGTGATGGCCTTTATTGAAGACAGTGGCTACCTCTCCCGCTCCGCCTATTTGATGGATGGCTTAATGGCCCGCCTTGGTTTGGATGGCCGCAGTTTTGTTTTGAGCTTGATGGGCTTTGGCTGCAATGTTCCCGCATTGATGGGAACTCGGGTGATCCGATCGCCAGGACTACGACTATTAACGATGCTAGTGATTCCCTTTTCCCTATGTTCGGCCCGGTTGCAGGTATTTGTGTTTATGGCGGCCTGTCTCTTTGATCATCGCTTGGGGCCAATCATTATTGTTTCCCTCTACCTCTGGAGTTGTGTGGCTGCCATGGGAACGGCCCTCCTTTTTCGGGGACAATTTCCCAACGATGAATCCTTTGTCCTAGAGCTTCCGCCCTACCGACTACCCACAGTCTCCCAAATTTTTAGCCGGGCCTGGGGTGAGGTACGCCATTTTCTTCAGCGGGCCAGTGGTTTTATTATTACCGGGGTGATTGGCGTGTGGGGATTAACCCATTTTCCCCTGAATGTGGAGCCGGCCAGTCTGCAAACCTGGGCCGGACAAATTGGTGCGGGATTGCAACCCCTCTTGGCTCCCGTAGGCATTAATGCCCAGTTGACCATTGCCTTGATTTTTGGTTTCGTGGCCAAGGAAATCGTCGTTGGCTCCTTGGCAGTTATTTACCATCTCCAAGGCAGTGAACTCCAAGGAGCGATCGCCCAGCAAATTACGCCATTACAAGCCTATTGTTTTATGCTGTTTACGCTTCTGTATACCCCCTGTCTGAGTACCCTAGCCACCCTGCAAACGGAATCTAAGCGTTGGCGGTTTACACTGATGGCAACGGCCTATTCCCTGGTTTTAGCCTGGGGAGTGAGTGGCCTCATCTACCAAATCGGCCAGGGCTTGGGTTGGCATTAATGGCAGGGACGCTCTACGGCTTGAGTGTGGGCCCCGGTGATCCCGAATTAATTACCGTTAAAGCCCTAGGTATTTTGCAGCGGGTTCCCGTGGTTGCCTTTCCCGCCGGCCTTGGGGGGAAACTGGGGATTGCCGAAGGAATTGCCGCCCCTTGGTTAACCCCCCAGCAGATTCGTTTACCCCTAGATTTTCCCTATGTGCAGGATGGAGCCATTTTAAGGGCAGCCTGGCAACGGGCCGCCCAGCGGGTCTTAGAACACCTGGATCAGGGAGAAGATGTGGCCTTTGTCTGTGAGGGAGATGTGGGGTTTTACAGTACCTTTGCCTATCTAGCTGAAACGCTACGCCAAGAATCTAATCCCATTCCCATCCAAATTGAGATCATTCCGGGGGTGTGTTCTCCCTTGGCGGCAGCGGCAATGGTGGGTCAACCCTTAACCCTGGGGGGCGATCGCCTGGTTATTTTACCGGCGATGTACTGTGCTGAAGAGTTGGAACAGGTTTGTGGTTGGGCGGATACGGTGGTCTTATTAAAGGTGCGATCGGTCTATCCCCAAGTGTGGCAGGTACTCCATCGTCTGCATCTGTTGAATCGAGCGGTGGTCGTCACTTGGGCAACCACAGCGAAACAGCGCATCTACCGTAACCTAGAGTACGATTTGCACTTAGAATTACCGTACTTCTCAATCATGATCATTCAAATTTCCAATCCACGGGATGCAAATCTAAAGACTTGGTAAAGAGTCAACCCTTTTTTGAAATCTACCCTTACCTTAGTAGGGAAAGATACCTCCTAACTGCGTCTTTGGCCCTGCACCGTCAGACTTTTTCTTTGATGTGTGGGGTCTATTTTTTATTTTTGTTAGCTTTTTATTTTTGCTAATGCTGGCGATCGCCCTTTATTAGGCTCTATTAGGTCTCAAGCCTAGAGAACTTCATGAGTATAGGCGTGTTGCTTCACATTATCCGCTGCTGTGACCATCCGCTCCGAATTGAGGATCCGCTTCCGTTCAGTGGAAAAGTTAAAGTCGCTGTAGGTTGTCCCTAGGGGGATGTGACGGGTTGCTTCCTGCCGCGATCTGTATGTGCGGGCAGCGGCCTGTAACCGTTCGGCAAAGTCATCGGCAAACTGAGCATCCCCAGGAAAATGAACGAGGGCTGTGGCCTCCTGACTAGATTCTGCCAAGGTCATGGCCCGGGCCTGGGAGTAGGAGGTCGGTAAGCCTTGAATCAACGCTTCTAGGGCCGCAGAGGGAATGGGTTCAACGACTTGTATTGATTGGAGTTTGCCGTCAGTTTTAATAAAACAGGTGGCTAATCCGAGAACAACGTAGCTGTCATCGGGGAGGGGGCGATCGCTAGATACAGACATAAATGCTTACATACCTTCTACAAACAATACTGGCAGGCAATACTGGCTAGGGCTGGGTCGCCTCAGGATCAATCCAGATCACCCGCCGTTGATTCGTCCCAATCATATTTCCTTCTTCCTGGGCAATGCGTTGATTGGCCTGGGGCTGGGAATCCAGTTCATAATCTGCCCGTAGTTGATTGACCCGCTGTTGCATTTGGGCCACTTCCCCTTCCATGGCTTCAAGCTTTTGGGACTGGGCTATTTGGTAGGGCAAAATTTTACCGACCGCCATCAGACCAAAAACAATTAAGCCCGAGTGAACCACTATCTTTGCCAGAACCTCTAAGGTTTGCCCTTGATAGGGATGATCCTGGCTTGATGGGACAGGGTTGGCAAATCGTTGAGCAGAACGGGGCATAACTAATACCAAACAAAGTAACTTAACCCGGCGAAGGCTTCCACCGGGCTACCCAAATAAATCAATCGATGGTCTCTTCTTATTTATATAGCTCAGTGGAAAGACGAAACGCGAGGATAGCGGGAACTAAGGCAACAACTAAGGCGACGTAGACTTGGGTATCGGTGAGGGTCATGGGATTACTCCTTGGTTACTCAGGTATTGCGAGTCAAAAAACTGCTGTATTCATTACTTCACACTAACTTACGTCTTGGCAACTCCTGTTTCCTATTTGTAACATTTAAGTTACATTTCGAGGCGATCGCCTGAAAGAAATTAGTTGTATAAATTCTGTGGCCACCATTACCTCATATCCATTCATATCGGTAAAAACAGAATAGGGTCTAACTGCTGGGTCGTGATCCTAGCCAACTCTCTAGATCATGGAGGTCTTGAAAATCTAAGAGGGCTTCCCCCAAGGATTCCAATTGATCCAGGGATAGATCATCAATCTGGCTGACAAAGCGATCTGGAAGACGCCCTAATCGTCGGTTTAGTTGACGCAGGATGAGGGTACAGGCTTCCTCCCGTTGACCCTCTTGTCGTCCCTCTTGTCGTCCCTCTTGTCGTCCCTCCTGTCGTCCACGTTGGAGACCTTGTTGAAGTCCTTTACGTTCCCCTTCCTGGAGAATCTCTTGATAAATCACCGATTCGCGCATCATCCCCTCCCTAAAAATGGTTTGAATAAGCTCCTTACTGTACTGTAGCCCAGCCAATAGTTGAACGACGGTACTCAATTCTTGCCGCGCTTGAACTGATTCAATTTCACCAATTCTATGGGCGACGGCTTGTAATAGGGCTTCCTCGTTCTGGGTTTTTCCTAATACGGCAAATGGTAATAGGGCAGGAATATTAAAAAATTGATTGGGGTCTTCTTCCCAGAGTTTAATCACTCGATAGCGATGGAGCGTCGTTGGCAACTCAAAGACATCGGGCACATAAACCCTTGTCCGTCGTAGCAAGATCAAGACCTGGACAATCTCACAGTGATAGGTACGATAGAGTCTCAGCCAATAGTCCAGCATCCGCAGAGGCAATGTCGGCTCTGGCTCTACTTGAAATTCTAGATGGAGAATACAGTTTTGGGTCTGTACCAATGTCACGGAATCGGCGCGGATGGGTTCTAGGTTCAGTTCGGTTTTCAGGATGGAAACATCTTGCGAGGAATCCTTGAGGAGCCACTGGGTAAAGGCGATGGGATATTTTTCCGCTAGATACTTACAAAGGTTGTCACGCATTTCCCTATTTTAGGGCAGGTCGTTGTTCAGAAAATGATACCCCTACCAGCCTTTTGGCTGGAATTTATCCTCATTGAGAATCACCATTCTATCGCCAGACTGAGCCAAGACAAATAAGCCCTGATGATAGGCATAGTGCAACCTCCGGCGGAACAACCATGCCAACCATAGCTCCCACAAGCGTAACCCGCATCGGTGTCACTGAAGAGATACCCAAAGCAGGGAATTAAGCCAGCTAACTCTGTTCTTGGCTTGCAGGCTCGGGCGGCGGTGAGGATTCCTCGCGGTTTAAGAGAAGTCCTGCTCCAAGGGCGATCAAGATAATCGCTACCACACCTATGATCCACCAAGGACGGTTGGGGGTTGAAGCCGCAGGTTGTTCAACCGGGGACTTGGCCACTGCTCCTTCACTCAATTCCGGTGGTATCACCTGATTAAAGAGGGTTTGCTCTTGACTATCTTCCTCACTGATCGTTGTGGAAGTTGAGGTCTTGGGGGAAGATTTAATGCTTTGATAATCCGCCGGTTCTAGGTACTGAATAAACTGGGAGTTTTCCATGGACACAATTTCGTAAACCGCCCGCACCCCAGAACCAAAGTAAATTTCATCTCGATGCTTCAAATTATGGCTATTGGAGCGTTTACCATTGACGAGAACACCATTGGCACTGGCTTTACCCTCGGAATTACCATCTACGACCCGATATTGGTAGCCATTAGGGGCCGGCAGGCGGAGTAAAAGAGCATGTTGCCGGGAAACTCCTTTCCCCTTGATCACGATCCCGTTGGATGAATCTCGGCCCAAGGAGTAGGTTGCCGCCTTAAGAATCAAGGTGCGTGACCCGGATTCATCTTCAATTGTTAATACATGGTGATCTTGGGTGGTATCAGACATAGAAGAATTGGCAACCCTAGAAAGTAAAAACCCACTACCCTCTATGCTACACCTAATCTATGCTACAGCTACCCCCGAGGGTCTAAAGTCCCCTGGAGTCTGAAAAATCTGCATTGAAATAAATCTTTGGGAAAATCATTAAACTGTAGCGATATTAAATTGTGGCTACACTTCTAATCAACTGCCAGTTTTTATTATCGGCGATCGCCTGGCTGACCCGATGATAGAGTTGTTCGCAGTGATTATTCCGCTTAAGGGACAGTTCTTCATTCCGAAACACCATATCTAAATCCGTACTCTTTTCTGAGGCATGGGTTTTGTCAATGAGAACTTCAACAATGACGAGTTGAGCTAGGGAGGCGCGATCGGATAGCTCACGGGCGACCAAATAGTCCTCTGTGGCATGAATCACTTCTAAATCGCAGGATCTGAGCGTTCCCACCAGCTGATCCTTCAGACAGTCTCCAGGGGCATCAATTGTTAGGTTGCTTTTGTATCGAGCCATAGCATTTACAGCATGGTAAGGTGGGTCAACATGGTTCCTATGATAACTAACCAGGAACCGGGCATTGTGTAATCAGTTTAACGAATCCCCTTTTTGCGCCTTTTTCAGAAATGCCGTTTCAGGAATGCGGGTTCAAGCAGGTCTGAAAGAGAAGTTAGGGAGCAGTTACGGGATTCCAATCATTGATACCTCAATTTTGTTCAATTTATTCAACCATAGTCACGAGATCGTAAATATGTCAATGGGGCGATTCATTGTTTTTGAAGGCACTGAAGGCGTTGGCAAGTCTACTCAAATTCAGCTTGCTCAGGAATGGTTGGCCACCAGTCATTGGTTCAAAACCCTGTCCAAAAATTGCCCTAGTCTGGACTCACCCATTCTTGCTACCCGTGAACCGGGAGGAACCGCCCTCGGCCAGGAACTTCGTCAGATTTTGCTCCACAGTAAGGAAGATATTCCCGCCATTGCTGAATTATTTCTCTACGGAGCCGATCGCCATCAGCACATTGAAACCCAGATTCGTCCCCATTTAGTGGCGGGGGGCGTGGTTCTGTGCGATCGCTTTACCGGATCAACGGTGGCTTACCAGGGCTATGGACGGGGCATTGATCTCCACCTCATTCACCAGATTAATGACATTGCCACCGCTGGCTTGCAACCGGATTTAACCCTGTGGCTAGATTTACCGCCGGCCATTGGTCTAGAGCGTACCCGCCAACGAAGTTCTACGGGCGATCGCCTGGAAAACCTTGATCTAGCCTTTCATCAACGGGTGTACGACGGATTTAGGGCCCTAGCGAACCAATCCCCAGAACAGGTAATTCCCATTGATGCCCAGCAGAACCTAGGGGCGATCGCTAGTGACATTCAACATCACCTCAACCAAAAATTTCACCTCTGGTATGGCTCATAAAACATCCTCTGAGAAGCCCCCACTTTCAAGCGTGGGAGGATGTCAATGTCTTAGGATATTCAAATTCTCGAATTTTTAGATTCAATGATGGTCGCAACGTCAAGCCTTTGTAATTTTTGTTAATATTGTTACATTAGAAGCACTATTTTATAAATTTGATGTACTTTTAGCGTCATTTTTAATGTTTTCATTTCTAGCGTTATTGTCAGAGTCATTTTTTTTAGGGTTTGCCCACATTTTCTTCGGAGCGCGACCACCATGGCCCTTTACGCCGAACTCCACCGTCACCTAGGGGGATCCGTTGTCCCTCGTATTCTTTGGCGTTATTTTCAGCGGAATGATCCAGCCCTGGCAGCCCGGTTTCCTGACTACGAAAATTTTGAAGACTTTTATACCCGTCCCCGGGAATCCCTAGAAGAGTACCTAGAGTTACATACCCTAGTGGAAGGGGTACAAACGCCCCAAACCTTGCCCTACTTCATCTATCGTCTGATCCGTGGGGCCTACATTTTTGAAAATTTAGCCTACCTAGAACTACGCTATACACCCTTTTTCCGCACCGATTCCCAGCTTTCGCAAACGGATCGCATTGATCAGATGGCGGAGATCGTCCAAATTGTTGGGCAAGCCTGCCAGATCAAAGACTATCCGATGGTGACCAGCCAAATTCTCTGTATGCATTCCCGCTTACCCTACACCGTGAATCGGGCAATCCTCGAGTTGGCAGCCCAAATGCCTGAGTATGTTTGTGGTATTGACCTCGCCGGCGGAGATGGGGCCTACGGCGATCGCCTCGATGAATTTAGCGAACTTTACCAACGGGCCCGCTCCCTCGGCCTAAAAACAACGGGCCACCTCTACGAAACTCGCCAGGGATGCTATGCTGATTTGCTCCCCTATCTCCAGCGCATTGGCCATGGGATTCAAATTCCCCTGCGCTATCCCGAACTGCTGCCGGCGATCGCCGCTCGGGGCCAATGTCTAGAAGTTTGTCCCACCACCTATTTCCAGACGGGAACCTTAGAAGATTATCAGGATTTACGTCTGATCTTTGAGCGATGCTTTGAGGCGGGTGTTGATGTGGCCATTTGCACTGACAATGCCGGACTCCACAATATGCGCTTACCCTTTGAGTACGAAAACCTACTCACCCAGGATATTTTAGATTTCCAGGAGCTACAGGCCTGTCAAAAAGCGGCCTTCCGCCATGCCTTTGCCTGGCCCTATCCCCAACCCCCCATGTCCTTGCTAACCAACTTATTACAGGCCGATCATCTCACCCCCATCCACGACTCCTCGGAACCGGCCCCTGTCTTAAATGTCCAGCCGGTGTCGTGATCCCCTAAATTAACCTCCCCTGTAATTAGCTATGACCGATATGTTGGTTAAGCTCTACAACCTAGAGGTAGATTGGCCCAAAATTGCGGCCCATAACCAGCAGGGCATTATCTATCGCCAACCCCTTGGCTCGGAAACCCATCTCATTTTAGATTGGGTAAAAGGCCGCTTCAGTCAGGGTTGGGTGAGTGAAGTAAGTATTGCCCTACACCAACGCCCGCCCCGCTGTGTTTTAGCCGTTGAAGCCGGAAAACTACAGGGATTTGCCTGCTACGATACGGCTGCCCTGGGATTATTTGGGCCCATGGGGGTGGATGAGGCTGTTCGTGGCCAGGGAATTGGCACCCTGCTGTTACAACTCACCCTCTGGCAAATGAAAGAACAGGGGTATGCCTATGCCATTATTGGTTGGGTTGGGCCCACTGCTTTTTATGAGCGCACCGTGGGGGCGATCGCCATTCCCGATTCCGAACCGGGACTATGGGCCAGCC
Source organism: Candidatus Synechococcus calcipolaris G9 (assembly GCF_029582805.1). Lineage (NCBI taxonomy): Bacteria > Bacillati > Cyanobacteriota > Cyanophyceae > Synechococcales > Synechococcaceae > Synechococcus > Candidatus Synechococcus calcipolaris. The sequence continues at coordinate 982,287 of NZ_JAKKUT010000002.1, read as the reverse complement.
GTCTACAAGCGGACTAATTAGACGACCACCCTGCTCAAAAAAGGTAGTCTATTGGCCGGGAGCACTGGCCTGACTATCTTGGAAAATAACCTGGCGGCGCAGGAGTTCTTCAATGGTGACATCTGGTTCAGGAACCCCCTTGAAGGCTGTCCCCACTTCCCCACGAATAAACTGAAGGTTAGCCAGTTGATAGCCCTCCTCCGTCAGGGGAACATACCCCACCTGGGTGACAATCTCAGGGGCCGTTTCTAAATAAAACTCCAGAAATTGACGCAATAGTGGCTTTTCCTGGGCCTTTTGGGCATTCACATAGAGAAATAGCGGCCGTGAAAGGGGTTGGTACTCACTGGATTGCACTGTTTCTAACCCCGGAGCGATCGCCCCTTGACCATTATTAATCGGGATCGCCCGCAGTTTAGATGTATTGGCTTCAAAATAGGCAAAGGGTAAATAGCCCAGCGCATTAGCATTTGCCGCAATGCCCGCCACAATTTCATCGTCATCCTCGCTGCCGGTATAGTCCGCCCGTGCCCCACGAGAATCCCCTAAAATTGCTTCATTAAAATAATCAAAGGTTCCCGAATCTCCCCCTGGGCCCCATAAAATCACTGGCGTATCGGGAAAATCAGGGCGGAGTTGATTCCAACGAGTCAGTTTTTGCTCCGAAGCTTTTTGCCACAGCGTTGCCAGTTCTTGTACGGAAAGCTCCTTAAGCCAGGTGTTTTCAGGATTGACTGCAATAGTAAGGGCATCAAAGGCAATGGGAATTTCAATAAAGGGTACGCCATTTTGGATACATTGGTTGAGTTCTGCAATCAAGATGGGCCGAGACGCATCACTAATATCCGTTTTGCCCGTACAAAATTCCCGAAATCCGGCGGATGTTCCCGAAAACTTAACCGAAATATCGGCATTCTCCCCCTCTTTTGTTGCGGTAAATGCCGCTGCCATAGCCTTGGAAATGGGATAGACCGTACTTGACCCGTCAATGGCAATGGTTTTTAAGCTTGGATCCATTGAAGATTCTGAGGAGTCATTGGTTCCACCACAGCCCACCAACGCCAACGTCAGGGTTAGAACACCGGCTTTGATCCATCGATCCACGAAGTTATTAAACATCATCGGAGATGCCTCGATTGGGTAAATAAGTTGGAAAAATGAATACAATGAGTTGAATTCCAACGGGATCATCTTCCCAGGAATCAGCGGAAATCAAAAATTAATTTCTTTGCAATCTAATTTGGTTAGACTTGTAAATATTAAGGGAACAAGCTAGTAACTAAAAACCAAAAACTTACGGAAGGATATAGACATTCACCGCTTAAGCTGATTCTAAAACATCTCCATGGGTGCGGACACCGATGTTAAGAAAACTTTATAACTTTTCTTGAAATGAGCTTTGCCTCAAGGACAATGGTCGTTGCGAATTGTGCCATCAGGTAATGTGGTGTTGCAGAGCCTAGCTCCATCTAGAATGGCGGTTCTAGCTCCATTTGCCCCGCGCAAATCAACATTGGTGAGAATCGCCGCTTGGAAATTAGCCCCAGCGACATCAGAGAGAGCAAAGTAGGCATCCGTCAAGTCTGCTCCCGTCAAATCCGCCTTGGCTAGGGAAGCCATATCTAGCTCAACACGCTGTAAATTAGCTCCCCTTAGATTGGCATTCCGTAGGGACGCACCGTGCAGGTTTAATCCCGACAGATTGGCCCCGCTTAAGTCAACCCCACTGAGATTGGCATATTTAAGGCTATTGCCCAGCCCCCTACAATCGGTGTTGGGTTTGATGACACAGCCGTTAATCATAATAGGAAGGGTATCCCGTTCCGCTAATACGGGAAGGGGGATAGCTGCCATTAGCAAAATAATGACGTAATTTCTTAATAAGTTATGACTATGCACGGACTATCTTCCTTGTGCTGACTACATAAATGACCTAAGCAGAAGAATTATACAAGGGATAATTCCTCTTTCATTAATTAGAATAATTCTCAATTATTAAAGGTGCTCAAGAAATAGTATCGATGGCAATTTAATTCGCCCGCAACTTAATCCATCGAAATCTTGGAAATTATGACTTGGATCCCTGAGATCAAAATACAAATAAACTCCGGCAGAATTTAATCCAACCTTTACAATGCTCCTGTAATATCTCCCTAGCTTGTTTTGCGGGTATAGTCATCTCTATCCTTTCGCAGCAAGTTAGTCTTATGCAATTTGGTTTTTGTTCTTAATTGCGATCGCCGCTTATGATCTTCAAAATTCGTCCAACTCGTCTAGTCTCTATTCTTTCTACCCTTGTCCTTGCGGGCACCGTTGCTGCCTGTGGTGGTGAAGGGGATACAGGTACAGATAGTGGTTCCGGCCCTACTTCTACGGGTGAAACCGTTGCCCTGAGTGGTGCGGGGGCAAGTTTCCCTGCTCCCCTATATCAAAACTGGTTCGCCACCTATGCCCAGGATGAAAATCCCGATGTCCAGATCAGCTATCAATCCGTTGGTAGTGGGGCCGGTCTTGAGCAATACATCAGTGGTACCGTGGACTTCGGCGCGTCCGATGCTCCCATCACTGGCGATCGGCTCAAGTCTTTCCAAGACAAATACGGTGCGGATCCAATCCAGGTTCCCATGGCCGGTGGAGCAGTGGTTTTAGCCTACAATTTACCTGGCGTTGAGGAATTACGGATTTCCCGGGAAGTTCTCTGCGGCATTGTTGAAGGCAAAATCACGACATGGAATGATCCCGCCCTTGTGGCATCCAACCCTGGCAAAGACTTGCCCGATATGCCCATTACCTTTGCCCACCGCTCCGATGGCAGTGGTACCACCTTTATTTTTGTGAATCACATTAATGCCGCTTGTCCTGACTGGCCCGCTGGTGTTGGCACCTCCGTTGACTGGCCCACGGGTGTGGGTGGTCAAGGGAACGAAGGGGTTGCCGCCCAAATTCAGCAAAACGAAGGCACCATTGGCTACGTTGAGTACGCCTACGCCAAGCTGAATGATATTGCCAGGGCCCAGGTCGAGAATAAGTCCGGTAACTTTATCTATCCCTCACCGGAGGCTGCATCTAAAGCCTTTGAAGGGGTTCCGATTCCCGAAGACTTTGGCCTGGTTGTGCCCGATCCCGAAAATCCCGATGCCTTCCCCATTGCTGGCTTGACCTGGATTATGGTCTATCCCGAATACCAGGATGCCAAGAAATGGGAAGCCCTCAAGTCCACGATGATTTGGGCCCTCACCGAGGGTACCAGCACCACTCAGCAACTAGACTACGTGCCCATGCCCGCCGATATTGTTGAGCGGGTCAAGCAGGTTCTAGATGGGGTTAAAGCCAGCTAATCTCGGTTTTTTACTCCCTGAAAATATACGGGGGTAAGGGTTTGTCGCCCTTTGCCCCTGTATCCTTCAACATCACCTAAGGCAATCAGTTTTTTTTCTATGTTTTTATTTTTTCCTAGTCCCATAATCAGTATGGAGCTATGACCCCTTCGGAACAATCCCCGGATACGATTAACCCCTACGCGATCGAGGCACGCAAAAACGCCCGTTACTACCTCGATCAGGTGTTTTATTACACCACCATGGCCTTTGCCCTGTCCATAGCCGTTGCCCTTGTCTGGATTATTATTCAGATTGGCCTCACCGCCATGCCATCCATCCAAAAATTTGGCCTCGGCTTTCTTTTCTCCACTACCTGGGATCCGGTTCGTAATATCTACGGGGTCATGCCCCAGATATACGGCACCATTGTCAGTGCCATCATTGCCCTGATTATTGCCGTACCCCTGGGTTTAGGGATTGCGGTGTTTCTCAGTGAAGACTTTTTACCCCCGGTGATCAGCACCCCCATTGCCTTTGCCATTGAGCTTTTAGCCGCTATCCCCAGTGTGGTCATTGGTCTGTGGGGTATTTTTGTGCTGATTCCCTTCCTGGTCCCCTTTTACAATTTCCTCTACGCCCATTTTAGCTGGATTCCCCTCTTTAGCACCTCCCCCCGCGGCAACAGTCTCCTCACCCTGGGTTTGGTTTTAGGGTTCATGATTTTGCCCCTGATTACCTCCATTTCTAGGGGAACACTCATTTCCTTGCCTCCCCACCTACGCCAGGGTTCCATGGCCCTGGGGGCAACCCGCTGGGAAACCATTATCCGGGTACTCATTCCCGCCGGTTTTTCCGGGATTGTTGGCTCGGTGATGCTAGCTCTGGGTCGCGCCATGGGAGAAACAATGGCCGCCGCCATGCTCGTGGGAAATGCCAATCGGATTAATATTTCCATTTTGGAACCTGGCTCAACCATTGCCTCCCTGATTGCCTCCCAGTTTGGGGAAGCAAGTCGGGATCAAGTGGCGGCACTACTGTACGCGGGCTTGGTACTGATGATTCTCACCCTAATGGTCAATATCCTGGCGGAAATCATCATCAAGAAATTCCAAAACGTTGAGCGATAGAATAGATACGATAGGTAGCACCCATGACCGGCTTAACCCAACCTGACGCCCCCAAGGTATCGGCCTTTGACTTATCAAAGGTGTGGACATCGGGTCGCAATATTTTTGGCATTGCGATGACGGTGATTACCGCCTCCTTTGCCGTAATGGCTGTTATTCCTCTGGCAGCAATTATCATTAATGTTTCCTCCGAAGGCTTAAAGCTGATTAATTTAGATTTGTTTACAAAATTGCCCCCTCCCCCTGGACTCAGTGGCGGTGGTCTGGGCAATGCCATTGTGGGTACCCTGATTACCCTGGCGATCGCCGCTGTGATTAGTGTTCCCCTTGGGGTTTTAGGGGCCGTTTGGCTTTCGGAATTTGGCCGCGGCAGCAAAATTGCCTATTGGGTTCGATTTTCTGCTAATGTCCTCAGTGGGGTTCCGGCGATTATTGCCGGTTTATTTGCCTATACCATTGTTGTTCTGACGATGGGAAGTTTTAGTGCCTTTGCCGGTGGGGTTGCCCTTTCCGTTGTCATGTTACCCATTGTGATGCGAACTACGGAGGAAGGCCTGGTTCTCGTTCCCGAGGAGGTGCGTTTAGCCGCCTTTGGCTTAGGGGCAACCCGCTTTGAAATGGTGAGTCGGATTGTTTTGCCTGCGGCATTACCCTCCATTGCCACTGCGGTGACGTTAGCTGTTGCTCGGGCCGGTGGCGAAGCTGCCCCCCTACTGTTTACGGCATTGAATAACAACTTTTGGTCTACGGATATCTTCCGTCCCATTTCTACCCTCTCGGTTCAGGTTTACTTTTTCTCGATTATTCCCTATAAACCCCAGCAACAACTCGCTTGGGCAGGGGCATTAGTACTTCTGGGAATCATTCTTTTTGTAAGTATTTCATCGCGTCTGTTGACCCGTAAAAAGGTGTTTTAATCTTTTTTTGTTCCATGGGTTCCGTTTGTTTAGTTGTTGCTCAATCATTACAAGGCAGTTTTTTCCATGACTAATAGTTCAGCTAGTACACCACCCATTTCTAGCCTTCAGACCGTAATGGAAGTGAACAATGCTTCTATCTTTTACGGAACCTTCAAGGCCGTGCGGGATGTTTCTCTGGACATCTACGCCAATAAAGTGACTGCCCTCATCGGCCCCTCCGGTTGTGGCAAAAGCACCCTTCTGCGTTGTTTGAATCGGATGAACGATCTGGTTCCGGGGGCGCGAGTGGAGGGGCAAATTACTTACCACGGTAAAAATCTCTATGACAAAGACGTTGATCCGGTGGAAGTGCGTCGCCGCATTGGTATGGTGTTCCAAAAGCCCAATCCTTTTCCCAAGTCCATTTACGATAACGTTGTCTTTGGGGCGCGGGTGAACAAGTACAAGGGCAACCTGGATGAGTTGGTGGAAACCTCTCTGCGGCAAGCGGCGATCTGGGACGAGGTGAAAGATAAACTCAAGCAAAGTGGTCTATCCCTTTCCGGTGGTCAGCAACAGCGGCTCTGTATTGCCCGCACCATTGCCACCCGGCCCGATGTCATCTTGATGGATGAACCTTGCTCGGCCCTTGACCCCATTTCTACTTTGCGGGTGGAGGAGTTGATCCAAGAACTCAAGAAAGAATTCACAATTGTGATTGTCACCCATAATATGCAGCAGGCCACCCGGGTCAGCGATCGCACCGCCTTCTTTAATGCGGAGGCTACCACCAAAGGGAATCGGGCCGGCTACTTAGTCGAGTGTAATGATACCAATGTGGTCTTTAATAATCCCAAGGAGCAGGTCACCATGGATTATGTTAGTGGTCGTTTTGGCTAGGGTCTAGTTTTAGTTTTCTGGCTAAGGTTTAAGTCCCCTCTACTTCGTCGGCAAAACTTGCCCAGCGAACAAAATAAAAGGGGCCAGCCACGGATCCCCAGAGATGCTCATCGGTAATGGGGTCTCTGCCGCGATCGTGGCTGATAAATCTTTCAGAATCAATTTCAAAGGTGCTATCCAGGTAGGTCTCTTGGCCTTTACGAACAACCTTGCAAGCCTTTCCAGGCTCCACTTCGCCACGAAAACTATGGCCCGTCCAGCGGGTGATCATATTACAACCGGGTAACAGTACTAAGTCATTGGCCTTGATATTGGCCAGGTGCTGGCGATCGCGGGAGGCACCGTAAAACCGTTTTTCATCCTTGATGGTGTAGTTTTTTATTAAAATCTGATCCTGATCCCTCACTAGTTCCAAAACACGGCTGCGGTAGGGCATCGTTAAAAGATAGTCATAGGCCTGCTCAACGTAAAGGCCGACTCCCGCTACAATGCCCTTAGGCAAGGGACGCATACAAACGCGAATGTGGGCATAAAAGGGGGGATTTTCAAAGGCCTGCTCTTGATTGCTAAAATCTGCTGCCATCCAGCGGGCTAGGGTCGAAATATCAGTCGCGTGGGTCATAAAAAATGAACATAGGTAAGGAAGGGGGACATATTTCACAGTACACCCATAGCAGGTTCTAATCGAGCGTGAATGATTCTCAACTAAGTTCTATGGTCAAGGGTATTAGCGTGGGGGTGATTGGATTAACCCTTCTGGGTTGTCAGGGTCAATTTCCAGAGCTAGGTGATCTTACCTCCAATGTTGACGAATCCCCTTCCCTACCGGCGATCGTCTCTGGGGATGGCTCTCCCAATAACTTCATTGCCCAAGTGGTAGAAAGCGTTGGCCCAGCGGTGGTGAGTATTGATGCGGCGCGAACTGCTCCCGAGGGTAATCGCCCCTTTAATCCCTGGATGGAGCCGGATGCCCCAATTCAACAGGGAAAAGGGTCTGGGTTTGTTTTTTCCTCTGATGGTAAAGTCCTCACCAATGCCCATGTGGTTGAAGGAGCCAGCCAAGTGCGGGTCACATTGCCCGATGGCCGCCAGTTTGATGGTGAAGTGCTAGGGGCCGATTCCTTGACGGATATTGCAGTGATTCAAATTCCGGCGGATAATTTACCCACACCACCCATTGGCAATGCTGATACCTTGTTTCCAGGGGAATGGGCGATCGCCATTGGTAATCCCTTGGGCTTGAGTAACACAGTAACCGCCGGCATTATTAGTGCCACTGGCCGCTCCAGTAATGAAATTGGTGCCACAGACAAGCGCGTCAACTTTATCCAAACCGATGCGGCGATCAACCCTGGTAATTCCGGCGGCCCCCTTCTAAACCAACAGGGCCAAGTGATTGGTGTCAATACAGCCGTCATTGCCCGGGCCCAAGGACTCGGCTTTGCCATTCCCATTAATACTGCCCAACGGGTAGCCAACCAAATTATTGAACAGGGCAGAGCATTGCACCTCTACCTGGGCATTCGCATGGTCGGGCTTAACAAAACGCTGCGGGAGCAGATCAACCAGGAAAATCCCCAGTGGCAGATTACCCAGGAACAAGGCACATTAATTGTGGGTGTGATTCCTAACTCTCCAGCGGCCCGGGCCGGGCTGCAACCAGGGGATTGGGTTGCCAAAATCAATGATGTCAACCAGCCAAACCCCCAACAAATTCAAGGCATTGTTGAATCAACCCGTCTGGGGGAAAAAATCAGTCTGGAGATCAAGCGGCAGCAACAAAATCTGACCTTTAGCGTGGAGCCATCGGAGCTTTCTGAGTGACAGGGGTTGTCTGCCACCGCACAACTTTGCCGTTAGGCTGTAGGCCCAGTGGCTTCACGCTCGACAAGACAATGCAATTGCATTATCATTCATGTATAGTTTTACAGACAGGCTTAAAGGTCGCTATGGCTACAACGTCAGCCCCACTTCCAGAATCTACCCTTACTGACCGTTACCAGACGACAGTCCCCGATCCTGTTCGCAAAGCTCTTGGCTTGAATAAGCGCGATAAAATTTGCTATACCATAGAGCCTGACGGTAAAGTATGGATCTCGCGGGCTGAGTCAACAAAAAGTGATCCAGTGCTTGGGGAATTTCTGAATTTTCTCGCACGGGATATGGAAAAACACCCTCAACAATTACAAGTGTTGAGTTCTAGCCTAGTCAGCCATGTTCAATCCCTAGTCGCTGGTATTGATCTCGATCTTGAGGCACCACTCTCGGATGAGGACGAATAAGGTTGCCCGTAGAACAACCCCTAGTGATTCATGGGTGGAACATATTTGCTCATCCCCTATTCCTTGAACAGTTTGAAGAACTTGTGGCCCAGGTTGAACATCTGCGTCATAAGGATTCTAAGAACTATAAAAAGAAAAATGCTACAAAGCGTCTAGCTGCGATCGTAAAGTTGGCCTTTGATATTATTCCTCAAGATCCAACTCGTAGTGAGTATCGACAGGGGGCGACGCTTGGAGATGATTACAAGCACTGGTTTAGAGCTAAATTTTTTCAGCAATACCGACTATTTTTCCGATACCATCAAGCGAGTAAAATCATTCTCCTCGCTTGGGTCAATGACGAAAACTCTAAGCGATCCTATGAGAGTAATACAGACGCTTATAGAGTTTTTAGGAAAATGCTAGAGAGTGGTCATCCTCCAGATGATTGGAACGACTTATTCAACGAGGCAAAGTATGCAATGAACCGTTTACAGAAAGCTGTTGAAACCGAAATTTAAGTTAGTCGAAATACGATATTTAGCCTAACGGTTCGCTTGAGCGGCTGTAACTGACCTCTGCATGGCTTTAGCACCTATTGTCAGTCCGCTCCAAGCGAGTGTTAGCTGTCGTGTCAGCGTGGATGTATGTATTGAAGGGTAGTCCTAAAAATGTAAGGATATGAGAGAAATCGTTCACCGAGAACCTCCATGTCTGATTCCCCTGTGACCTGCCCCACGTGCCAGTCCATGAGAAACTGGACGAACCCATGCCTTAAACCGCTTTAACTGGTCTCAGATTGCCCAAGACTTTGACCGGATGTTGACACAACTGCGTTGAATATGACAATAGGGAGAGGTGTCCGTCAAACTAAACCGTTCGGCATAATGGTTTATCGCTATACTTTATCGCTAAATAGTGTTAGAAAAATTGGAGAAAAGCAACGTGACCCGACAGATTGGTGTCATTGGTGGTGGACAGTTAGCCCAAATGTTAGGGCAGGCGGCTCAGTCGCTGGATTTAGACCTAATAGTTCAAACACCCCAGAGTACGGATCCAGCGGTTTCCGTTGCCCATGAGGTTATTTATGCTCCCTTAGATGATATTCACGCTACGGCTCAACTCGCGGAAGCCTGTGAAGTCATTACCTTTGAAAATGAGTTCATTGATCTCAACGCCCTCAGTGCCCTAGCAATACAGGGGGTTCGTTTTTATCCCGATCTATCCACCCTGGCCCCCCTTTTGGATAAGTACCAACAACGGTGTTACCTCCAAGAGTTGGGCTTGCCCGTGCCGGAGTTTTCCCTATTTCGGGGCCAATCTCTACCTAAAGACTGTCTATTTCCCTTTGTCCTGAAGTCCCGCCGCCATGGTTACGATGGTCAGGGCACCTTTATTATCCGGGATGAGAAGGATTGGCAGGCCTTTGCCTGGGAACATCCCCCCTCCCAGTTTTATTTGATGGAGGCCTGTGTTTCCTTTGATAAGGAACTGGCGATAATTGCGGCTCGTTCCCCGAAGGGGGATATTGCCCTTTATCCGATTGTAGAAACCCAGCAGGAAAATCAAGTTTGTCGGCGGGTGATTGCGCCTGCGGATATTTCGGAGGCGATCGCCAGTGAAATTTATGGGATGACCGATAAACTTTTGAAGAGCCTTGAAGCGGTGGGCGTGTTTGGCATTGAATTTTTCCTGGTGGATCAGCAGGTGTTAATCAATGAAGTGGCCCCCCGTACTCATAATTCAGGTCACTATACCCTGGATGCCTGTACCACCAGTCAGTTTCAGCAGCATTTACGGGCAATTACGGAGCAACCCTTAGGGGAAACTACTCTGACGGCAAACGGGGCGGTGATGGTCAATCTCTTGGGCTATGCTGCGCCGGAGGGCATCACCATTGACTATGAACAAAAATGTAATGAACTGGCTAAAATTCCTAATGCCCATCTGCACTGGTATGGTAAGAACCAGGCCTACCCCGGCCGGAAACTAGGGCATATTACGGTGCTGCTTGAGACCCAAGCCCAGGCCCAAGAAGTGATTCAAGCCATTGAGGAGCTCTGGTACAGCCCCTAATTTACCCTGTTCGATGGTCTAGCGAACCCTCAAATCACTCTCACTCCTATAGTTTATGTATAGTTTGCGTCGATCTCCGTCCCGTACCTTTCCCCAACCCCTAGATAGGGCAGCCCTGTCCGTCTTGGCGATCGCCTTTGTGCTGACCTTGTTGTTGCTGTGGGGAGGGGATCAAACCTTGCCCCAGGTGCGGGAGTTTAGCTGGCAAGATCGGCAGGTGGGAGCCGAAGATAAAGCCTTTATTCTCAGTTTCAATCGCCAGATGGATTGGCCTTCGGTGCAGGAAAACTTAGTGATTGATCCGCCCCTCCCCGGTAAAGTGAGTTGGTCGGGTCGTCGCCTTGCCTATACCCTCCTGCAACCCATCCCCTACGGCCAGGCGTTCCAATTGAAGCTAGAGGGGGCTACCTCCAACACTAATCCAACGGATATGCAGCCCTTCCAGGGACAATTCCGCAGCCGAGATCGGGCTTTAGTGTACCTGGGAACCGGGGTAGAGGAGGGTCGCCTAATCCTCAACAATCTTACACTCCAAAAAAAGATATTTCTGACTCCTCCCGAACTACGGGTGTTTGATTTTCAGCCCTATCCCGCTGGCGATCGCATCCTCTTTTCCGCCACAGATCGGGACAATGGCAATGGTTTTGACCCCCAACTCTACACCGCATCCACTGGCCTGTATTTCAATGCCCCCGAGCAACCCAAGGGATCCCCCATTGAACCGGGTCAAATCGAACTCATCTTAGATAATCGGGACTTCCAAATTCTCAAGTTTGATCTTTCTGCCGACGGTCAAACCATTGTGGTTCAGCGGGTCAATCGCCAAAATCTGAATGAAACCTCTCTATGGGCCTTGAATCGCCGCTATCAACCTCGCCGCTTAGATCAAGTGGCTGCCGGAGACTTTCAAATTGCACCGGATAATGAAACCCTGGTGATTGCCCAAGGCCAGGGGATTGCCCTCTCACCCCTAGATGGTCAGCAGACCACCACCAGTCAGTTAGACTTTTTGCCCCAGTTTGGCATGGTTCTCGGCTTTAGTCGGGATGGCCGCACCGCCGCCCTAGTGCGATTTAATCCAGATTTTAGCCGCTCCCTATTCCTCGTCAATAACCAAGGCGTATCCAGGGAACTTTTGCAAACCAACGGTTCTTTGCTGACTGCTGCCTTTGATCCCCTAGGTAAATTTCTCTACTGTGTCCTCACTGAATTGACGGAGGATCAAGACTATCGGGAACAGCCCTACCTTGTGCTGATCGATTTGGAAGATGGATCTGTCACCCGACTGCTGGAATTTAACCAATATCAGGAAATTCAAATTAGCCTTGCCCCCGATGGCTCCGCCATTGCATTTGATCGCAGCCAAGCATCTCCCCTAGAACAGCAAGGGAGCCAAGAATTTAGTCCCACCAGTGCCCCTGAAGATTATCTGGATGGGGATTTAGAGGAACTTGCGATTGAACCGCCTCGGGATGACATGACCGATTGGTTCTTGGAAAATCCCTACCTTGAAAACCAATCCTATAGCCCAGAATCCCCTGCCGCTGAACCCTATACCCTGACTAACGCCATGCTACCCGTCTTGGCTAACGAAGAATCAGAACTTCAGAAACTGGAACGAGACTCTACGGAATTGGCAGTACCAGAACCATCCCAGCAGGATATTTGGCTTCTTCCCCTCGACTACAATCCAGAAACCGATGTCCTAACGATTAAATCACCGGAGTTAGTTGCCCCAGGACTCCATGCCCGTTGGCTGCCATGATCAAATCGCCATGATCAAATCTAGTGCCTTACCTCCCGCTGTTGTTGCCCTTACCCTTCGCCAATGGTTGCGGAAAAATCTATTCAGTGGCCCCCTAAATTCCCTCCTAACCCTGGGGTGTTTACTGCTCATTGCTTGGGGTGGGGGCAATCTGCTCCACTGGAGTTTCGGGGTAGCCCAGTGGGGGGTGATTCAGGAGAATTTTCCCCGCTTTTTTGTGGGCCGCTATCCCCAGGATCAATGGTGGCGATTGGGGGTACTCCTCGTTCTCATTTTGGGCACGGTGGCTACCGCTCTTTGGGCCCATCAAAAACGGCGGTTAGGTTCCATTCTTTTGGCGTTACCGTTTATTTCGGCGATCGCCCTGTGGCTCATTGGTGGTGGTTTGGGCTTGGCAACGGTGCCCACCAGTCTTTGGAATGGTTTATTGCTGACCCTATTAGTTTCCTTTAGCAGTACGGTATTGGCCTTTCCCCTGGGGGTGGCCTTGGCCGTGGCCCGCCAACGTCAGGAGTTACCCATTCTGCAACTTTTAAGTACGGGCTATATTGAACTGGTGCGGGGTCTCCCCTTGATTGGCATTTTATTTATGGCCCAAATTATGGTTCCCCTTGTCTTGCCCCAGGGGTGGCAATGGGATCGGCTCCTGCGGGCGATCGCCGGGTTGGTGTTATTTAATGCGGCCTATCTGGCGGAAAATGTGCGAGGGGGATTACAGGCCATTCCTAAGGGACAGACGGAAGCCGCCCAGTCTCTAGGCTTAAATCCGCTACTGACCTTAGGTTTAGTGGTTTTACCCCAGGCCCTACGGATTGCCATTCCGGCGATCGCTGGTCAGTTTATTGCCCTCTTTAAGGACACAGCCCTCTTGTCCCTTTTTGCCCTCTTAGAACTGACGGGTATTGCCCGCTCTGTTTTGGCCCAACCCCAGTTTTTAGGTCGATACAACGAAGTGTATTTATTTATTGGCATGATCTACTGGCTATTTTGCTTTGGTCTCTCACGCATGAGTCGCCGTCTGGAATAAATTTTGATCTCTAGTTTAATTTTGAGCTAATGTTCCAGACGTTTTCAGGTGGTCAAGGAGGACTCTGACATCGCTGGGCCATCCTAGGGCGATCGCCCGGGTCTCAGAGCGAAACCAGGTACATTGACGTTTACCAAATTGACGGGTGTGGTTAACAGTCGCCGCGATCGCCTCATTCAAGGAAAGATCACCCCAGAGATATTGCCCCATTTCCCGATAGCCCAGGGTGCTCAGTAGCGGTAAATCCCGGCCGTAGGTGGCCCCTAGGTTTTGAATTTCTGTCAACCAACCCATCTCAAGCATCTGCTCCGTTCGTTGATGCAGTATCTGGCGATAGATGTCCAAGGGAGGCGGCTCCAGATAAAAATAATCAATCCGGTAGGCGGGGGGATAAGCCCTTTGCTGACGGGTTAGCGGTTCCCCGGTGACATAGTAGACTTCTAGGGCCCGTAAAGTACGCACCCGATCGTGGGGGTGAATCCGTTGGGTTGCCGCTGGATCAATGTTGCCTAACCATTGATAAATCAAATCTTGACCCAGGGCCGATAACTGCGATCGCAGGACAGGGTGGGGAGGCACACGAGGAATGCCCAACCCTTGGGTAATGGAGCGGATATAGAGGCCGGTACCACCGACTAAAATAGGCGTAATTCCCTGGCCATGTAAGGTGGTGATCAAGTCCTGGGCCTGGGTTTGATAATCCGCCAGGGTAAAGGTACGATCCGGTGGACACAGATCTAAAAGGTAATGGGGAACCTGCTGCTGCTCCTGGGGTGAAGGCTTGGCCGTGCCAATATCTAGTCCCCGGTAGACTTGGCGGGAATCGGCATTCAAAATAACCGTATGACAGGCCTGGGCCAGGGCGATCGCCAAACGAGTCTTGCCCGTGGCTGTAGCTCCACCAATGACAATTAACCCCGGTTCCATCCCCTATTCAATTAATGCCTCTAAAATTACTAGAATCGCCTGTAACCCTTCTGTGCTAAAATTTAGGTCGGATTTGTTATTTCCTTAGGTTTATCTAGACCTAGCTTGATTCTAGTCGCAGTTAGGGAGTCTTCATGACCGGCGAATATTCCTCCGCCCAACTTCGTGTCCTCAAAGGACTGGAACCGGTGCGTACCCGGCCCGGTATGTACATTGGTAGTACGGGCCCCAAGGGTCTCCATCATCTAGTGTACGAGGTGGTGGACAATTCCGTCGATGAAGCCCTCGCAGGCCACTGTAATAATGTACTCGTGCAAATCAATGCCGATGGATCCGTCACAGTTCAGGATGATGGTCGCGGCATTCCCACGGATATTCACCCCGATACAGGGGTGTCTGGGGTTGAAACGGTGATGACCGTTCTCCATGCCGGCGGTAAATTTGGGGATGGGGGCTACAAAGTCTCCGGGGGACTGCACGGCGTGGGTGTTTCCGTCGTCAATGCCCTCTCCGAATGGTTAGAAGTCACCGTTTGGCGGAATCAAAAGATTTATCATCAACGCTATGAACGGGGCGTTCCCCTAGGAATACTCGAAAGTACCCCCGATAGTGAGTCGCGCCGAGGCACCGCCATCACCTTTTTCCCCGATCGCCAGATCTTTACCGATACCATTGTCTTTGAGTCCAAGATTTTAGTGAATCGCATCCGCGAGTTAGCCTATCTGAATGCGGGTATTCGTGTTCATTTCAAAGACTGTCGCCCGGAAAGCCCCCTAGATGAAACCTTTTGCTATGAGGGGGGGATTCAGGAATACATCCAGTACATGATCCAGGATAAGGATCCCCTCCATCCAGAAATTATTTTTGTTCAGGGTGAGAAGAATGATGTCCAGGTAGAAGCGGCATTGCAGTGGTGTTCCGATGCCTATAGTGAAAACCTGATGGGCTTTGCCAATAATATTCGTACCATTGATGGTGGAACCCACCTAGAGGGGTTGAAAGCAGTTTTGACCCGCACTCTCAATACCATTGGGCGCAAGCGCAACAAGATCAAGGAAAATGACTCCAATCTTGCTGGTGAGAATATCCGGGAAGGGCTAACAGCGATTATTTCCGTAAAGGTTCCTAATCCTGAATTTGAAGGACAGACAAAAACAAAGCTGGGCAATACCGAAGTTCGAGGCATTGTAGACTCCATTGTCGGCGAAACCCTAACGGAATATTTAGATTTTCGTCCCAATGTTGCCGATAGTATTCTAGAAAAAGCGATTCAGGCCTTTAATGCGGCGGAGGCGGCTCGCCGGGCCCGGGAAATGGTACGGCGCAAGTCGGTTTTAGAATCGTCTACATTGCCCGGTAAATTAGCCGATTGTAGCTCCCGAATTCCGGCAGAGTCAGAAATTTTCATCGTGGAAGGCGATTCTGCTGGTGGCTGCTTTGCCGGAAATACCCAGGTTGCCTTAGCCGATGGTCGTCATCTGAGTTTCTTAGAGTTAATTCAAGAGCAGGTGGATGGTAAGGAGCATTTCGGATATACGATTCGGGATGATGGCACGATTGGGATTGAACGGTTGATCAATGTGCGCCGCACAAAAACCAATGCCAAAGTGATCAAAATAACCCTGGACAATGGTCAGCAGCTTATTTGTACCCCTGACCATCGCTTCATGCTACGGAATGGCAACTACAAAGCGGCCGCTGATCTTACGCCCTCTGATTCATTAATGCCACTGTATCGGAAACTATCCCGTACCCAGGAGCCAGGAATTACCATTGATGGTTATGAAATGGTTTGGAGTCCGCGCTCTGATCGCTGGCTATTTACTCACTTAGTTGCAGATTGGCATAATCGCTGGCAAGGAGTTTATACCTTATCTGCGGGTGAACATTGCCATCACATTGATTTCAATAAGCGAAATAATGATCCAACAAATCTAGTTCGCTTAACGGCTGAAGATCATTTGGCTTTACATCGTCAGCATATTTCAAAAACGCTCCACCGAGATGAGGTGAAACAGAAGTGTCGGCAGATTCGCCAAAGTGATGATTTTCGTCACAGTATGAGTTTAAGGATGAAAGAGCCAGCCACACGAGCACGCTTATCGGAGAATGCAAAGCTTCAGTGGCAAGATCCGGAATATAAGGCCTACATGAAAGCGCAGTGGCAGAACTTTTATGAGAATAATCCTGATTATCAAAAACTAAATAATGAAGTATTAAACCAAGCGCAGCGTCAATATTGGAGTCATTCAGAACATCGCTCAGAGCAGGCAGAGCGTGTCAGGCAGTATTTTGAATCCCATCCCCAAGTACGCCAAGACTATTCTAAGAAAGCGGTTGAGCAATGGCAGGATGAAAACCTACGCCAATGGCGACAACAGAAGACTAAGGAACAGTGGACTCCTGAGTTTCGCGCAAAGCGGCGCAAGGCACTTCAAAAAACCTATTATTCTAAAACCTTGGCCGCGCTCAAGAAGATTGAATTTGAACAGGGTTTTGTAGATTTGGATGCCTATCAAGCATTCCGATGTGAGAGTAAAGATAGGTCTCTGCTCCGTTTTGATAGCTTCTGTCAGCGTTACTTTAATGGAGATCAACAATTAGCCGAGGAAGCCGTCAAGAATTATAATCACCGCATTCTGGATATTGAATTTCTGGATGAGCCGATAGATGTTTATGATCTGGAGGTTCCCCACACCCATAACTTTGCCTTAGCCAGTGGGGTATTTGTTCATAATAGTGCGAAGCAGGGTCGCGATCGCCGTTTCCAGGCAATTTTGCCGCTGCGGGGTAAAATTCTCAATATTGAAAAAACTGATGATGCCAGGATTTATAAAAACAATGAAATTCATGCCCTGATCACCGCCCTAGGCTTAGGTATTAAGGGAGAAGATTTTGACTCTAACCAACTGCGCTATCATCGCATTGTTGTTATGACCGATGCCGATGTGGATGGGGCCCATATCCGTACCCTTTTGCTCACCTTTTTTTACCGCTATCAACGGGACATTATTGACCAGGGTTTTGTGTATATTGCTTGCCCACCCTTATATAAACTGGAGCGGGGACGGCAGCATTTTTATTGCTATAACGATCGCCAACTCCAAGAGCACATTGCCAGTTTTCCTGCAAATGCCAACTACACCATTCAACGGTTTAAGGGTTTAGGGGAAATGATGCCCCAGCAACTTTGGGATACCACCATGAACCCAGAAACACGGATGATGAAGCGGGTCGAAATTGACGATGCCGCCGAAGCCGATCGCATTTTTACGATTCTCATGGGCGATCGGGTTGCCCCCCGCCGAGAATTTATTGAAACCTATGGCCCCCAACTCGCCCTAGCCAACTTAGATATTTAAGATATTGTTAGATATCTAAGATACTGAATGTTCAATGGGCGATCGCACAAACGTCCCCCGCGATCGCCCCCTCAAATTCCCCAATCATTAGACCCGTCGTTCAATTAGGCTAAAGTTTCGGGACAGTAGCCAAGGCCCTGAATAAACTGCTTACGGAAGGCTTCAATATCTTCAAAATCAGGACAACCGTGGGCAACGATCGCCACTTGATAGCGACGCATCACCTCAACAATGGGTTGGCCGGTCTCTAGGGCCCAGAGGGCCATTTTTAGTGAAATGCCTGGTATATAGGCAAAACCTAGCTCATTTAAGAAGGCACTAAAATTTCCTGCCTGTTGGTCTGTTAGGGGGGAGAGCATTTTGACCCTCACCACCCAACCGTCAACTTGATGAATGACTGTGACAAACTGAACCGGAAGTTTGGCATATTCATGCAAAAATTGCACCACACGCAGGGTTAGACTGGCGTTACTAAGATGGTAGATGTAATCCATGATGCAGACCTCTTTTCCCTGTATCTCTATTGTCGTGGGTCGGCCCTGGAGGGCGGTAGGGGAGAATCCCGCGATCGCCTGGGTGTATTCCCCCTGATCAAAGCCAACCAATCAATCTCGTAAGCATTCTCATTGCTGCGGTAAGGTAAAGAAGCCGATCAACCTGCCAGCCCAATTACTGTATGCTGGATAGGTTTTAGATTTTCAGATGGGTTAATCCTAGAAATTTTTTCCTGCGATCGCTGGCTTTACGTGGAGAATAACGGTTCATGTCCTACCACAAACTCTGGTTCAATAAGACGGCCCAACAATTCAAGGTGCTGCAACCCCTACCGGAATTTCACCATGCCCAAACGTTTATTAAGGCAAATTTACCGAAACTGATTGACGAGATGGATGCCCGGGGATTGGATCTAAGGGATCCCGGCAATTGGTGGGAAAGTCTTTACATTGATGCGGTGATTCAATTGGAAAATGCCGAAGGACAGATGTTTTCCATTGCCGTGGGTATCATTGATCAGTGGAAACCCGCCCTAGCTGCCCATAGGATCATATCTGCCCCTAAAATGATGCGCTTTCGGGAGAGTTTGGGTCTGGATCAGCATTGGCTCTTTTATGTCACCAGTCGCCATCCTTACAGTGATGAGATCTGGATCGATTTACTCTACGAACAAGTTGATCAACCCGTGGGGAATAATCGCTGTATCTTGCTAGAGGTGGATCCCTAGGATCAAAACCCACTAAGGCAAGAATAGAGCTAAAGATCAACGAATAAAGTTGCAAATTCCCCGCTGGGACGTTTCAATAAACTGCCAGAGTTCGGTGACGAGGGGGGAGTGAAAGATGTCCTTTAACTGGGCGATCGCCTGGGTGGTATTGAGATCCGAGCGATAGAGAATCGTAAAGGCGGCCTTCAGTAATTGGCGTTCTTCCGTCGTAAAACCCGCGCGGCGCAGTCCCACCACATTCAGACCCATAATTGTATTGCGGCTGAGGCTATGGGTCATGGCAAAGGGGGGAACATCTTTTTGGACGGCGGTGCCACCGGAGAGCATGGCCAACCGACCCACCCGCGTAAATTGATGGATTAGGCAATTACCACTAATAAAGGCGCGATCGCCAATATGGGCATACCCTGCCACTAGGGCGCCATTGGCAATAATCACCTGGTTGCCAATCTGCACATCATGGGCCAAGTGACTATGGGCCATTAATAGGCAATCATTCCCCACCTGGGTAACAGCCTCCGGTTTTGTGCCCCGATGAATCGTCACCCCTTCTCGCAAGATACAGCGATCGCCGATAGTGACATAACTGACTCCGCCCTGATAGGTCACATCCTGGGGAATATCTCCAATAATTGCGCCACCATGAACTCGGCAATCCTTACCCAGGGTCGTATGGCCTAAAATCGTCACGTGGGGGCCAAGCACACACCCTGCCCCTAACTGTACGTGGCGATCGATATAGCAAAAGGGACTGATAGCCACGTTCTCACCTAGGGTGGCTCCCTCTTCAATCACTGCACTTGGATGAATACCCACAACTTGCCCAATATAAATACCCTCAGCTTGGATCAAGGATACTAGAGCTAGGATACTTGGATCATCTCGAAAAAAATTCATGGAAAATAAAGCAAGTTCGGGCCGTTTCTCCCGTTTTCAGAAGCTCCTCACCTATTTACGCCCCCATCAAAAAACCGTTTGGGCCGGAATTGTCGCATTATTTATTGTGAATCTTGTCGGAACCTATTTACCCCTGCTTATTGGTACGGCCATTGATGAGTTGCAGGATGTCTTTGATTTTCAGCGGGTTGTCTTTTACGTCGTTTTGCTGCTGGTCTTAGCTTCTCTCATGTGGCTGATTCGCATGGCATCCCGGATGTGGCTCTTTGGGGTGGGCCGGCAAGTGGAGTTTGATCTCAAGCAACAGATCTTTGATCACTTGCTGGAAATGGAGCCGGCCTATTTCCAGCGCAATACGGCTGGGGATCTGATTAATCGAGCCACCAGTGATGTGGATAATATCCGTCGTCTCGTTGGTTTTGCGGTTCTCAGCTTTGTCAATACCATTTTTGCCTATGCCCTCACCCTGCCAGTAATGCTGGCGATCCATCCGGGTCTAAGTCTGGGGGCAATTTCCGTCTATCCGGCCGTCCTCGTGCTGGTGCTGGGGTTCAGTGAACGTCTTCGGGCGGAGCAACTGGATGTGCAACAGGCCCTTTCCGACCTGAGTGATTTGATCCAAGAGGACATGAGCGGGATTGCCCTGATTAAAATTTATGCCCAGGAAGAGAATGAACAGGGCCAATTTCGCCGTCTCAACCAAGACCTCCTCAATAGCAATTTAGTTCTAGCCAAAACCCGGAATATTCTATTTCCCCTGTTGGGGGGCATGGTGAGCCTCAGTTTATTAATTCTGCTTTGGTTTGGCAGTCGCATGATTGCCGCCAATACGATTCAGGTGGGAGATTTTATTGCCCTGCTTCTGTACATTGAGCGGTTAATTTTTCCGACGGCCTTGCTTGGATTTACGATTACCGCCTACCAACGGGGGGAGGTGAGTATAGATCGCATTGAAGCGATTCTTTCGGTGGAGCCACTGATTCAAGACCATCCCCAGGCGATCGCCCTGCCCCTATCTTCAGTGCGGGGTCATTTACGGGGGGTGAACCTCAGCTATACCTATCCGGGAACGACCCATCCCGCCCTAGACCACCTCAGTTTTGAGATTCAGCCGGGTGAAACCGTGGCCATTGTCGGCCCCATTGGCTGTGGTAAATCCACGTTGGCCAGTACCCTCCCCCATCTACTGGACATTAAACCGGGGCAACTCTTCCTAGATGGCATAGATCTAACGGATATTTCCCTAGTGGATCTGCGCCGGGCGATCGCCTACGTACCCCAGGAAAGTTTTCTATTTAGTACCAGTTTGCGAAACAATATCCGCTATGGCAATCCTGAGGCGGATCATCCCCTGGTTGAGGCCGCCGCCACCCAAGCCCAAATCCACCAGGAAATTCTTAACTTTCCCCGCCAGTATGAGACCGCCGTGGGAGAGCGGGGTATTACCCTCTCCGGTGGCCAACGCCAGCGCACCGCCCTAGCCCGGGCCCTGTTGATTGATGCCCCCATCCTCGTCTTGGATGATTCCCTGGCCAGTGTGGACAACGAAACCGCCACCCAAATCCTCCAGGCCCTCCAGTCTGGCAGCCAACAAAAAACCGTGATCTTTATTTCCCATCAATTAGCAGCGGCCGCGGCCTGTTGCGATCGCCTGCTGGTGATGGATCAGGGGCGAATTATTCAAACCGGAACCCATAGTGAACTCGTGGAGCAACCGGGCCTGTACCAATCCCTGTGGGAGCAATATCAAGTGGAGTCCCGCTTGCAATGATGTATTGCAATGATCTATCGCCTAGGGGAAAAGACTGGGAATTAGCTAGAATTGGTAACGCATTTAGTTTGCACCCTACATTAACACCCTAAAACTAACGGAGTAACTATGGGATGGCAGCGTCCAGATGGTCGGCAGTGGGATGAGTTGCGATCGCACAGTTTTCAACGGCAGTTCACCCAGTTTGCCCCTGGTTCTGTCCTAGCCCGCTGTGGTCAAACCCAAGTGCTATGTAATGTCAGTATCCGCGAAGGCGTGCCTAGATTTTTGGAAGGAACGGGGCGGGGGTGGTTAACCGCTGAATACCGGATGCTACCGGGGGCAACCCCCCAACGCCAGGAACGGGAATGGCTGAAACTTTCGGGGCGAACCCAGGAAATTCAACGGTTGATTGGGCGCAGTTTACGGGCCGCCCTGGATTTTTCTATTTTGGGAGAGCGTACCCTGATCGTGGATGCCGATGTTTTACAGGCGGATGCCGGAACCCGTACCACCGCCATTACCGGCAGTTTTATTGCCCTAGCCGATGCGATCGCCACACTGCTAGAAAAAAATCTCCTCCAGCGATCGCCCCTGATCCAGCACATTGCCGCAGTGTCCATCGGCTTAATTGAGGATCAGCTTTACCTAGACTTAAATTATCCCGAAGACGTGGCCGCCAGTGTGGACTTCAATGTGGTCATGACCGAATCCTTGGAACTCCTCGAAGTGCAGGGAACCGCCGAAGATGGCTCCTTCAGCCGTGCCCAACTCTTGGATATTTTAGATCTGGCGGAGAAGGGCATTAAAGATCTCATCCTTGCCCAAAAAGTCGCCCTTGAATCATGAATCATTCCGAACCCTGTCGCCTTGGCAAAATTGTTAAATCCAATTCCCACTGTGACTACATTGCCCAGATTGACGATTCCCTAGAGGTGATCTCCCCTCCCCAACCAGAGGATTATGGCTTTGGCAGTTTTGTGAAATTAGAAGACAGCCAGCGTCATTGGGCCATCGGCGTGATTTACAATTCCCAGCTTCTCAATCCCCAATTTAATAGCACCAGTCCCCGCCTCAGTAGCGAACCGGATGCCACCTTCACCCCCGATTTGATCTATGAAACCCGCACCCTCCTCTGGATCGTCCTCATCGGCACCATTGTTACCTCCCCCGATGGGCAACGGTACGGCGAACAGGGGATTCCAGCGGCCGTCGTCCCCGTCAATACCCCCGTGTGGCAACTCTCCCAGGACGACCTACGGGTCTTCCATCACAACGCCAAGGGCCAAGCCCAATGTTGCTACTATGCCCATCTATTAAATTCCGGGGGTAGCTACGCTTCTCCCCTAGTCAGTCAGATATTAGGAACCATTACACCCCTATTTCAACCCAGCGATCGCCGCGCCCTGGAAATTCTCAGTAAAGAATTGGCTTGGCAACACACCCTAGGTAGCTTACGCTGATTGCATCCGGTTGCCCTAGGTCACCTTAGGGGAAAAGTGCCAAAATACGGATAGTTCCATTCACTACTCACTCATTTAAGGGCCTCAATGCGCGTAATTTTATTGACAGGTAAGGGCGGTGTTGGCAAAACCTCCGTTGCCGCAGCCACCGGCCTACGCTGTGCCGAATTAGGCTACAAAACCCTTGTCCTGAGTACCGATCCAGCCCATTCCCTCGCGGATAGCTTTGACATTGAACTGGGTCACGCCCCGGCTCCTGTTTGTGAAAACCTCTGGGGGGCGGAACTCGATGCCCTAATGGAACTGGAAGACAACTGGGGAGCGGTCAAACGCTACATTACCCAAGTTCTCCAAGCCCGAGGTCTAGAAGCAGTGCAAGCGGAGGAACTTGCCATTCTGCCTGGCATGGATGAAATTTTTGCCCTCGTGCGGATGAAACGCCACTACGATGAAGCCCAGTACGATGTCCTGATTATTGATTCTGCCCCCACCGGAACCGCCCTCCGCCTATTGAGCTTACCGGAGGTGAGTGGCTGGTATATGCGCCGTTTTTATAAACCCCTGCAACGGATGTCCGTGGCGCTGCGCCCCATTGTGGAGCCGATTTTTAAGCCCCTCGTTGGCTTTTCCCTGCCAGATAAAGAAGTCATGGATGCCCCCTACGAATTCTACGAACAGATTGAGGCCCTAGAGCAGGTTTTGACGGACAATACCCAAACCTCTGTCCGCCTCGTCACCAACCCCGAAAAAATGGTGATCAAGGAATCCCTGCGGGCCCACGCCTACCTCAGTCTCTACAATGTGGCCACGGATTTGGTGATTGCCAATCGGATTATTCCGGAAACGGTCAATGATCCCTTCTTTAGTCGTTGGAAAGCCACCCAGCAGCAATACCGCCAAGAAATCCATGATAATTTCCGTCCCCTGCCGGTAAAAGAAGTCCCCCTCTTTGCCGAGGAACTCTGTGGACTAGCCGCCCTCGATCGCCTCAAGGGGGTTCTCTATGGCGATGAAGATCCAGCCCAGGTCTATTACAAAGAGCAAACGATTCGGGTGCGCCAAGAAGAAGGGGAATACAGTTTAGAACTCTACTTGCCCGGTATTCCTAAAGAAAAGGTCGAACTCAATAAAAGTGCCGATGAACTGAATATTCGCATTGGTAATCATCGCCGGAACATGGTGCTTCCCCAGGGATTGGCAGCGATGCAGCCCGTTGGCGCAAAAATGGAAGATGACTATCTGAAAATTCGTTTTGCCACCCCTCCAGCCCACAGCTAGCCGAAAATCTCCCGGAATGAGATCGCAGAGCTTAAGTAATTATTAAGGTTTGTGGCTGGTATTCTAAGGTACTTTTGGCTAAAGTGTATTAGCCTTAATGTAAGTTATTTAAGATTTCACGATTCCACGCAGAGAGCCTAATGAGCAATCAAACTACAAACGGTGGCAGTTCCGGGGGACAGTCATTCGCCGATCGCACCACTCCTTTAATGAATGAAAATCTAGCCAACAGTCCTGACCCCATGGATCCCGCAGAGGTTTGTGATCTCTATATTGAAAGCGATCGCACCGGCATGACCGTCAGTACCCTGAAGCGATCCTTTGTGGATAACCTGCACTACATCCAGGGAAAAGATGCCACCTTCGCCACAGCCTACGATTACTTTATGGCCCTGGCCTACACCGTCCGCGATCGCCTGTTGCATCGACGCATTAAGACTGCCCAAACCTACTTCGAGGAAGATACCAAGGTCGTTTACTACCTATCAGCGGAATTTTTGATTGGGCGATTGCTGATCAATAACCTGATTAACGTCGGACTCTACGAGCAAACCCAAAAAGCCCTTGGGGAATTTGGCTTAGATCTGGCTGAGCTGATGGAACATGAGCCGGAACCCGGACTAGGTAATGGTGGACTGGGCCGTTTAGCTGCCTGCTTTTTAGACTCCCTGGCCACCCTAGAAATTCCAGCGGTGGGCTACGGAATTCGTTATGAGTTTGGCATCTTTGAGCAAATCATTACCAACGGCTGGCAGCACGAAGTCCCCGATAACTGGCTCCGCTTTGGCAACCCCTGGGAAATTGCCCGCCCCGACTACAATGTTGAAGTTAAATTTGGTGGCCACACCGAGGCCTACACCGATCCCCAGGGCCACTATCGCGTGCGCTGGATTGCTGGGACTACCGTCTATGGAACCCCCTACGACACTCCCATTGCCGGTTACGACAATAATACGGTCAATACCCTGAGGCTATGGAGTGCCCGGGCTGCCCAGGATTTCAACCTACAAGTGTTTAATGCTGGAGACTATACCCAAGCCGTCTCCAATAAAACCTTTAGCGAGAATATTTCCAAGGTTCTTTATCCCAATGACAACACCCTCCAAGGAAAAGAACTGCGGTTGCAACAACAGTACTTCTTTGTCGCCTGTTCCTTGCAGGATATTATTCGCCTCTATCTGCGGAAACACAAAACCTTTGATGCCTTCCCAGAGAAAACCGCCATTCAGCTAAACGACACCCATCCTTCCATTGGCGTTGCCGAACTCATGCGCCTGCTGGTGGATGACTACTTCTTAACCTGGGAAAAGGCTTGGGATATTACCCAGCGCACCTTTGCCTACACCAATCACACCTTACTGTCAGAAGCCCTGGAACGATGGTCGGTGGATTTGTTTGGCCGCCTGCTACCGCGCCATCTG
This sequence comes from Candidatus Synechococcus calcipolaris G9, assembly GCF_029582805.1. Taxonomy (NCBI): domain Bacteria; kingdom Bacillati; phylum Cyanobacteriota; class Cyanophyceae; order Synechococcales; family Synechococcaceae; genus Synechococcus; species Candidatus Synechococcus calcipolaris. The sequence continues at coordinate 956,592 of NZ_JAKKUT010000002.1, read as the reverse complement.
GAGATCATTTACGAAATCAACTATCGTTTCCTCAATGAAATCCGTCTCCGCTATCCAGGGAACCACGCCCGTTTGGCCCGTATGTCCCTGATCGAAGAAGGGGGGCACAAACAAATTCGCATGGCGCACTTGGCCTGTGTGGGCAGTCATACGGTAAATGGGGTAGCGGAACTGCACACGGAATTGATTAAACAGGAACTGATGCGGGACTTCTACGAGATGTACCCCAATAAATTCCAGAACAAAACCAACGGGGTTACCCCTCGCCGCTGGGTGCTATTGAGCAATCCCCAACTCTCTGGCCTGATCACCAAAACCCTGGGCAGCGATCGCTGGGTGAAGCATCTAGACGACTTGAGGGGATTAGAGGCCCATGCCGATCGCCCAGAATTCCGGGCAGAATGGCAACAGATCAAACAGGCCAACAAGGAACGCCTGGCGGACTATATCTGGCAAAATAACCAGATTGAGGTAGATCCCTACTCCTTGTTTGATGTGCAGATTAAGCGTATCCATGAGTACAAGCGGCAGCATCTAATGGTGTTGCACATTATTACCCTCTACGAGCAGATCAAGGCTAACCCCAGTATTGACATTCAACCCCGCACCTTTATCTTTGGTGGTAAGGCGGCTCCGGGCTACTTCATGGCCAAAATGGTGATTAAGCTGATCAATGCCGTGGGGGATATGGTTAACCACGATAGTGATGTCAATGGTCGCTTAAAAGTTGTCTTCCTGAATAACTATTCCGTATCCCTAGGGGAAATTTCTTATCCTGCCGCCGATCTTTCCGAGCAAATTTCCACCGCCGGTAAGGAAGCATCGGGAACCGGAAATATGAAGTTTGCCCTCAATGGTGCCATCACCATAGGTACGTTGGATGGGGCAAATGTGGAGATCCGGGAAGAGGCGGGCCCAGAGAACTTTTTCCTCTTTGGTTTAACAGCCCAAGAGGTGATGAGTCTCAAGGCAGAGGGTTACAATCCCATGGATTACTACAACAGTAACTTAATGCTGAAAAAAGTGATTGACAGCCTCATTTCTGATTATTTCTGTCCCCGGGATCCGGGTCTATTTGCTCCCATTGTGGATTCCCTCCTCTATGGCGATCCCTATATGCTGTTTGCGGATTATCAATCCTATGTGGACTGCCAAAAGCAGGCGGCAGAAGCCTTCCGAGATAAGGATCGCTGGACAAAAATGGCGATCTTAAATGTTGCTCGCATGGGTAAATTCTCCTCCGATCGCACCATTTCCCAGTACTGCCAGGACATCTGGGGGGTGGAGCCTGTTCCCGTTTCCCTGGAAGCCTGTCGCCCCTCCTTGGCAGGGAGCCAACCCCTAGTAAATAAACGCTAAAGATCCGTTAAAGATCAATGCATCCTAAACGTTCAAAGTGCTGACAACCTGTTGACAACTTATTGACAACCAGCGATTCATCTCCACCCTGAGGACACTATTTCAGCCCTAGGGTGGATTTTTTTAGGGGTGATTTTTTAGGGGCGGAGAGTCAATTGCCATTCCTGGGTTTGGCTATCCTGCTGAAGTTGTTGAGACTCACCAATGATGTAGGGCCCCCAGTATCGCTTTGATCCATCCAGGCTAAAGGCCATTAAAATATCCCCAGACTTAAGGCGGAGGTTGCCTTCCGGTAGGGAAAGTAACAACCCTTGGATATTTCCTTCCATCGGTGCAAAATCCCAATGGGTCGTGTGTTCCTCTTGGCTAGAGCGATCGCTGTAGTTAAGGAGAACAATCCGTAGGGGGTAACTGGTTTGATTACTCACCCTGAGGCCATCCCGTTGGGGTTCTTGGGGTGGGATAGGCGGTGGCAGGGCGGTGGGGGTGGTGGTGGGTTCAGCTTCAATCAGGGGCGTGGGTGCATCCACTATATTAGGTTCCCACCAAAAACTAATCTGTAATTGGGAGAGAATAACGGCTCCAACGATGCCAATGGCGATCGCCAGAAAGAAAGGAAGAATTTTAATATGAATAGACATAAATCAAACAAGATTGGCCGGCCTTCATGGTAGTGTAGATGAACTGAATACGTGGGAGGTATGAAAGGATCGGTGCGCAGTATTATTATCGCTGGCAACTGGAAAATGCACAAAACCCAGGTGGAAGCGTTAGATTTTCTCTCTAGTTTTGTTCATGAGATCGACACAGCCCCAGGGGAGCGGGAAATCGTCCTCTGTGTCCCCTTTACAGCCCTTTCCACCCTATCTAAAAATTTACACGGAAGCAGAATCCGCCTGGGTGCCCAAAATGTCCATTGGCAGGATAATGGTGCCTTTACCGGAGAAATTTCCCCGCCGATGCTACGGGAGTTGGGTGTCCGTTACGTGGTGGTGGGCCATAGTGAGCGGCGACAATACTTTGGCGAAACCGATGAAACCGTCAATTTACGCTCAAAAGCGGCCCAAGCCCATGGTCTTACACCGATTTTATGTGTGGGCGAAACCAAAGCACAACGGGATGCTGGTGAAACGGAGACTCATATTTTAAGCCAGTTAAAGAAAGGATTAGAACAGGTTGATCAGACCAATCTTGTGATTGCCTACGAACCCATCTGGGCGATCGGAACTGGGGATACCTGTGCCGATGATGAGGCCAACCGGGTGGTGGGTTTAATTCGTTCCCAGTTGACCAATACCGATGTCCCCATTCAGTATGGCGGGTCCGTTAACCCCAGCAATATTGATGCCATTATGGCCCAGCCGGAAATTGATGGGGTCTTGGTGGGAGGAGCCAGCCTCAAGTCCGATAGTTTTGCGCGGATTGTGAATTATCAGGCCTAGTTTGGGGCCTAGTCTAGTTTGGGCGGCAGTAAATGGGTCGGTAGCTGGAGGCATCTTGCTCCGTAATGGCTGGGCCGACCCAGTGATCCCAATCCGCATTGGAACTATAGCGGTAGGGGGCCCGCATCAGGGCAAAGGACTCCTCCAAATCTGCTAAACTTTGGGTCTCATAGACGGTGTGATAGTGGATCGGTTGGCGATCGCAGCTAACATAGCGATGACAGGCGGCCCAACTGGGTACATCCGCCATGATTTTGGGTAAATAAACCTGCTCATACCAGGTGCGAAACTCCTGATCTGCCTCCGGTTTGACCTCAACCGTTACCATGAAAAAGGGACGACGGCCAAACCAGCCATCCAGGGGGCGGCGATCGTGGCCATAGATTTGTTCATAGGTGGTGTGGCTCACATCCCTTAGCCCCTCCCCTCGCCAGCGTTGCCATTCCGATTTTTCCGCTTCCCGGCCTGGGCGATCGAGGGCCCGATTGAGATCATCTAAGCTGATATTTGCTGCCAGTTCATAGATTGTTAAAAATCGTTTCGTAAACCATTTCAGGCTACCGGCCACACCATATTCTTCGTAGCGATGGGCCCTGTGAATTTCCGGCACCACCTCCAGGAGCTTGGGAATATAGGAATGGTGGTAAAACTCCGTAAAGGCCGCTTCTTGGGCTGGGGCAATGCGTAAACTAATCATTAATAATTTCATCATTTTTTGTATTTCTTGATCCATGGGTAGAGCGTTGGCTAATTCTGGGGCGGCTTTCCGTACCACCAGCTCCTATGCAGTATGTCAGAATTTAGGAAGACTGTTGAGGACAATCCAACCATGACCGCTTTCTATAACTGGTATCGCAACACCCTGCGTCATCCCAAGTATCGCTGGTTTATTATTGGCGGAAGTTTAATCTATCTCTTGAGTCCGATTGACATTGCCCCGGATTTAATTCCCATTGTGGGTCAATTGGATGATGCCGCCGTTTTGATCATATTAGCCAGTGAAATCACCCAAATGGCAGTGGAGCACCTCAAAAATAAAAAGGCCAAACAGGAGGTTCCTGGGGATGGCCCCACCGTAGATGTGAGTGCAGAATCGATTTAGAATTGACAAGATACAATACCTTGCTAGATGCATGATTTAGAAGCTTAGGTCTAGAAACTTGGGTATAAGAGTTTGAGTCTAGGAGCTTGGGGTGTTTTGGCGATCGCTGCGGACGCTACTATTTGTCAATCCCTGTCCCTGCTGTGGTCGTCGTAGTCCAGCGTTGATCTGTGGCCATTGCCAGCGACAATTACAGACCTGTCAACTCAAATCATCCCTCTTGAATGGCCGGGGTTTATTTCCCCTTTTTGCCTGGGGCAGTTATGGTGGCCCCCTGAAACGGGCGATCGCCCATCTCAAGTATGATCAGCATCCTGAACTAGGGGTGTTATTCGGACAATGGTTAGCCGAATCCTGGTTGGCTAACCCCACCCGGCCAACGGGAGCAATCACCGTGGTACCAATTCCTCTCCACCCAGAAAAACTGAAGCAGCGGGGCTTTAACCAGGCAGAACTCATTGCCCGTGGGTTTTGTCGCATCACCGGTTTACCCCTAGCACCCCAAGGCCTCATTCGCCAGAAAAATACCCTAGCCATGTTTCAGCTGTCCCTCGCCGATCGCCAACGGAATGCCATGAATGCCTTTCGCCTTGGTTCAGGTCTAAAGAGGCATCACCACGTTCTCCTCTGTGATGACATCTACACCACAGGAACCACGGTTCAAACTGCGGCCCAAACCCTTCAGTCCCACAATATCTCTGTCTGTGGAGTCATTGTGGTGGCAGCTACACCCCAAGGAACCCATCACGCCTAACCTCAAGGGCCCACAGGGCTGTAGACAGACAGATCCCCAATTCGTTATGATTAGGGCGTTATTAGTGAATGGTAGCCCGTTGGGAAAACCAGTGAAAGTCTGGTACTGTGCCGCAACTGTGAATAGAGTTAACGCTAAACAGAGTTAGCTCCTCAGTCAGAACACCAACCTGCTGCATCTTCACTCTATGATCCTGCGTTGCACAGGAATGGAGTTATTCAGTGGTCTTATCTGTCGATGAGTCGGCGACGGTGGCCCTACCATCGTTAACAGCAAACATTCAGCTACCTCCCCTAGTCTTTCCCCGTCCCTTACTCATGATTGGCCATGGCACCCGAGACGACCATGGTCGAAATTGTTTTCTTGAGTTTGTTCAGAAATACCAGGAGTTAGATGCCAGCCGCCCAGTCTTTCCCTGCTTTTTAGAATTGACGGAACCCTCTATTTTCCAAGTAATCCAGGATTGTGTTGCCCAGGGATACACCGACTTTTCCGCCCTTCCCATTTTATTATTTGCAGCCCGCCACAATAAGTTTGATGTCACCAATGAGCTAGATCGCGCCCGACAACAGTTTCCCCAGATTCAATTTCACTACGGACGGCATTACGGCATTAGCCCAGAAATTTTAGCCCTCTGGCGCGATCGCCTTGATGCCTTAGATCATCCTGACCACAATCCCCAAGGAATCTCCCGGGAAGACACAGTGTTGCTGGTGGTGGGTCGTGGCTCCAGTGATCCCGATGCCAATGGCGATGTTTTCAAATTAGCGCGAATGCTCTGGGAAGGCAGCCGCTATCGTACCGTAGAAACCTGTTTTATTGGCATTACCCATCCCCGTCTTGAGGAAGGCTTTGCCCGCGCCCGTCTTTACCATCCCCGTCGAATTATTGTGCTGCCCCACTTTATGTTTACCGGTGCCCTCGTCAAAAAGATCCAACGGATTACCGCTGAACAGCAGAGCCAATATCCAGACATTGAATGTGTAGAGTTGCCGGAAATTGGTTTACATCCCCAATTGTTTTATCTCACTCGGCAGCGGGAATTGGAAACCCAGCGGGGAGAGGTGAAGATGAACTGTGAAGCCTGTAAATTTCGCCTTTCTGCCCTCAGTCAGGGGACTCCCCACAGCCATGATCATAGCCACCACGACCATAATCACAGCCATGATCACCCCCACTCTAGCCATGGCCATCACCACCATGGCGGCCCTAATCTAGATGATTTAGATGCCTATCACCAGCGCATTTGGCAAGTGCCCTAGGATTGATGTTCCTGCTCCATGGCCCAGTTTCGGGTTAAGACCATGCGTGGGTGGATAGACCGAGATTGATTCACTAGAAAGTAGAGGGTGCGATCGCACACCCGCCATACGGCCCGATGGAGATTGGTTTGGGCAATCTGACGTAGGGAATTTAATTCGGGAGTATCGCCCCGACCCGGTTCCAAGCTATCAGCTAAAAAGACAACGCAACTAAGGGCATCCATATTGGGTCGCCCCAGAGTATGGTTGGCGATCGCCCCTAAAAGACGTTCATCCTCAATGCCAAATTCCTGTTGAGCCACAAGGGCACTGACATCCGCATGGAGTAAATGGGGATTGCTATAGTCCACCGGTCCCAAATCTAACTTCGCCGCCTCCGCCATATTAATCAATTTTTCATGGGGAAAATATTTAGCCAAATCGTGCAATAACCCAGCTAGGGCAGCTTCCGCTGGATCTAGATCATGGCGGGCTGCCAGTTCAGCAGCCATGGTTTCAACCCGTAGGATATGGTGGATACGGGGAGCTGGAACATGTTTTTCCAGCCAGCCTAAAATTTCTGGACGATCGATCCCAGAGGAATATGCAGACATCCTTACAAAGGAAACCATTAGCCCTGCCCTAGGAGAAAATGCAACCGTTCTCTGATCCTAATCTATTACCATATTAACAATCCCTATAGACATTAGGGTTGATCCAAACATAGGGTTAACCCAGACTTAAAAAGTCTATCCACTCCGCTTCTTGTCAACCCACCGCCCTAGAACTTCCGTAATTTTACGGATAGGTAAATTCTTACCAGAAACGGTATCGTAAATATACGGAGTCTGCCAACTTTTCTCATCCATTCCTTAGGGAGGATTTTTTGCATTGCAGGTATCATGGTCTTAGATTGATTGCCTACCCTCACGCTGCACCATCCCATGAGTTATTGTCTAAACCCAAATTGTGTCAAACCTGACAATCCCGATGGCTTAAGAAATTGTGAAGCCTGTGGGTCATCTTTACTACTTCAAGACCAATACCAAGCGGTACGGGTTTTAGGGCGGGGTGGATTTGGGACGACTTTTCTAGCCATTGATGTAAAGCTGCCCGGAAATCCCACCTGTGTGATTAAGCAACTCCGGCCTGCCGTTTCTGCCCCCCATATTCTTGCCATGGCCCGGGAATTATTTTTACGGGAAGCCACAACCCTTGGCAAGGTGGGCAACCATCCCCAACTTCCCCGACTTTTAGCCTACTTTGAAGCAGAAAGTGAGTTTTACTTAGTCCAAGAATACGTTGCCGGTCTTACCCTTCAGCAAGAAGTAAAACGCTTTGGGGCGAAAGATGAACAATACGTAATCCAAGTGCTTTTGGAAGTGTTGCCAATCCTTGATTATTTGCATAAATGTGAGGTGATCCACCGAGACATTAAGCCAGCTAACCTCATTCGACGGGAAATTGACAATAAGCTCGTTTTGATTGACTTTGGGGCCGTCAAAGATAAAGTAACCCAGGCCATGGTTGAGGGTGCCCCGGAATTGAGTACCTTCACAAGCTTTGCGGTGGGAACCCCGGTCTACGCTCCCCCCGAACAGATGGCAATGCGGCCCGTCTATGCCAGTGATATTTATGCCCTAGCGGTAACCTGTATTTATTTACTCACGGGTAAATCTCCCAAGGAAATTGAGCGGGATAATCGCACCGGGGAATGGAAATGGAAGAACCATGTTCAAATTTCGGATCACCTCGCCCAGATTTTAGACAAAATGCTGGAGGATTCCGTTAAAAATCGCTATCAAAATGCCCTAGACATCGTTCGAGATTTGCAGGCCCAGCCCTCCTCGACGTCCGAAGATGATCAGTATGAGGACATGAGTGGTTCATTGTCTGCACCACCTCGCCGCCAATCCCCTTCCCCCAGCTCCCAGGGAAATTCTCAGGGAAGAAGCAGTAATAAAAGTAGCTATGCCTCTTCGGTGAGCAACAATGCCCAGGCCGCCCGCTATCGTCAATCCCGCATGGGTGATGGCAACCTCGGCGGCGATCGCCCCTTGACTGGACGCTTACCCCTAGCTTCTAATACGGGTCGTTTGCGCCCTGGAGATATGGGGAACCAGGCTAAGCGATATACAGCGGCCCAATTAGCCAACGCCTACCGCCAAGGTCAAAAGGATTTTGTAGATGCGGATCTATCCAACCTAGTTTTGCGTAAATATGATTTATCGGGCTGTAATTTTGCCAATGCCAAACTAGAAAATGTGGATTTCAAAGATGCTATTCTTGCCAATTGCAATTTTGGTCGCTCCAATCTACGGCAAGCAAACTTAGCAGGAGCAAATCTTACCGCTGCCTATTTTGTAAATGCAGATATGAGTAATGCCAACCTAAAGGGAGCCATTCTCCGGGAAGCATCTCTCTCCCGAACCAATTTGCAGGGGGCAGATTTAAGTGGGGCAGATTTAACCGGTGCCACGGGTGTCCTTCAAGGTCAACTGGACATGGCAAAGAAAAGTTGGTTTACCAAACTACCGAAGTAATCAGCCATCCCTAAATTTAGCCCTAATGTATACTTAGGGAGTTTGACCATAGCGATCAAAGGTTTGATAGGGAATCAATCGGCGCTTGCGAGACCAGTGTAGTTTGCCATTGCTTTCGAGTTGCTTGATCAACCGAGTAATGGTCACTCGATTAGTTCCCAAGGTTTCCGCAATTTCTTGGTGAGTCAAGAGGAATCGTACTTCAATCCCATGCTTTTTCGATACACCAAAACGCTGGGCTAGCCATATAATAAAGCGCAATAGGCGATTATCCATAGGGTGACAATGGAGGAGTCCCAATAGTTCATTGGTTTGCTTTTGATGGGCCAGCAAGTAGGAGCTAGCTAGGGCTGAATTCAGACTAATGGATGTCACACTCACCGCCGTTAAGGGCTGAATGTCGTAGGGATCCATCTGATCAATGCCGTAGCCCACCACACTGCCAACTCCCCAGTAACCCAACACGATAACTCTGCCATCATCATCCCAAGTTACGGTACGCACCAGGCCCTCATGGATTTGCCACAGTGAATTTTTCCGAGTGGGCAACCGATGATGACGCTCAAAACGGTAAATGATTGAGGGACAATGGGCTGAGTTCAAAGTCCCAAGAGAGGCTTGATTTGAGTTGTCCATTGCTGAATACGTTCTAAGGTTTTGTCAGATTGGTTATCTTCATCAAGAACAAGGCCGCAGAACTTGCCATTGCGAATCGCCCGAGAGTCGCTAAAGTCATATCCATCGGTGGGCCAGTAGCCCAGGGTTTCTCCCCCTAAGCTGGCGATTTTCTCCTCTAGAATGCCGATGGCATCCATAAAATTGTCGGCATAGCCTACCTGATCTCCTGTACCAAAGTAAAAAACACTCTTACCACTAAAATCAATCGTATCGAGGTCATCAAAAATTCCTTCCCAGTCAGTTTGGAGGTCACCAATGTTCCAGGTCGGACAGCCAAGAATTAAATAGTCATAATCCGTAAGCTGGGCAACCTCCACATCCGCAATATCGTAGGTATCAAGAACCGAATCCCCCCCTAGGGCTGCTTTAATCTGCTCGGCAACATCTGCCGTTTTACCTGTAGTAGAGCCGTAAAATAAGCCAATTTTAGCCATGTTGTCTCCATGATACTGATCAGTTAAGTACAAATTAATTCAATAGTTAGATTTTTCTCAACTATATAATTGAGAAAATAAATCAATAAGTTTGGAATTATTATAGTAGTTTTTACTTGGAATGTTAATTTTTTGTCAAATATTTAATCAGGTATTTTCACGATACGCCTAATTGCTCTTTTCATGTCTAGGCAAGTTCAGTTTTTACCCATAAATAAAATTAATTTAGAAAATAAAATTAAAATATACTTTTTCCTAAGTATATTGCTAGTCAATATCAATAAATCGGTGGCGATCGCCCATCGTAGTAGACAATGTATGTATAGCTATCGTCACCTAGGTTAGGACGGGGTGCAGGGGTGGAACCCCTGGCTGGGGGCGAAGCTCCCCCCCTTATCAGAAATGTCCTAAGAGAAGAGGCGACAGCTATAAGTGGCATTAATCGTGGGGTTCAACAGGCTTTCTTTTATTACCCCAACGAAATAATTACAGAAATTGTCCTGATATTCAACAACCGGCAAATACAGCGACTGACTAGGGAGGAATGGACATAGTGGACAACGCTTTTGATTATTTTCAGGAATTAATTGAAGATGAACTAACCAGCAAAGGCTTGAATTGGAGAAAATGATGGGCGATCGCCAGGACTGGGACAAAGCCTTGGCTTACGCTATCTACGGAAATTCTGAAGAAGGCCTTGTCAACGCTGCATGACCAGCATCCGCGTCACCCTGGAAGACCAAAGACTGCAAACCGTTCTGAATCGGCAAGCCGATTGCCTGGGCAATCCTAGAGAAATGTTTGCCGAGATTGGGGCATACATGGACATGAAGACCCGTGCCCGGATATCGTCTTTACCGTGAGCGAGAATGTCAGGGGTCTGCCACGTTGTAGGACTACATTGGCTTACAGCAGTCCACAATGGGCATATCAGCAATGCTTTGATCAATGCCAGCATCCTTAAGATAATCTTGCCATTGCTGGGTGATGTCGGCATTATTGGGCTGACTGGTTTTAAGTTGAACCAATGTACTCAGGGTTTCATTCCAGATTTGATTGGCTGCATAGAGGGATAAACGATCCTGAAGGGGAGATGCCACCATGGCTTGAACTAGATTGGGATCCATCTCGATCCGTTCGACCCAGCCGGCAACAAAGGGATTCGCACTGGGATCGGTGCGGCAGGTTAAGGAAAAATTCCAGCGATATTTCTCCCCAGGTGTTAAGGCAGATTTGCTGGTATCAAAGGTTACTTCAATAATGCCAGGGACATTGCTGATGGCATAGTTTTGGGTTTCCAAGAGTTCCCCTACTTCATTAAAGACCATCAGTTCAGCAGTTTTAGCCGTTGTTTCTGGAATATAGAAAAATAAACTGGGATGGGCCGCAGCGGTAAGTCCAAGATTATTGTTAGGTAGGAGAGCCGTTAAAGGCACCTTCCCTTTTACACAGTCTCCTGCACGGGATGCGCCGGCAACAGTGCGTCCAGGCATACTGAGGTTAGAGGGAATATAGGCTAAACGATTTTGTCCAGGTCGGGAAGCAATACGATCGCGGGCAATATAGGCTTCCATATTCCGAATGGCTGTTTGAGCATAGCGATCGCTGGGACGCAGATTTAAAGCACGTCGGAAGTTAATCATCGCAGATTGGTAATCCCGTTTGGCTGCCAAGCTATACCCCATTCGCATATAGCTATCGTAATTCGCTGCCTGGGCCAGGGCAGTGGGCATTGGAGCTAGACTCGTTAATCCAGCGGTGGTGAGGGTAAATGCTCCCATTAAAATAACATTGATACTGAAGTCACGCGCATTCATGGTTGCTCTCCTGAAAATTGATCAATCCTGATACTTCTAAGATAGGTCTAGACTAGAGAAACTAGGGTGATCGCTTCAACACAAAATGAGTGATCGTGACGACAAATAATTGTAATTTAGGTCGAAGAAGAATCCTTGGGCGATCGCCAACCGGAAATCACTCGCCCAAAATTCAGTCGAAACTCCTCCCAGCCCCAAAAACTACCAGCCTGATCTTCTTCCCAAGATGCCGATAGAACTCCATAGCTCAAACCTATGGCCCCTAAGCCAAACAGGACTAAGCTCATGGCAACTACTGCCACATTCGGAAGTTCAAGCCAATGTTGCTGGACAATCACATAACACAAAGGAAACGTGACAAATCCTAGTAGGGTAGGAATTCCTGAGCAGACGGCCATGCGACTGACCATTCGCCGACTGACCGCATCAGGGATACCCATGTTTTTAGCTGTATTAGATGAAGATTTAGGGGACGAGTTAACAGAAGCAGGCTTTTTGGTGGAGGAGGATGACTTTTTTTTGCCTGGCTGAAAGGGTAAGGCAGAGCCAGAAGCATCCTTGTTAGACTCTTTTTGCTTGCCCTGTTTCTGTTCCCCTGCCATAGCACTAACCCCGAATACCTAAACGGGCAATGAGATCGCGGTAATGCTGGCGATCGTGCTTGGCAATGTAGGCCAGGAGTCGCTTCCGCTGACCAATCATTTTCATCAGACCCCGGCGAGACGAGTGATCTTTGCTGTTCGTTTTAAGGTGACCCGATAAGGACTTGATCCGTTCCGTTAGGATGGCAACCTGAACATCTGCGGAGCCTGTATCTGTGGGATGGGTCTGATATGTATTGATAATTTCTTGCTTGTCTTGTTGCAGTAATACCATGATTCAGCTTAGGGGTATAGAGCGATCTCTTATCATATCAGGCCTGACCGAATATTAAAAACTGAAGGAATTTTAAATACACTTTATTGATCATTGTTATTTTAATGTTACCCTAATGATTCAGGGACGCATAGCTCAGTTGGTTAGAGCACCACGTTGACATCGTGGGGGTCACTGGTTCGAGTCCAGTTGTGTCCATACCATGAAACGTAGTCCAGGCAAGGGTTACACGGCTTCTACTGACTTTCTGAATATCTTTTTTTCTGGTAGAAGATTCTACTTTTGATAAGGAAAGTGTAGAAAAAGTGTAGAAGTAGATAGAACGGCTTAACCCGCTTTTGAATGACAGCCTAGTATCTTTAATATTGAGGTCTAGGTGAATGATTATAGATTTAGCTGGCGAAGAGCATGACTCCCTACAGACTGCCAAGAAACTCTTTAGGAGATTGCTGGAAGGCTAAACTACGGGAGGGAATGCTGGCAGGCAGATAAGGGCTATATATACTCGTTTACTAGCTAAGATGCACCCGAGTTTGAAGCCCTGAGGTATAGTCTAAGGGCAGATACTCGAAGCCTTGATACCATGAAAGTTGCTGTCTTTAGTACCAAACCCTACGATCGCAAATTTTTAGATCAAGCCAATACCCACCATGAAATTGTTTACTTTGATACCCGCTTAGAGCCGAAAACCGCTTCCTTAGCGGCAGATTTTCCAGCGGTGTGTGTCTTTGTCAATGATAATGTTGGCGCAGAAACCCTCCAGGTTTTGGCAGAGCAAGGAACCCGATTAGTGGCCCTACGCTGTACCGGATTCAATAACGTGGATTTGGAAACCGCGTTTCAATTGGGGATTAAAGTCGTGCGGGTGGAAGCCTATTCTCCCTACTCTGTGGCTGAACATACGGTGGGGTTAATTTTAATGCTCAATCGCAAACTCTATCGAGCCTATAACCGTGTGCGGGATGATAATTTCACCCTGGATGGTTTACTGGGGTTTGACCTCCACGGCTGTAGTGTGGGCATTTTGGGTACGGGTAAAATTGGCCTGATTTTTGCCCAAATTATGGCTGGTTTTGGCTGTCAGTTACTTGGGTATGATGTGTATCCTAATCCTGAGTTTGCGGCGATCGCCCAAGCCCGTTATGTGGACTTACCTGAGTTATTTGCCCAAGCCGATATTATTTCCCTCCACTGCCCCCTACTGCCGGAAACCCACAATATTATTAATGCGGAAACGATCTCCCAAATGAAGGATGGCGTGATGCTGATCAATACCAGTCGGGGCAAGCTGGTGGATACCCAAGCCGTGATCAAAGGCATTCGCTCCGGTAAAGTGGGCTATTTTGGCATTGATGTGTACGAAGAGGAAGATGAGCTATTCTTTGCTGATTGGTCCGATCGCATCATTCAAGATGACACCTTTCAACTCCTCCAGTCCTTTCCCAATGTGGTCATCACCAGCCATCAAGCATTTTTTACCAAAAATGCCCTCAACAATATTTTCAGCACCACGATCGCCAGCATCTCAGACTTTGAGCGGGGTAACCCCCTGAAGCACGAGTTAACGCTCTAAAAACGCTAAGTATCCTTGCTTTAGGAGGCGAGGGCAACTTCCACAAGCTGCTGGAGTTCACCTTTCTGGTAAAGCTCAATGAGAATGTCAGAGCCGCCCACAAATTCACCATTGATATACACCTGGGGAATAGTCGGCCAATTGGAGTATTCCTTAATGCCTTGGCGAATGTCGAAGTCTTCTAACACATCCACCGTCGTATAGGGAACCCCCAAGGAATTGAGAAGCTGTACCGCATTATTGGAGAAGCCACACTGGGGCATTAACTTACTGCCTTTCATAAAGACAATAATTTTGTTGGACTTGAGCAGGTGTTCAATTTTGGCTTGAACCTCAGGAGTCATAACCACCTCGTAAATCTCGTAAAATCGTGAGCAAATTAACCCTAACCCTAAACCCTTTGTCTTAGCTAGTCTCCCTTAGCTAGCCTCGGCCCACTGATCAGGGGTATAGGTCTTGAGAGCAAGGGCATGGAGTTCATTACTGGCCATCAGACCTTGCAAGGTTTTATAAACGAGTTGATGCTGTTGTACCAGTCCTTTTCCGTGAAACGCATCGGAAACAACCACCGCTTGATAGTGATCGCCGCCACCCGTCAGGTCTTGAACTTGAACAATGGCGTTGGGCAAGCCCCGTTGAATAATTTCAGTGAGTTGCTCTGGCGTAATCATGGTAGCTTGCTATCCATAGCTTTTAGCATATAACAACCTAGCCTATACTATATTACAACCAATAGACAGACGGAGATTTATCGGGGGAAAATTTAATTTCCCAGCTATTTTAGTCTTTTTTAGTCTGTTGTCAGCTGTTGCGAAAGCCTTAGCAATCCGTTATACTTAAAGACCGGCACTGATAGTAATCCTCAGTAGCTCAGTGGTAGAGCGGTCGGCTGTTAACCGATTGGTCGCTGGTTCGAATCCGGCCTGGGGAGTTAAAATTAATCATTACGATCTATTTAAGGATGAATGACTCACGAGCAAAATCCCCCTGAGTCTAAACCTAAATCATCTGCGGATACTGTCCTACCGTCCTTAGTTCATCCCTCCCATACCCATAGGGATGGTACAGGGCATGGCCATGTTCACAGTGAAGAATCCCTGAAAGCCATTATGAATCGGCTCGCACGGGTCGAAGGCCATGTGCGCGGAATTAAGGTGATGGTACAAGAAGGGCGGCCCTGTCCCGATGTATTAATTCAGATTGCGGCGGTGAGGGGAGCCTTGGATCGCGTTGCCCGCCTTATTTTAGACGAACATCTGAGTGAATGTATTACCCGTGCAGCGGAAGAGGGAACCATAGAAGTCGAACTGCAAGAACTCAAGGCAGCCCTCGATCGCTTTCTAGGTTAACGTCCTAGGATAAATATGTTTGGTATGGATCATGTTTTCCAACAAAACGCGAAGGGCTAGATTCCTTCTGCTATTGACTAGCTCTCTTTTTTGGCTTTGGCCCATGGCTTCCCCTAGCCAAGATCGATCTCCTGGGGGAGGCAATAAAACACCTCGATCCTTGGCTGATTATCAACCCCGAACCTTGGCGGCGATCGCCCAAGCAGGGTTAGCCAGTAAATTAGGCACGGATCCCCTCGGAGATATTCTAGGGGATGCTCTCATCATTCAAGCCAATGTACTGCCATCACGGGTACAGGTCATTTATGACGGCGAAGCGCGTCCCCTAGAAGGCCTCAAAAAAGACGTACTTGATCATTGGACTCGTCGTTATGCTGGCAACCCCCTGGGCTATACCGAATCCTACCAAGTCGAAGTTCGGGTGTTTGAAAACGATCGCCCCTACTGGGTCGCGGTGAGAACTCAAGATATTCAATCCCTTCAGGCGCGTGTTAGCCAAGATCGCACCGTGGAACTCTATGTGATCGGCCTAGGGGGAGCAAAATCCACAGAGGGTGATTCCTGGGAATGGTTATACTTGGTTGTACCTACGCCAACGGACTAAGCTGCTCAAATCAGCGGCGGTAGATCACCTTAGCTTCTGTCGCCTTAAATTTTTGCCGCAGATGGGCATTTATTCCCAGGGTCATATCTCACTGAAAGAGATGAGAATGCCATGTTAGGATAGTTTTGCTTCGGGATGTGGCGCAGCTTGGTAGCGCACTTCGTTCGGGACGAAGGGGCCGCAGGTTCAAATCCTGTCATCCCGACTGACTGGGGAGTCAAGCACAGTAAGGCTTTTGGGGATTCCTGATAATCCTTAAGGGCTGTTTCTAATGTCAATAACGGCTACAGAGATAGGTCTTTTTGGGTTATTGGGGTTGTACATTTACCCCCATTTTTACCCCCATGAAAATTACAACAGAAAATCATCGCGGATTGTTACGGTTACGCTGGCTAGTCGATGGGAAGCGGTACACCTTGTCTTTGGGTGTCAAGGATGATGTGGTCGGACGTGCGATCGCGCTTCAACGTTCAAATGAGATTACGCGAGACATCCTTCTAGGGCAATTCGACACTACCCTGCTGAAGTACAAGCCGATGAAACGCGGCAAGAATGCCACCATCATTGGCTGTTCAGACCTATTTGAACGGTTTACGCGGCATATTGCAAAGGATAAGGGACTATCCCCTGGTAGCATTCACCGATATAAAGGGTGTTTGTCGCACGTCCGACGATCTCTAGATGTTGATGCCGACTTGGTTGACCAGCGACGTGCTGGCAACTTTGCCTCAATCTTGCGGGAAACCGTTTCAGACCGCACTGCTAAGGAATACCTTTGGCTACTGGAGTCTTGCTGGAATTGGGCAAAAGACAAATATCGGTTAGCTGATAGCAATCCATGGCAAGGTCTTGCGGCAAAGATCAGACCTCACTCTACCCAGAAGGTGAAACCCTTCACAGAGGGAGAGGTAATAGAGATTCTCGAAGCGTTCAAGAGCGATCGCCATTACCGGCATTACTACCCGATGGTTTGTTTTCTATTTGGATCGGGTTGTCGCTTTGGTGAAGCTGCTGCACTGCAATGGAAACACCTAAGCCAGGGGTTCAGTACCGCATGGATTGGGGAAACTATTAGCCGAGGTCATCACCGGCGTACCACCAAGACGGGTAAGGCACGCGAGGTAGTGTTATCCCCAGGTCTTGCTGGCTTGCTTGCCCAAGTCTACGACCGGCGATCGCCCAAGCCTGATGATCTTGTTTTCCCTGCACCCCATGGTGGATCAATGAGTGATCAACTCTTCCGCAAACGAGCATGGAAGACAATTCTTGACCGGCTAGGGATTGATTACAGGAAACCCTATTCGACACGGCATACAGCGGTTTCCCATGCTTTAGCGAATGGTGCTAATCCGTTGATGGTGGCCACCCAAGCGGGTCATAATCCCGCGATTCTCTATAAGAGCTATGCTTCTGTGATTGAGAATCGCTCTATTTTTGTGGAGTTTTCGTAGTCCATGAACAAAGAAGAGTTACAGGAGAGGCTACGGCAAAAGGATCGGGACTTCCGGGAGAGAATCAGGCAAGCCTACTCTATTCTCCCTGGCAAGACCGAAGCCGAGGAGAGGATGTTGATGTTGTACTTTGATAGGGAATTAGCGGGGCTTTACCTGTTCCTAGAGACGGTAGACCCCAGATTCAAACGGAAGCTCACCAGGGGACAAAGGAAGGCATTGCAAGCGATAGGTAAAAGGAACTCTGCCCTATTTGAGCTATGCGGCTCTGCCAAGTCGAGGGGGCAACACCCAGATGTTTACCCCCATCTATCAGAAATCGATTGGTTTGCTTGGTGTTGGTTTGATTTGACCATTTTCCATTTGTTTACTTGCTATCGGCAGTTCTCCTGCAAGGCAACTATCAGAGGGCTGACACAGCGGTCTGTAGCGAATGACTTAAGGAAGCTCATTATCGTGCCTTTGGTGAAGCTAGAGAATCCGTATCCTCGTGACCTACCCAACATCCACTACATGATAGAAACCAGTCGAATAATTGCAGCAAGCGATCACTCTTACTGGTCTGCATACTGGAAGCCCTGGATAACTGCACTGAGGTGTGAGGTGTCATCGGTGGAAAAGAGTCCAACTTTAGTGATCCAACAGGGGAAACTTTACCAGAGAGGAAGGGGGCGATCTTTGGTTCCTGTTGACTCTAAAATTTTCCACCCCTCTGAAAGGCTTACTCTGTAAGCCTTCTAGCGATTAATCCCAAATTCGGTTTGCCTGTAAAAAATTCGATTAGGCTTAAGAAGCTTAAAAGCTTACTGACGGCTTCTCCCCCCCTAAAGCCCCAAAACCCCAAACTTGAAAACCCTAGGAGGTAAATTGTGCCAACTGCTACCCCCCCCAATTTCAATTTGTCGATTCGAGTTTTTTGACCAGGAATTTTGGACTAAAAAAGCAAATTCAGTCCGACCTGCGGCGAAAATTACCGAAAGGCATTTACTGGATACAGCCAAATCGGAGCATCTTCTGGAACCGCGTCCTAGTCCAAGATTTTCTAATTAGAAATGATCTCAATTCGCCAGATCACAAGCGATTGGTCGAGGAGTATCTTAACTGGTTAGAGAGATAAAAAAACGAGAACCCCCAACCGTGCGGGGCGGGGGTTCTAAATGCCTGGTGGGGCTGAATCGAATAGCAATTCCATTCTACCCCTCCAGGAACAAACTTCAAACTTCCCTGGAGGGAAATTAAATGCTTGAGACAGATCTAAACGACCAGGGCAGAGAAGCCAACAAGGATAATCCTTGCCCAGGCTGTGGTGGTACTGACTGGTGCTACCTAATTAATGAGACCGCCTTTATTTGCGATCGCATCAGCGCACCGCCAGAAGGCTATTCACAGCGGGGCACGGCAAAAGACGGACGGCCGATCTTTGCTAAAACTGGCAGTTATGCCGAACCTCGCACTTTATCAGATCTCGTTTTGCCTCTGGAGTGGGAGCCAAAATCGGACGGCCCCCAGTGGCAACCCACCGGTAGCAAAGACGGAAAACACTCGGAACAGATTATTGAATACCATTACCCCGACCCGATAACCGGCGATCCGTTGGGCAAGGTGGTAAGAAAACAATGGAGCGATCGCCGGTTAGCCTACGGTCGTGGCGCATCCAAAAAAACTAAGGAAATACGTCCCTGGCACTGGGCTAAACCCACTCCAGCAATGGTGGCTGACGGGGTTAAAGGCTGGTGGAGCGATCGGGGCAAGGGTGATGGGAAATGGCCCATTTATCGGCAAAACGAGGTGACCCCTGGCTCTGTCGTTTTTGTGGTTGCGGGTGAACAGTCAGTAGAGGCTATGCGCGGCATTGGAGGGGTAGCAATCTGCAATCAGGGCGGTGAAAAAACAACCGCAGGACTCAAGCAGATCGCCCTATTCCTAAAAGCCGCCAAGTCCAAGTTAGCGGTGGTTTTGCCTGATCACGATGCCACCGGTCGCGAGATGGGGGAGGTGCTCAAAACGCAACTCGAAAAAGTTCACGTTAAAACAATCGTTCTTGATTTGGCTGAGGTTTGGCCCGGCATCCCTACCAAGGGCGATATTTACGATTTAGTGACCTATTCGGGTTGGTCGGTTGAGCAAATCCAAGCGGCTCTTGAGTTTGAGATAGAGCGACTTCTTGAACCTCTCGATATCGAGGCGGAGCTACGGGCGCAACTCCCTAAAAGTGGGTTTTCCACCGATCCGGATCGGGGGTTAATCTACACGGATCGCACCTCACAGCCCGGTCACGAGCTACGTTACTTTATCGGCAACCACCTAGAGGCAATAGGTTATTGCCAAAGTCCTAGTGGCGACGGCGCGGCGTTGGTGCTGAGTTTCAAGACAATCCACGGGTATCTAGCTACTTACCTAATGGGGCGGGGGAGCCTAGCCGGTGATGGCAACGAGGTGATAGCCGAACTTTTACTGCGATCGTACTCGTTCTTGCGGGGCGAGAAAACACGCCTCCTGACGTACCTCCACGGGCTGGGGGCGGGGATTGAAGAGCAATTCCTTCTGATGCCTTCCACTGGCTGGGCGGATGTTCAGGAGCAAAAATCTTTTCTACTGCCTCATGTCACTATTGGCGATCGCCGGTTGCGGTTTCAGAGTTTCGAGCCACCCTTAACGCATCCCTACCAACCCAAGGGAACCCTTGAAAACTGGGCAGTGGAGGTGGGCAAATATGCGGCGGGGAACTCTCGCCTAGCGTTTGCTTTATCGAGTTCGTTTGCAGGCCCGCTGTTGGAATTGCTGGATATTCCAGGTGGGGGGTTCAACCTTTACGGAGCTACGTCACGCGGCAAAACCACAGCGGTACAGGTGGCGGCGAGCGTTGCGGGTCATCCTGATAAAGTTGTCCGTAGCTGGCGGGCTACGGACAACGGGTTAGAGGCGATCGCCTCAGAGCATAGCGACCTGACGCTAGTTCTGGACGAATTGAAGGAGTGCCATCCGAAGGTAGTGGATCAGGCCAGCTACCTACTAGCTAATGGTGTTGGCAAGCAGCGAGCTAACCGTACCGGCGGCAAGCAAACCCCGAAAACATGGCGGACGCTGTTTCTGTCTACCGGCGAGATGCCTTTTGTCGAATACCTCAAGGGGCACAGTTTAACGGTCAAGGGTGGACAGGAAATCCGATTAATCGATATTGGGGCGATCGCCGGTGAGCATGGGGTGTTTGAGAACTTGCATGGCTTCAAAGATGGGGCAGGTATAGCGAACCACCTGAAATCCGCAACACGGCAACACCACGGCACAGCCCTAACCAGCTTCCTAGAGGTCTTGGTTTCTCAGGTGGAATCCGAAGGACTTGACGACCTGCGCGACTCTTTTCGGGCTATTCGTGAGGTTTTAACCCCGTCAGGTGTGGCTGATCCGGCGGTAGGGCGGGCGATCGAGCGGTTTGCGGTGGTTGCCCTAGCGGGTGAGTTAGCGATCCGTTTTGGGATATTGCCTATACCAGAGGGTGAGCCTACCCAAGCCTCAGCAATATTGCTACAAACCTGGCTTAACTTGCGGGGCGGGCTAGGGAGCCACGACCTGAAGGCCGCACTAGAACGGGTTGAGGCAATTTTGCGGGAAAACTATCACACCGGATTAGTCCCACTTGATCTTGAGAACAGGCTGGGGGACACCCCACGCGGCAATTTACTCGGTTATCGCCGGCTCAACGGTGAAATTTTGATCCTCCCGTCTGTTTACCGTGACCAATTCTGTCAAGGAATTGATCGAAAACTGCTAACCACGCAAATGCGATCGCTTGGGTGGCTGAAATGGGATGAGGCGACCAACAAAACACCGGTGCAGCGGAAGGTAGAGGGCAAAAATCAGCGATTCTACGCTTTTACTCCATTCTGGGAGGTGCAAGATGGGGAATGAAAAGGTATGTGACACTTTGGGAGCCGAAAATGCAAAAGACAAAACTTTGATCGGCATTTCCCCCCCCCTATTAAAAATCGGTGTTACCGGTGTTACCGATGAAACCTATGTATATCAAGGGTTTCCAGGATCGGTAACACCGGTAACACCGGTAACACCAAAAAAACAAGGGGGTGGGAAATCCAGAAAAAAAGATCGTGAAATGCAGCCTTCGTCATGTGACGATTTTTTAGAAGTGTCACACACTAATGAACCTGACCCTATCCCTGTGGGGTCGAGGTTCTATCTACGGCACTGGCTGGAATCTTTAGGGCATAGTCCTGAATGGTGGACTGTGGCGGAGCAGTGCGATAACGGCTTCTATTTACTGGAATCCGATGGTGGCCGGTGGGCTTCACTTGACCGGCAAATCATTGAACGAGACATTTATTTGGAGGATAAATAATGTTTGATTTTGCTGGAAAAACGATCGCCGAGCGGCGGGAAATGGTACAGGCTCACCGTAAAAAATCGATTCGAGCAGCATTGATGCTACCGCTAGGTAAATCGATTTACGAGCAGGTTGAGATTTGCCGTCTGGCGATCGCCGGAGGGAGTTTGCTAACTCGCAAAGCCTATCTAAGGTTGGTTGAGTTCTATGGCAATCAAATGATTCAGGAGATTGAGTCAGGACAAATGGAAGGTGATATTAATCGGATTCGCCAAAATGTCACCGCGATTGAATAGCGGCGATCGCTAAGTGTTCCCTACTCTCAATGAAACAAAGGTATAATTTACTTATCTAAAGGAGATTTTTCCTGTGGAATTAACAAGCGAAACCAAGTTAGAACGGCGACTTAAAAGCAAGCTGAAAAACCTGCTTTTGAAAGACCATTTTCGGGAAATGGGGGGAGACCCAGAGCAGTTTGCAGACTGGAGTAGGGCGGTTGACCGGCATTTTGAAATTGATGGAGTGGGCGACCTGGTTGCTGTTGGCGGCAAGCCGGCTAAATCAGCGATCGCTGAATTGCGTCAAACTTCAAACCTGATTGATTCACCGTTTCAAAAGCAACAAAAACAATCCGGTGGTGAAACGGGTTCAGATGGCGTGACCTATTACCACCATGACCAACTGAACGAGATCATCAAAGCTGACCCCATTGGCGCGCCACAGAAAATCCGTGAAGGCAAAATTAAATTCAGGAGTTAAAACCATGCCAGGAAACCAACTCAAACTAAACCGCAAAATGATTGAAACGATCTCAGTGGCAATCGCACAGGGTAACTTTCGGGAAGCCGCTTGCAAAGCTGCGGGAATTTCTACCACGACTTTTTATAGGTAGGTTTCGATTGGAAAACTTGAAACCGAAGGGGTTTATCGGGAACTTTGGGACAGCATAAAAAGGGCTGAAAGCGAATCCGAATCTAACGCTTTGCGAGTCATACTTGATGACCCAACTTGGCAATCGAAAGCCTGGTTTTTAGAGCGCAGATACCCTCAGCGTTGGGCTTTACAATCTCGCGTTGAAAAAGAGGCAGAAAAGCAGACCAAGGAACTATTAACCTACTTGCTGAACGGTTTAGAAGGGCAACCAAAAACGGACGTGTTAGCGTTACTGTCTGCAACAAATTTGCGATTCAATGAGGATGAAATCGAGTTAGAATGTGATTAGATAATTCTCTTTTCCGTGCCTTCCTTTGCCCCCAAGTTTCTAACCGCTTGGGGGATTTTTTTGCATGAAAAACGCCCCAAGGGAGGGGCGCGGTGCAGTTTGGTCTTAGGGGGCGATCGCTGGTTCTAAATCCTCCCCATCATCATCAATCTCAAATTGATCCATGTAATTAGGTGGGACGATATAAAGAAACTCACTAAGGTGGTTCTCAGACGGGTCAAGAAAACAATCACCACTCTCAGAAATCAACAAGCAACCCAAGTCATTGTGGTCGATTTTGTATGGTGAAAACGACAACACCCAGCCATTTTTGGTGGATAAAAACGGACTAAGGGCATAGCCATGGAAACGGACTAAAGCCGCTTCAATCGTTACGCGACGGGCGGAGTGATAGTGTTTATCACCCCATTCAGAACAGTGACAGATATAAACTTCCTGTGACTTTGCCCACTCCCAGACCGGAGCTAAATTGTCAATGGTGGGCATTAACCCATAGTCACATTTAGCAACCTTATGAGACTGGTCTAGGTGGCAAGTGCCAATCTCAAAGCTCAACCCTGGTAGGTTGATTTTATACATTTCCAGTTCAGTAAACGGGTGCATGATTTGCATCTCCAAAGGTAGTTTATTTAGGGCAGTTTAGAGCCATGCCCAGGGCGCGGGAACTAAGCGATATAGGCGGCTAGAGAGTCAAAACCGAGATAACTTAATGTTGCGTAGCAGTGCTTACAGCAAGCCTTATTCATAGCAGCGGCTTGAGCTTGATAGTCTTGGCAAGTGCAAGTGAGCTTATCAGTCAAACATTGAACCAAGTAGGAACCGTCTTTACTGGCAGACTTGATCATGTACTCACCCGTCTCAAAGGGAACTTTGACAACCTCCAAGCCAACGGAACCAGCTTTACGGAAGTCTACAAACTTTTGAGTAAAGGCTTTCTTGGAAACGAATCGGGAAACTTGACCCTTTGCCCAAACATAGACACAGTTAAACCAGACTTCAACCTTGAGAGCGTGATACTTGCGTCCCAAAATGCGAATGGCATTACTGACCGAATAGATTAACTCTTTGGCGGTCTTGGTAACTTTGGGTGCATTAAAAGAAGTCATAATTGAAAAGCTCCTAGTTGAGTGTTGGGAAGGTTACTCTTGGTGGGGTGCCTTCCCTTTACAATTTCTAGTATACCCAGTTAACCGAGAAAAGAAACGAAATTTATATAATAATTAACGCTGTTAACCGCGAAATTAGATAAGTTTCACTTATCCCAGTTAACTCTGTGATATAGTGCAATGTATAGAGTTAACAGGGAAAAATGAAGGGTAATCCTAATCCGGTTCAGACTCCAGAATTCAAGGCAAAGCAGTTTAAGGCATTTGGTGAAGTGTCCCAGCCTCTATCCAGTAGGGTTCTAGGGATTAAGCTCCCCATAGACATTGACCGAGCCGTGTTCAGTCTTCCACCTAAAGAACGTGTCCCCTGGGTGCGCCGTGTCATCACCGAAGCGGCACAGCGAGAATTGATGTCACCCTCACCGGAGGAATCCAGGGCGATCGCCCATCCAGGTACAACCCCATCACCGGCGGCGGATATTTCCCCATCCTCTGAGATGACAGAACAACCTACCAAGCGCAAGCGTGGGCGACCGCGGAAGACCGCTGTGGAGTCCAAGCCATGAGTGAGCCAACCCTAGAACAATTAAAAGCGTTCTATCGGGTGGTCTATCAGTTGGTTCGATTATCTACGGTCATTGTTTTTGTGGAGTTGCCAGAGGATAAATCCCTTTACGTTTACACAACCCGGAATGATGCCCCGAGATCTCGCTCAATCTTGTTCATTAACCCAGATGGTGAAATCGGCTATGTCTAATGTTCTTGACCTAACCCAACTGACAACCCAGCAACTCACTAGCTTGCTGTGGGAAGTCAAAGGCACTCCCCAGGCTACGGCAGTCTATGCGGAATTACGAAGCCGGCCACATCGCCTGAAGTTGCAACCTAATGATCCACATTGGCAAGCAAAGCTTGAGGAGGCATTGACCCAAGGGAATGATCCATGAGTGACCCTTATCAATTCTCTTGCCCATCCTAGAAAACTCCCACATCTTAGTGGGGATTCAGAGTTTACCCCCGCTTTAACCCCCATGCCTTATTGCAAATGCTCCCTATCCCTTGCCTAGTCTACTTTCTATGTCTTTATGGCACTTCGTTCGGGACGAAGGGGCCGCAGGTTCAAATCCTGTCATCCCGATTAGAGCTTGAAGTACTTACAGGGCGATTCAATGGGGGCACCAAGGCTTACAGGGTCAAATTGGTAATTATCGAGTTAGCTTATCAGAAGGCAAAGGTATTATTACCTTCGTTCGCGTCTTGCATCGCAAGGAAATATATCGGTATTGTCTGTAAACAAATGAACAAATATAAAATATAAAGAAATTATTAAGAACTTTCGGGATCACGGGGATCAAGTGCCAAGATTAAAATATTGAAATGAGGTCAGCCCAATATAGACCTTAACTTTGAATCACCTTTAATACTGCGTGAAGTGTCAGTTCTCTGAAAATCGGGGGGCTGGCATTTTGCTTTTGGTTACATTTTATTACTGACTGTTAATATTTCTCCTAGCGCAACGTTTGAAATATGACTCAAACTCTGGTCATAAAAATTGGTACGTCTAGTCTCACGGGCGGGATCAATGGCCGATTATCCCTTGCAACCTTAGCCCAACTTGTAGAGGTGCTATGTCAACTACGGCAGCAGGGCGATCGCGTCGTATTGGTGTCCTCAGGGGCTGTGGGGGTAGGGGCAGCCCGCTTAAATTTGAGGGAACGGCCACGGCAATTAGCCCGAAAACAAGCGGTAGCCGCTGTGGGCCAAGGGCATTTAATGAGAATCTATGATGACTTGTTTACGGTGTTGGGGCAGCCGATCGCCCAGATTTTATTAACACGCCATGACATTATCGATCGCCAGAGTTACCTAAATGCCTACAACACTTTCCATGAACTGTTTGATCTGGGTGTGATCCCCATCGTGAATGAAAACGATACCGTGGCGGTAGACGAACTCAAATTTGGTGATAATGATACCCTTTCTGCTCTAGTGGCCAGTTTAGTAGAAGCGGATTGGCTCTTTTTATTGACGGATGTCGATCGCCTCTATTCCGCCGATCCCCGTTATCAGGCCGATGCCAAGCCCATTGATCGGGTGGAGCGATTTGAAGAACTTGATGCTTTGGCCATTACCTTAGGCGATCGCGGCTCTGAATGGGGCACAGGTGGTATGGCCACCAAAATCACGGCCGCAAAGATTGCCAGTGAGGCCGGCGTGCGTACAGCGATAACGGAAGGAAAGTTTCCCCATAATATTCTGAAAATTCTGGGGGGTGAAGCCTTAGGAACTCAATTTATCCCCCAGCCAAAAACTATAAATGCCCGAAAGCGATGGATTGCCCGGGCATTGATCCCTCGGGGGGAACTGTGGCTGGATGCGGGGGCGGTGGAGGCTATTGTCCATCAGGGGCGATCGCTCTTGGCGGCTGGTATCACTCAAGTGAAAGGCGATTTTCAGGCTCAGGATGCGATCAAACTATGTAATAGTAATGGTGAAGAAATTGCCCGAGGATTAGTCAACTATAATCGTCAGGAACTGAATCAAATTCAAGGTAAACGATCAAGGGATATTCCAGAGATTTTGGGCTACGAAGGAGCAGAAACCATTGTGCATCGAGATAATTTAGTTTTAGGGATCAAAGATCATGGCAATCACAGTTGATGATGTGCGGTATTAATTTGCCCTGTTTGTGCCCTAACCGACAACTTTCACAGAGGAGTCTAATAGCCTTCTGCGGAAACAGCTAATGTTATGGATACCTCGATTAATTCAAAAGTCGGGGCGATCGCAAACGAGATTTCAATGGTTTCAGCCTCTATTTTTAGCAGATCGAGCAATTTTTCGAGGTGCCCGTAAGCTAGACAGCTTACGATGATTTGGGTTGAACTTCAAATTCCATCTTGGAGCGGCAGAAGCAGACGTCAAATTCCATGAAAAAGTTCACTTGTCCCAGAATTAGGGGCACATTGGGGCGTTTAGTCCAAGCAAACGCCAGTTGAACTGGAGCAATATCCCCTACTTAAACCACCGCGAAGAAAGGGGTGGCGGGTTGGCTACCTCGATTGCCTGCAAGTTGAATGATGGCCCTGTTATCGTCCCAGATAGCTCCCAGTTGCAGACTAAGCTCGTAGGGCATGACGTTGACGGTTGCGCCACTGTCAACAAGACCGAGTGTTTCAACCGTACACCCCTGACAACGGAGAATGACTGGCAACCTTGGTAGGCTGTCGAACTCGTTCTGTGCTGGATCGCTGGTGGAGTAGCGAAACGCATAATAACAATTAAGGCTGATCTGCCAACTCTAATGCTTTCATTAACACTGCTCCTGTCCCAAAGCCGTTGTAAGGTGTCGGCAAGTCATAGGTCTTAAAGGGTTCTAGAGGTAAAATATCCTCCGTTGGTTCTAGCTCCTCTGATAAAATTCGAATGAGTCTTAGCTTATCCACAGTAGAAAGCTGTCAAACAATAGGATGAACATCAGTAAGGGGCATAGCATGTACTCATAAGTTGTAGAGCTTACATCTTTAGTCTACCCACCTACTGACTGAGCGATCATGGAAGTTTGAAGGTTTGCTGATCCATAAACAAGTCTAAAGTATGTTGTCATCATTCATCTTATAGGCAAGAGCATATTTCGAGATCGCCTGGATCGCTACTGACGTAATTGACTCTATTACAGGAATTTCTTGTTACTATGGCTCTATTAGTGACTTGAGGCAGCTTAATAGCTGAACTTAACCACAGTGAGCGAGACGACCAGTCCGCCGTCGGTTGGAGGAATTTTTTTATACGGCATTTGCGACAACAACGATCACATAATTTATGAATGCAGAGCAACTCACAAGCATGAACCTTGCCTCTGCGCTAGATAAATTGCTCTCCTCAAGGAGAGCGTGGCGAATTCCATTTGCGTCATTTGAGTATCCGTAAAGTGCCGAGAACGCCTTCTTCAAGGCTGGATGTAGTTTACCTTTCTGTTCGAGTGCGCTCAGCGCTGCACCAAGCGTTTTAGCACTGCTTTTGTCAATCTGCTTGCATACCGATTCGACTGCTGAAATAGATTCCTTGATCGAGTTTCTATAGTCTGGATTCTCTCTATCCTTGAGTAAAACAAGTGCTTGTTGGAGATGTTGACGAGCCCCATCATAGGGTTGGGGTTGCGTTTGTCTAATTGCTTCCTCTACCTCGCTCACCTCTTCCAATGAGCTGATTGGTGCGATAACGCCATTTATAAACCGGTAGGCAGAATTCTCCTTTTCCAAATAAAGATTGCATGTATGTTGAAATGTACCTTTGTCCTCCTTCGAGCCATACTCGGAGACCAATTCAATTACGTCATAGACTTGGTTCCACTTGCAGCGAAAAAAAAACTCTCTAATCTGCGCTAGCCCACCTGCTGTGTTTATATCGTCGTAAAAAAGCTGAGGTATCGTATCAGTTGGCTTTTTGAAGTAGTTTATCCACAGCGATAGAAATATCTGCCAAACATTGCTTCGCGAAATGTGGTCTGCCCTACCTCCACTTGCAAACTTTGGAAGATCAAATTTTTCCCAATAGTATATATTTAGCAAACTCCACAGTGTATTTCTCAGGTCGCTATCCATTGATGTGACCTGCACCATCTTGCCTGCTGGAGTTATTCCCATTCTCTGAGAGAACATGGCGGTACCCTATGCCGTATAACTATTTATTAGACCGCATCTGCATGATAACTCCCCTCGGAAGGGTATTATCAATCACTGTCGGTACTAAAATTTCTCAGTATCATATTATAGAGTTATTCCGTAAATGCCGGATAACATCCCAATTGAGAGACTTTTACTGCAAATACTATCATAGAAGGGTGATTAGATCGTTAGGCTAACGCTCATAAGTGTGGCAATAAGCTGCCCAGCTAACGACGATGTTGTAACTGTTGATAGACTTGTCGCAGGGAAACCCCGTGGTGGGCTAGGGCAACCATAGTGTGATAAAACAGGTCGGCCACTTCACTGGCGATCGCCTCGGCCTGATCATCTTTGCAAGCCATAACCACTTCAGCGGATTCTTCACCAATTTTTTTGAGAATCTTATTGTCTCCCCCCGCAAACAATTGACAGGTGTAGGAGTTTTCCTGGGGGCGATCGCGGCGATCGCAAATTACGTCAAATACTTGGGAGAGGGTATCAGCGGGAGGCGGTTCAACCCGATCCGCGTCTCGATGGAAACAACTGCGTTCCCCCGTATGACAGGCAATATCCCCCACCTGCTCCACCCCAATTAAAAGGGCATCACTATCACAGTCATAGCGAAGGGATTTAACCCACTGCACATGGCCCGATGTCTCCCCCTTGGGCCATAGTTCCTGCCGCGATCGGCTCCAAAACCAGGTACGCCCAGTTTCCATTGTTTTTTCTAGGGAGTCCCGATTCATCCAGGCCATCATTAACACCGTGCCATCCAAGTAATCCTGGACAATGGCTGGAACTAAACCGCGATCGTCGTAGCAGATCTGATCGAGGGGAATAGAACTAAGACTGGTCATAGGTTAAGCAAAAAAAATCATGACCCGGAGACCACGCCTATCACAAGC
Organism: Candidatus Synechococcus calcipolaris G9; assembly: GCF_029582805.1. NCBI lineage: Bacteria > Bacillati > Cyanobacteriota > Cyanophyceae > Synechococcales > Synechococcaceae > Synechococcus > Candidatus Synechococcus calcipolaris. Next base: position 927,130 of record NZ_JAKKUT010000002.1, on the reverse strand, counting down.
ATCCCGTATTGCTGCTCCCTTCCGGGCCTGACAAGGTTTAGGCGTTGTCATCGCATGGTTCCGAGCCAGTATTGATCCTAGCACAGTGATGGAACCAAATTTTCTCTTAATCTATAAATAATAGCGGGCTAAAACGGAAGAATCTCTTTAATCAGGTCAACCCGAGCCTTCACCGCCGCAGCGGAGGTTCGCAGGGCGTTGAGTTCGGTCTGGGTCAAGGAAAGTTCTAGGACTTTTTCAACACCATAGGCACTGATGCGGGCAGGTAAGCCCATGTAGACATCATGAATGCCGTAGAGTCCGTGGGCATAGGCAGAAACCGGCATAATGCGAGGGCGATCGCCGAGGATGGCTGCGACCATTTGGGCGGTGGATGAGGCAGGGGCATAAAAAGCACTACCACTTTGGAGCAATTCCACAATTTCTGCGCCGCCATTGCGGGTGCGATCCACTAACCGATCAATCACTTCTGGCTCTAATAGTTCCGTAATCGGAATACCATTCACACAGGAAAAACGAGGCAATGGAACCATTAAGTCACCATGCCCCCCCAGTACCATGGCCCGAATATCTAAGACAGAAACATCCAATTCCTGGGCAATAAAAGCAGCAAACCGGGCTGAGTCCAGAACCCCGGCCATTCCTAGGACACGGTGGGGAGGTAAACCACTACATTGCCAAGCCACATAGGTCATCACATCGAGGGGATTGGTGACCACAATGAAAATGGCATCGGCCGCTTTTTGAATCGCTTGGCGAGTCACTTGGAGCACTAAGGCCCCATTCAGTTTCAGGAGATCATCTCGACTCATACCCGGTTTGCGGGGAAATCCAGCAGTAATCACCACCACATCCGCACCGGCGATCGCCTCGTAGTCCGTACTGCCCTGAATCCGGCGATCGTGGCCTTCCAGAACAGCGGCTTGACTCAAATCAAGGGCTAACCCCTGGGCCCGCCCTGGAACCACATCTAAAAGGGCAACATCGGCAATATTGGCTTCAATTAATCGTTGAGCTAAGGCACTACCGACATTTCCTGCCCCAAGGATGGCAACCAAGGGAGACATTTATTTTCCTGCTTCGAGTTGATCAAGGCGCAACCAAATGGTTGGTGTTGGTACAGGAAATTTAAGTTGGGCGTAGTCCCCTTGAATATCCACCACTTCCCCCCGTCCGGCAAAAATATAGGGCGGATAGCGGCGATCGCTGGCTTGACTTTCCAGACTATTGGCTAGTTTTTCTTCGATCACTTTCACAAAACTGCCCTTCTTAATGGTCATAGTTCCCAGCCTACCCAGTGAATCATGGTTATAGGACATTGTATAGCGGTATAGCGGCAAGCAAAACCTATGGCAACCAGCAAAAACAATCTATCCAAGGCTCTCCCACCCTACCCACATCTACCATTCCCACATGACGGGCTGATCATCCAGCAAATCCCTGACTTGGCGACTGAGGCGATCCAGGATGTCCCTGTCCTCTGGGGATAAATGGATATGGGCCGCTTGGGCATTTTCAATCGCCTGTTCAGGATGACGGGCACCAACAATGGCGCAGGTTTGAGGTTGGTGCATGAGCCAGGCCAGGGCTAAATTCCCTAAGCTGGTTTGATAGCGATCGCTGATGGGTTTGAATTCCTCTAGGACATCCAGGGCCCGTTGATAAACATCCCCCTGAAAAAGTTTATTGGCGGCACGGTTATCCTCCTTCGGAAAGGTATGACTCCGGCTAAAGCGACCCGTTAAAAGTCCTTGGGCCAGGGACGAATAGGCCAAAATCGTGATGTGATGCTCCACACAAAAGGGCATTAATTCCTGCTCGGCCCATCGCCAAAAGAGGGAATAGGGGGGTTGAATACTCTCAATGGGGCCGTACTGTAGGGCTTCTTGGAGTTGCTGGCGGGAAAAGTTGGATACCCCGATCGCCCGGATTTTACCGTCTTCTTTTAGTTTGACGAGGGCCGCCATCGTGTCGGCAATGGGAACAATGTCACTGTTAAAGGAACCCGCCGGCCAATGGATTTGATAGAGATCAATATAGTCGGTCTGTAGATTTTGCAACGAGCGATCGCAGGCCGCCAAAACCTCCTGATAGCGCAGATGATTGGCAAATACCTTGGTGGCATAGACACAGCGATGGCGAATATCCTTGAGAGCAGCGGCCACAATGCGCTCTGAATGGCCCTCCCCATAGACTTCAGCGGTATCAATGGTCGTCATCCCCGCGTCCACCGCCGCCCGAATGGTTTTAATGGATTCGCTATCGTCAATACCCACCCACCAGCGTTTGCCCGCCTGCCAAGTCCCCATAATCAGGGGGGTAATTTGAATATCCGTTGTGCCAAGGGTACGAGTTTTCATAATCTGGATAGGGGAGGAGATGGTTTAGTATTTTTTAGTTTATCTTGTTGGTTTGGAACCCTTGATTTTGAAACAAGACGCTGCATTGGGGAAATGGCAATTTTGGATCGATCGCGGTGGCACATTTACGGATATTGTCGCCCGATCGCCCACGGGAACATTAACCATCCATAAACTCCTTTCCGAATGCCCAGAGCGGTATCCTGATGCAGCGGTACAGGGAATTCGTGAAATCTTAGGTTTGGGCCCCCATGACCCCATCCCCAGTGAAAACATTAGTGCCATTAAGCTGGGAACGACGGTGGCGACGAATGCCCTACTGGAGCGTAGCGGAGATCGCACCCTATTAGTGATTACGGCAGGATTTCGGGATGCCCTACGCATTGGCTACCAACATCGCCCGGATATTTTTGCCCAGGAAATTATCTTACCGGAGATGCTCTACGAGCGGGTAATTGAGGTACAGGAACGCTACAGTGCCACCGGGGAAGAATTGGAACCCGTAAATTGCGATCGCCTCAGGCCAGAACTGGAAGCGGCCTTTGCTGCCGGTATTCGTGGCTGCGCCATTGTCCTACTCCATAGTTTTCGTTACCCGGATCATGAACAGCAGGTGGCCGAGTTGGCGCGGCAGATTGGGTTTAGCCAGATTTCCGTTTCCCATCAGGTGAGTCCGCTAATCAAACTGGTGAGCCGGGGAGATACCACCGTGGTGGATGCCTATTTGTCTCCCGTGTTGCATCGCTATATCCAGCAGGTGAGCCATGAATTAGGTAATGTGCCCCTCTTTTGTATGCAGTCCAATGGCGGCTTAGTCAAAGCTAATTTCTTCCAAGGGAAAGATAGTTTGTTGTCCGGGCCGGCGGGGGGCATGGTGGGGGTCGTGCAAACGGCTCTGGCGGTAGGGATTCAGCGGCTAATTGGCCTGGATATGGGGGGCACTTCAACGGATGTCTGTCACTACCGCCATAGCGAAAAATCCCCCTGGGCAGAATACGAACGCTTTAATGAAACAGAAGTAGCGGGAGTACGCCTGCGATCGCCGATGTTAGCGGTCCATACGGTGGCGGCGGGAGGCGGATCCATTTTGAAATTTGATGGCAGTCGCTATCGAGTTGGCCCCGACTCCGCCGGAGCTAATCCCGGGCCCGCGGCCTATGGCCAGGGAGGGCCCTTAACCCTTACGGATGCCAATGTCCTCCTAGGGAGAGTCCAGCCGGAATTTTTTCCCCAGTGTTTTGGCCCCCAAGGGGATCAACCCCTAAATAAACCCATTGTCCAAGCCATGTTTCAGACCATTAGTCGAGACATCCAGGCACAAACCGGCATTGATTCAAACCCAGAGCAGGTGGCGGCGGGATTTTTGGCGATCGCCGTGGCCAAGATGGCCCAAGCCATTAAAAAAATCTCCCTAGAGCGGGGCTATGATGTGCGGGACTATACCCTCTGTTGTTTTGGCGGGGCGGGGGGGCAACACGCCTGTCTGATTGCGGACTCACTGGGTATTCCTGAAATTTTTATCCATCCCTACGCGGGGGTGCTATCGGCCTATGGCATGGGTAGGGCAGAGCTGCGGGTGATAAAGGAGCAAACCATTGAAGCCCCCCTCGATGAGGATCACTATCGCCAGGTGCAGGCCCAGGCCGATGATCTCAGTCAAGCCGTGCAAGGGGAGTTAGTTGCCCAGGAATTACCCTTAGCGGCCATGGATTGCCTCCAGCGGGTGTATGTGCGCTACATCGGAACGGATACCTCCTTGGTGGTGGCCCTAGCAGACCCCCAGACCATGGCCGAATGCTTTAGGGAGCAGCATCAGCAACTCTATGGATTTACCTTTCCCGATCGCCCGCTGATCATAACCCGTTTGCAAGTAGAGGGCATTGGCCAGGCCCCCGTGAATGGGGATTTACCAATCGCCACTGCCCCATCCCCGCCAGGGAAACCCACCCAGGTAGAGATGTATAGTAACAATGCTTGGCATTTAGCTCCAGTGCTACAACGGGAACACCTCACCCCAGGGTCGCCGATTCCTGGCCCGGCCCTAATTATTGATGCCACGGGAACCAATGTCATTGAAATGGGCTGGCAAGCGGTCAAACTTAGCCAAGGCGGTCTAAAAATTCAACGCCAAGGGATCGCGCCTACAAAGTATCGGGATGGGAATCACTGCTCTGAAATCGCCGCCAACTCCGATCAACCCCTGACCTGGGATCCGGTTCAACTGGAAATTTTTCACCATCTCTTCCAGGCGATCGCCGAGCAAATGGGCATTACGCTTCAGCAAACCAGTGCCTCCGTCAACATTAAAGAACGCCTGGACTTTTCCTGCGCCCTCTTCGATCGCCAAGGCAACCTAGTGGCCAATGCCCCCCATATTCCCGTCCATCTTGGCTCCATGGGGGATAGTGTCCAGGCTCTCCTCCAAAACGGACTTACCCTTAAACCCGGTCAAGTCTATGCCAGTAACAATCCTTACCGGGGCGGCACCCATTTACCGGATATTACGGTGATTACGCCGGTCTTTTTAGATGGACAAGGTGGACTTCAGCCGCAGTTTTTTGTTGCGTCCCGGGGACACCATAGCGACATTGGCGGTATCAGTCCCGGTTCCATGCCCGCCAATAGTACCCAGGTGGATCAAGAAGGGGTGTTATTCGATAATGTCCTGATTGTGGAGGGCGATCGCCTGCAATCAGAAACCCTATACTCCTTACTTTGCGCCGGCCCCTATCCTGCCCGTAACCCAGATCAAAATATTGCGGATCTCCAGGCCCAAGTTGCCGCCAATCGGCGGGGAGTAATGGAGTTAAAAAGCCTCTGCGATCGCTATGGCCAAGCCATGGTTCAAGCCTATATGGGGTTTAGTCAAGACCATGGAGCCGACTGTGTACGTCGTTGTTTAACTACCCTAGAAGATGGGGAATTTAGCTGTGAATTGGATAATGGCAGTCGCATTCAGGTGAAAATTACAATCCGGGGCGATCGCCAACGGGCGACCCTGGATTTTAGGGGCACATCTGCCCAAACCCAGGACAATTTTAATGCGCCCCTAGCCATCACAAAAGCTGCCATTCTTTATGTCTTCCGTACCCTCATCCAAGACGAAATTCCCCTGAATGCCGGCTGTCTCCAACCCCTAGATATTATTGTTCCCCCTGGTTGCCTTCTTAACCCCCATCCCCCAGCGGCAGTTGTCGCCGGAAATGTGGAAACATCCCAGACGATTACTAACGTTCTTTACGGGGCCCTAGGGGTGATGGCCGCCAGTCAAGGGACGATGAATAATTTTAGTTTTGGTGGCGATCGCTATCAGTATTACGAAACCATTTGTGGCGGAGCCGGAGCCGGAGCTAGATTTGCCGGAGCCGATGCGGTGCAAACTCACATGACCAATTCTCGCCTAACGGATGTTGAAGTTTTAGAAAACCGCTTTCCCGTTCTAGTCAAAACCTTTGCAGTGCGGCCCAATAGTGGGGGAACTGGAGCCTTTAAGGGGGGAAATGGGGCCATTCGCTGTATAGAATTTTGTCAATCAATGACCGTAACCATTCTATCCCAAAGTCGCCGCATTCATCCCTTTGGTCTTCAGGGAGGCAAGAGTGGCCAAGGGGGACAGAATTGGCTTCAACGTAAAAACGCAGACCCCCTATCCCTACCTGGCACTATCACCCTAAGGGTTGAACCTGGTGATCAAATTAGAATTGAAACTCCCGGTGGCGGCGGCTTTGGTCAGCCCTAAGAGTTATAAGTTCTTGTTGAGGCCCCAAACCTAGTTAGGTCATAACTAAGCGGCGGACACATCCTCCTCTTCCTCATTAGATAACTGCTTCAGATGAATGTGTTTGCGCCCCAAGGAGATTTCAAACTCATCCCCAGGCTCCAAATTCATTTGCTTCGTATAGGCAGAACCAATGAGTAAATTGCCATTGGCTTGAACCGTAATCCGATAGCTGGCACTGCGCCCGCCCCGATTGCGAGAGGAACCTCTACCATCTAAGTTCATTCCCAAGGCATCCAGAAGGGCATTGGAAAATTTCATCATACTGACTCGTTCAGTACCACCTTTAGTCATGCTGTAGTAACCACAGGCCTTTGCCTTTTCCTCTTTAGTTAGGTGATCCAGTTCTTTAACCTTCTCCACAAGTGCTCTGCCCGTCAAGACTTCATGTCGTTTCCGCGCCATTCCTAACCTACCTTTGAGTTAAAACACAATGAACATATTCCATCATGCTGTACAATTTTTGGACTTTTACTTTACAGTAACGTTGTGTTGACAGCCTATTAATAAGCAAAGCATATTCGTTTCAGTTATTCAAGTTGTTTTAGGCCTGATCTAGGTGAATTTTTGGATTTTTGACTGAAGATTTACAATTTTAATTTGTTTTATCTGCATAAAATAAGTATTCTGGAAAATATCTGGGTTCATAAGCTAAACCATAGGCGAAGTTCTGGGTAGAGTTCGTTTCCCCTAAGGGAATGGTAACGATTTAGCAATGATTCATTAATGGTGTTGCTGCGGCCGGTCATGGCAAGAAAGATAGAGTAGGGATAGTTGCACTCAAGAGGATCCCCTGTGAATTTACAGGAACAAGCCAACCGTTTGATTGCCGATGCCCCCCAGGATGGTCAAACTCCCCAGGCAATACGGACGATCGCACCAATTCTAGTAGCCCAGGCCCAGATGTTTCCCCAGTTAATTTATTACGTATTACAAACCCCAAACCAACAGTGGCAAGTTGTCACCCTGGAACACCGTCGCCATCCCGGTCAAACAAAGTCTGTGATCTATGCCTACGGCAGTGAGGCCATGGCCCTGAGCCATGGAGGGGGAGGGTTAGGGGCCTGTCCGATTCCGATTATTGATTTACTCTTTCAACTTTTGGCCATGGAGCCAGTGGATAGCCTTTTAATCCTGGAGGATGGGGCGACGGAAAATAGTTCGGAGGTCTCCCGTGCCCAGTTGCAACAGAAAATTATCCAGGCTCTGACCTTGCCCCCCAATCTCGCCTAATTCTCGGCATTATTTAAACTATTTACTCGTCCGTCTACTCCCTTGCCTAAAGGAAGGGAACAGGGCATGATAGCGGTCATACTCCCTTTTTGGAGGCTGAAGAATAACCATGGATGAGATTCTTTACGAAGACACGTATATTAGTTGCGATCGCCAGGGTCTGACCATTCGCTGGTATTACTTTCCCTTTGGCGATAAGTCAGTGCCCTACTCATCTATTCAAAGCTATGAAAAACTAGAGCTAGGTTTTGAAGGGAAATGGCGACTGTGGGGAATGGGTCTGATCCCCCACTGGTTTCACTTGGATCCGAATCGCCCCAAGAAGGAAGAAGGGATTTTCATTGATGACGGCCATCCTATCAAAATGATCATTACCCCCGATGACATTGAAGCAGTGCTGGCTCTACTGGAGACCTATGGGCCAAAACCCTCTGGGCCAGATAGCTCGTCGGAATCACCCCTGTAGGGATTGGGGTTGATGTCCTGGGAATAGTGAATAGTTATGCGGATGGCGAGACTCGAACTCGCAAGGCAAAGCCACACGCCCCTCAAACGTGCGCGTATACCAATTCCGCCACATCCGCGTAGCAGACCTAGCATAGCGCAAAATGCTGGCTCTTTTTTAATCTTTCTGCATTAAATATTCAGATTATTCCCATCCCTGGCCTAACCAGGAGCGGGGATCCACAGATTCGCCGTTGACGTACAATCCCCAGTGGAGATGGGGCCCTGTGGACGCGCCTGTATTGCCAACGGTACCAATCACCTGCCCGGCTGTGACCATATCGCCTTCCTGGACGCGAATATTGTGCAAGTGTAGATAAATAGTAATTACCCCCTGGCCGTGATCAATTCCCACCGTATTGCCATGGATTAAAAAACCTTGGGATTCTCGACCCACAAGGGCAACGCGACCGCGGGCGGCGGCTAGGACAGGGGAGCCAGTGCCACCCGCATAGTCAATACCGCGATGGAAGTAATTTTCCGCAAAGACACCATTGTAGTAGCGACGCACACCGTAGGGAGTGGTGACGGGGCCAGCATGGGGGCGACGAAAGGGGCCTTGCCACAGTTTTTCGGGGGTGACGAGGGCCTTAAATTCATCCACCCGATCAAATTCAAAATCTGTACCGCTGGAATCTTTGCCGGGGGGAAGCCAAATGCGCTGTACTGAAAACTGACGATTTCCTACCCAAACCAGCATATTGCGGGTATCTGCACCGGAACGAACAATGAGGGAACGGCGGCCGGGGGTTTGCAGGGGGGTGGTGGGAACCAGCGATCGCCAGCGATTGTTTCCTAGGGGAAAGACCGGCACAATTTTACCGGCTACTTCCACTTGGGGCGGCTCTGTTTCCGTGGTTTGCACTTCAATGGATAGGGTATCCCCCAGGGAGGCGCGATCGGGGCGAACCACAACCTCTAGGGCGGCAACGGGTAGGGTAGCCATCACCATCGGCACGGTGATCACCATCCCAAGGGGCATCCATCGTGAGCTATTTGAGGGTTGGTAGGTAAACATAAACGTCATCGGCAAGGCCTTATTACTAAATTTACGAATGGAAGGAGTTGCTAAGTAAAGGATACAACCGGGTTTTCCGATTGTGGGCATCCCGTTGGCGATCGCAGGTGAGTTCTAATAGACGAATACCTGGGCGGTTGAGTTCATGGATTTCTAGGGCTTTTTCCAAATCTGGCCAAGTGTGAAGGGATTGATAATGGATGCCATAGGCGGCGGCTAATGTGGCAAAGGAAACGGATTGGGGGGTGGCAAAGTAGGTTTCAAAGGGTGGATCAAACTGGGCAATGGGTAACATGCCAAAAATCCCACCCCCGTGATTATTCACTAATACAATCGTTAGGGATCCCTGGAATTGGGGTGCAATTAAAAACCCATTGGTATCGTGCAGGCAGGCCAGATCCCCGGTCAGCAGAACGGCGGCAGTGTGGCGGTGGGCAATCCCTAGGGCGGTGGAGAGGGTACCATCAATCCCATTGGCTCCGCGATTAAACCAGGGCTGAATATGGTGATCATTGGCGGGCCAGACCGTTTCTGCATCCCGCACCGGCATACTACTGGCAATAAAGAGGGGGGTTTGGGGGGGTAACATTTTTGCCAGAGTCCAGGCTATTTTGGGTTCCCAAAGCCAATCTGTTTCCGCAAAGAGGTGATCTAGCTGTTCCTGAACCTGGCGATCGCCCCGTAGCCAATCCTCTAGGTAATCTGACCAGCCTGCTGGTTGATCCTCCAAAGTCACCGAGTCTAATCGCAATAGGGCCTCAACCCCAGTTTGCAGGGGAATACTGGGGCCATGGAGGGGGTCATAATTATCGCCATAGGGGTCAATGATCCAACGTTGGGGTTGAAACTCTGATAACCAAGCCCGTAGGGGTTTACTGGTGGGGAGTTCTCCCAATTGAATCACGGCGGTAGGGGCCAACCTATCTGCCCAGGAACTATCTCGTAGGAGAAGATCGTAACCGCTGATGACCGTGGGAATGACATCTTGGTGGTGACGACAGGGGGATAGAACATCCGCCAATACGGGCCAGCCCAAAGCTGCACTTAATTGGGCGATCGCCCGGCAATAGTCTAAGGGAACCGGAGGTTGGGCCGGGCCGGCAATAATCACCCCTCGACCATGGGCCTGCCAATCTCGCCAGGGAAAGAGAAATGAACTGGGGCTGACCCTAGGGTGGGGAGCGAGATGCTGATAGAAGGTTTCCCCCCAAGACTTGGCGGCGACCCATTCCTGGAACGTTGCCTGAAATTCAGGATCCGGCAGGGGAGCCAGGGGATCCCGCAGGGGAATATTAATCTGTACGGGACCGGGATCCGGGGATAGACACCGATGCCAAAGCTGTTGGATGGTTTGCCGCAGATACCCACACTGATTTAACTCCGGTAGAGCCAATTCCCGAAAACACCGGCTATACCCCCCATACAATTGGGTCTGATCAATGGCTTGGCCAGCATGACAAAAGCGCAATTCTGGAGGGCGATCGCCAGTCAAAATCAACAGGGGAACATGGCTCACACTGGCTTCAATGACCGCTGGATAGAAATTAGCGGCGGCGGTTCCCGATGTGCAGATCAGGGCCACGGGTGTATGGGACTGACGGGCCAAGCCTAGGGCAAAAAATGCCGCAGATCGCTCGTCAAGAATAGGAATCGCTTCTAGGTGTGGATGCTCGGCGACCGCCACGGCCAAGGGCCCGGATCGGGAACCGGGACAAACAACCACCTGCCTGAGACCTAGGCGAAATAGGGTTTCAAAGAGAATCGAAGACCAGAGACTATTTAGATTACTAGGGACGGGGCCAGCTAGAGCCATGGAGTTATCAAAAATCGCAGTTAAATTATTCTAAAAAATAAATAAAGTTCATTGGATCAGCTATCCTTATATTTTATGGGTCACAATGACCCTAGAAAATGCATCCTATCCATAGTCTTTATTCTAGTGGATAATATCTTGGACGAAGAGCGAAAACCCCTTCACAATAAGCCTGTTGTGATCTGTGTTGATGACGAGCCAGCGGTTTTAGAAAGTTTGCGGATTGAACTGCGGCGGGCCCTAGGCGATGAATGTATTATTGAAACCGCTGAAGGGGCCGAAGATGCCCTTTCCCTCATGGCGGAACTCAAGCAAGAAGACTGTGAAATTGCCCTAGTGCTGTCCGACTATATTATGCCGGATCTAAAGGGAGATGAACTCCTCGGCCGCGTCCATGAGATGTCGCCGGGAACCCTCAAAATCATGCTCACGGGCCAGGCTAACCTAGAAGCCGTCAGTAATGCCCTGAAGCTATCTAAACTCTATCGCTATATTTCTAAACCCTGGAACCCTGAGGATTTAAAACTTACGGTTCTAGATGCGGTGCATAGCTACTTACAGGATCGCAAGATTGATGAACAAAATTATCGCCTGCGGCAACTTAACGAAGAACTGGCTAAGGCCAATGAAGAACTCGAGCGGGTGGTGGCCCAGCAGTCGGAAATTATTGCCGCCCGCACCGCTGAATTAGAACGGGCTAACCGAGAACTGATGCGGCTGTCGATTACGGATCAATTAACGGAGTTGGCCAATCGGCGGCATTTTGATTTCTTTTTCCATCAGGAATGGCTCAGTGCAATCCGCGATCGCTACCCCCTAGCCCTAGTCTTGGCGGATGTAGACTTTTTTAAGCTTTATAACGATGAGTATGGTCATAAGGCCGGAGATGATTGCTTAAAACAGGTCGCGGAAACCCTGCGTCAATCCATTCGCCGCCCCCGGGATATGGCCGCCCGCTATGGGGGAGAAGAATTTGTATTAGTGCTACCCAATACCGATGCCAGTGGGGCCCAGTTAATTGCCGAGAGTTTGCGTCAAGCTATCTATCAACGCTGTATTGTCCATGGGCGATCTCCCATCCATTCTTGCCTCACCATGAGCTTTGGCGTTGCTGCCATGTACCCCGAAAGCCAGGATTCCCCCCTGTTATTATTCAATGCAGCGGATCAAGCCCTCTATGAAGCGAAGCGGCGGGGCCGCAATCAAGTGGTGGTACACCCTATTGTCAAAGTCCCCACGGTTCCGTCCTAGGACATGAGTTCTTTGGGCACATCGCTAGTTAAGACGCTAGGGCCTGCTGCCGTAACTAACACATCATCTTCAATGCGAATGCCAATCCCCCGCCAGCGATCGCCAATGGCGGGTTGGCCCTCCGCAGGTTCAGCTTCAGGATGGATATAAATTCCCGGTTCAACGGTGAGTAAATGGCCCGGTTGTAGGCTGATCCAGGTGTCTTTATTGTGTTTATAGATGCCCACGTCATGGACATCTAGGCCTAACCAGTGACCCGTGCCATGCATGAAGAAGGTACGATATTTTTGTTTTTGTTCGTCCTTCCCTTCATTGATCAAGGTGTCAATATCTCCCGCCAGTAAACCAAGGTCTACCAGTCCCTCCACAATTACCTGCACCGCAGCGTCATGGATTTGGTCGTAGGTATTTCCGGGCTGAACCTGGTCAATGGCCGCCTTTTGGGCCGCCAATACTAATTCGTAAAGGACGCGCTGCTCCTCACTTAGGGGCCGCCCCACCCCAAAGGTGCGGGTAATATCGGCGTTGTAGTAGCGGTAGGCACAGCCGGCATCAATGAGCAATAGATCCCCAGCCTCCATTTGGCGAGAATTCTCGGTATAGTGCAGCACACAGGCATTGGGGCCGGAGGCAACAATTGAGGGGTAGGCCGGGCCATCGCCACCGCGCAGGCGAAATAAATGCTCCATCTCGGCCTGAATTTCGTACTCGTAACACCCCGGTTGGGCCATTTCCCGAGCCAGGTTATGGGCTTCGGCACTAATGGCGATCGCCCGGCGGATCAGGTCTAACTCCGCTTCGGTTTTAATCTGGCGCATGGGGGCCAAGAGGGGGCCCGGATCCGCAATCCCTAGGGGCCCCGTTCCCCGCTTGGCATAGGTGGTTAATAATCGCTGGTAATGGCCAAGAATCTGTTCATTGAGGCGGCGATCGCGGCCAAAATGATAGTAAATTTTATCCCCCGTTTTTAGGTAGCTGGCTAAATGCTCGTCTAAGTCACCAATGGCATAGGCCTGATCCGCGCCGTACTGCTCTTGGGCGGCGGCTACCCCCACCCTCGCCCCAGTCCAAATTTCCTTTGCAAGATCCTTGGGCTGGACAAATAAAATAAACTGATGTTCGGGATGGTTCGGGGCGAAAATTGCCACGCCCCTGGGTTCATTAAAGCCCGTTAAATAATAAAAATCACTATCTTGACGGAAGTTATACTCTACATCATTGTGCATGACCGCCATGGGGGCACTGGCAAAGACGGCAACCCCAGAACCAATTTTTTCAAGTAACTGTTTGCGTCGTTGATGATAGTCGATTTCGATCATTAGCTTATGAAGTGAAGGAGCTATAGGGCATCAATTAGGGCTATTGTAGCTTGAGCCGTTAATTTTGATGTTGAATCCTGATTTTGGCAGCAATGGGCATTCGCCACCCCGAACCAAAGGCCCGCTCCGTAATTTTTAAGCCTGGGGCCGCTTGCTGACGCTTAAATTCCGCCCGGTGTACCAGGGAGCGAATCCGTTCCACGAGGGCGGGGTCATGGCCTCGGCTGACAATGGCGGCATCGGCCTGGTGGTGATCAATCATTTGCTCGAGAATATCATCCAAACTATCGTAGTCCGGCAGGGAGTCTTGATCGGTTTGGCCAGGCTTGAGTTCCGCACTGGGGGGTTTGGTCAAGATGTGTTCTGGAATAATATTCGCGGGCCCTTGGCTTAAATTAAAGGCAGCTAAATTTAAGGGATTATGCTTTGCTTGGGCATTTAACCAGTGGCAGAGGGCATACACTTTGGTTTTGGGAACATCGGCGATCGCTGCCAACCCGCCACTCATATCCCCGTAGAGGGTGCAGTAGCCCACGGCTAATTCGGATTTATTACCCGTAGAGATTAACAAATGGCCAAATTTATTGGCGATCGCCATCAGGAGGGTACCGCGAATCCGGGCCTGGATATTTTCTTCGGCTACCCCTGGGGTGGTTCCCAAAAAGAGGGTCTCCAGGGTGCGATCGTAGCCCTTCATTAAATCCGCAATGGCCAGGGTATGGGTTTGTATCCCCAGATTTTTGGCCAGGGCCAGGGCATCGGTAATGGAGTGATCGGAGCTATGGGGGGAGGGCATCAGAATACCGAGGACATTTTCGGGCCCCAGGGCCGCCGTGGCGATCGCGGCCACAAGGGCTGAATCAATACCACCACTGAGACCGATCACCGCCTGCCGAAAACCACATTTTTGGGCGTAGTCCTGCACCCCCAATACCAACGCCCGCCACATTTCTTCCTGTTCACTCTGGGCCAGGGGGGTCTTACGGCTTGGTTGCAAGTCCCCCTGCTGCCAAGGCACGACTAGAATATCCTCCTGGAAACCCGCAGCTTGGGCAACGATTTCCCCAGGGCGATTCACCGCTAAACTATGGCCATCAAAAATGAGATCGTCATTTCCCCCCACCTGATTGACATAGATGATCGGGCAGCCATATCGCTGTACCGTATGGGCTAAAAGCTGTTGCCGGAGCTTGGGTTTGCCCAGACTATAGGGAGAGGCCGAAAGGTTGACAATCAAATCCACCTGTTCCTGCACCAACTCAGCCACCGGATTGATCTGATAGCGTCGCTGTCCCCAAAACTGCTCATCATTCCAAAGATCTTCACAGATGGTGACACCGATTTTGATCGATTTACCCTGGAGGTCTAATTCAAAATGATTAGCGGTATGCCCCGGTTCAAAATAACGATCTTCATCAAAGACATCGTAGGTGGGCAGTAATCGTTTGGCAAAGGTTTGAATAATGGCTTGATCCTGAATTAACACGGCCCCATTTAGGAGGGTTTTTCCGCCAGTGTCCTGGGCAAGTTTATTTTTACGAACAGTTCCCAGCAACAGGGTGAGGGATGGCGGTAGATTTAGGGTTAGCTCTTCCAGTTGCCGATCCATGGCCTCAATAAAATGGGGATCCATGAGTAAATCCTTGGGGGGATAGCCACAGAGGGCAAGCTCAGAGGTGATCAGTAGATCCACGGCGGGGGAGCGATTCGGCTCTACAACTCCCTGAGCGACCTCTAGAATTTTCTGGCTGTTACCAACCAAATCACCAATGATCGGATTAATCTGGGCGATCGCAATGTTCATGGCAGCCAGAGATGTTGGGGGATAGCCATTAGGTGAGGCCATAAAAGGTTTGCAGCACTAGGCGAAAACGATAGGCCCAGGATCGTTCATCGTGGCCGCCAATTTTATCTTTGTAGACAAATAGATCTTTGTTTTTGCGATACATATAATCCATTTCCAGGAGTCGCACCATTTCCTTCCCCCATTTCGCCGCCTGCTGTTCAATTAAGGAGTTATGAAAACCGCCGAAACGCTTTAATCCCCAATCAATCCAAATACGGGGACGATCTTGATTCGTGGGTAAAAGATAGTGATGCACGGCACTCATTAAGGGAGTATCCCGTAGATTAAACACGCCTCCCACCCAAAATGAGGGGGAGAGGGCTGCTAAATTTCCAAAATAGTGGCCATGGGTAGCCCCAGTGTAAAAGGCCGCTAAACCGCCATGGGAGGAACCAACAACCGTTGTCCAACGCCGATCCCTGAGGGTACGGTAATGATCATCCACAAATTTCTTTAACCTGACCATGTAATCACTGTAGATGGGTAATCCCCCCCCTTCTTTCCGTAGCGGTGTTGAATATTCCTTGACGTGCAGGTATTCGTGGGCGCGATTGAGGGGATGGACTGCCACAATAATCACCGGCGATATCCTGGCCAGTTGATAGAGGTCTGCTAGGGTTTGGCGGACATCCCAGGAGTAGGCACTGAGACCCTCGGGCCAAAATGCCGTTTGACCATCATTCATATAGATCACCGGATAGGGGCGATCGCTAGTTTCGTAGTCCCGGGGCAAAAAGATATGGACTTTGCGGGGTTGATCGATTGCCGGGTCTAGCTGCAAACCATCATAGGTATGGAAAAACCCACTTCTATCCCCCTCATCGTGACGGTAATAGGCGTAGGGAATCACATCATTTTTGAGATCTTCGAGTGGGCTTAGTTGCATTCTCAAACCTTTGGAGAATTCAAGAGAGGATCAATAAAAAACTGAGCCTTAAACAAAAAGGAGGGGTTTATCTTTCAGGGGAGCAAACGCATCCGGGTCAAAGCGGTACAAACTAGCGGGACGGCCTGCCCCGCGGGTGATTTTCTCGCCGGTATCTTGTAAAATTCCTAGTTTTAGGAGTCGTGCCCGAAAATTAGAATAGTCGGAAAAATTCTCCCCTAAAACCGTACTATAGAGTTGATATAAATCGTTGAGAGTAAAGGTGTCGGGCAGAACCTCAAAGGCCACCGGACTGTATTCTAATTTACTGCATAATCGCCGTTGGCCGTACTGAACAATTCGCCGATGATCAAAGGCCAAATCGGGAATTTGCTCCATCGAAAACCAACGAATTCGCTGGGGGGTGGTTCCAGATTCAGGCGGGCAAATCAGTTCCGCATCTTCATAGCGCACAAGGGCAAAGTAACTGACGGACAAATACCGAGTACCGTAGGCAGTGCTAGATTCGCGGGGATCCCGATCCGGGCCACCAAAGGTATAGAGTTGCTCCAGGTAGAGGTTTTTAACCCGAATTTTTTCGGACAATGTCCGATAGGCCGCTGCCTCTAGGGACTCCCCCTGGCGCACCAGAGTTCCCGGTAAACTCCAGTAGCCAGCAAAGGGGTCTTGTCTACGGTTCACGAGTAAGACCAGCAGGCGATTTTCCAGGGTATCCACTGAAAAAATGACATTATCAACCCCCACCACAAACTCGGCCAAAACCGTTGGTCGATCGGCAATGGGGGAGCCAGGATTCACCACGGTAGGATAGGAGGGGGAATGGATACTGGTCATGGATTGCCGGACTGGTATAGGTTCTCTTGGTGAATGTAGGAGGCGATCGCCGGAATCAGGGCAACGGAAGGCTCCCCTTGGCGACAGGCCGTTGAGGAGACGGCGGGGCCAACGTAGTCGGCCATTTCCATCTTGGCGGATAATGCTGCTACCTGTTGCCAAATATCCGCTGAAATATGCACCCCCGGTCGCTGCAAGATCAATAGGTTCACTTGGTCTAGGAGATCCTCGACCCGATACCAGTGGGGAAGTTTAGCTAAAACATCCGTACCAATGACTAAACTAAACTCTGCCTGGGGCCAGCGTTGCCGCGCGGTATTGACGGAATAAAGGGTATAGGGAAAACTCAACTCCGGGTGATGTTCAATCTGGGGGTGGCTCCCATTGAGTTGATCCACCAATAATTTCAGCATTCCTTGGCGATGTTCCAGGGGGGTTTGATTGGCCTTAAAGGGATTGTCGGCGGCCCACACCACCACCCGATCGTAGCGATCTCCGAGCCATTGGAGAATATCCTTGTGGGCCAGGGTGGGCGGATCCGCACTGGTTCCAAAGAGGGCAATCCTTAGCATAGGGCCCGCCGCTGTTGAATGCGATCCACCAGTTCCTGGAGGGCGAGGGAATAGGCGACCGGGTAGGGTTCCGGCTGGGCATTAATCCGTACCATTGTCGGCAGATTGGCCACTGAGGCGCGGGTATGTTGGCGAATGTCCCCTAGGGGAGGCATCAAGGCAACTAGCTTTCCTTCATCCATAATTGGCATCAAAAGGCGTACCCCCGGAACCGAGGTGTCTGTCATCAGGCCCAGGATATCCGCCTCGGGCGATCGGAAAATTTGCTTCCGACCGGGTAAGGTCATTTTGCCGCTGGATTCCTTCATCACTCCCTTGCCATTAAACTCCACCAGCTTATAAACCCCATTCACCGGCGTACCCGTGACGAGTTTGGTGCCAATGCCATAGGCATCAATACAGGCCCCAGAGGCTTGCAGGTGCATAATTTCCGTTTCATCCAAATCACCACTGGCCACGATACTGACATCCGGTAAGAGTTGGCGAATCTGCTGGGATAAATGCACCAGATCTCCCGAATCAATCCGCACCGCTGTAATTTCTAATTCCCCTGCCTCCCGCCGCTGGGCCAGGACTTCTGCCGCTGCGATCGTATCGAAGGTGTCAATCAGGAGAGCAGAGCCGGGAAAATACTGGGAAAAGGTGGTAAAGGCCTGTTGCTCCGAACCCTGGGTGGCCTCTAGGGCCATCACTAGGGCATGGGCCATGGTGCCAGCGGGGACAACCCCTAGCCGCTGGGCCGCCAAAACATTGGAGGTGGCCGTAAACCCCCCCGCCAAGGCCGCCCGCGCCGCCCAAAGGGATGCCTGGGGACTAAAGGCCCGCCGGGTACCAAATTCTAATAGGGGAGCCTTGGGGCCCACCATATCCCGAAGCCGGGCCGCCCGTGTGGCAATCAAGGTCTGGTAATTAATCGTATTGAGAATATAGGTTTCGAGGATCTGGGCCTGCCAAAGGGGAGCCTCAATCCGCAATAGCGGCTCATGGGCAAAGACAACGGTGCCTTCGGGAACGGCCCAAAGATTGCCGGAAAATCGTGCCCCTGCCAATAATGTCCAAAAGGAGTCCGGTGCCCGCTGAAAAACCTCTAGGCTTTGGAGATAGGCAATCTGCTCTGGGCTAAAATGAAAATTCTCTAGGTAGTCCACCACCTGGGCAAGTCCCATGGCCACTAAATAGCCATAGCCCAGGGGCAACCGCCGCACCGTTAGTTCAAAACTACTGGGCTGCTCGGCAATGCCTTCCCCCACATAGGCCGCAGCCATGGTGAGTTGATAGAGATCCGTCAGTAATCCGTAGTCGTCAGCACTGAGATTCAAAGCCGTCATGGCAAAGGGTCGCGATTAGAATATCTTATTTATAGTAGATTTCACCATAAATGTCAACGTCCCATAAATGTCAACACTGTTATAGCAACCAATGGTTTGTCTAGGACGGGGTGCAGGGGTGGAACCCCTGGCTGGGGGCGAAGCCCCCACACCCCCCTTGTCCGAAATGTCCTAGGGAAACAGGCGACAGCTATAGCGCAAAGGTGAAATCTTATTTTTGGCGTTTACAGTTATCACAGCGGCCACAGGCCATGGCGTGGGCTTCCTGGAGAAAACCAAAGGCTTGGAGGAGGGCTTGCCAACGGCAGCCCCGGTAGTGAACATAGGCTTGCATTTGGCCCAAATCGGTTTTGCTGGCATCGGTTAAGGGAGGTGTGGGGCCCTGGGGGGTCGGTTTCATTTGGTAATGGAAGGGGTCTGTCCAGACGAGGCGACCCTGTTGATGGAGCAGGGCTAGGGCGATCGCCCCCTGGGAGTAGCGTTGACTAATCTCTTGAATAGATCCTTGGCGGGGTAAGCGGTTGGCCAGGTCTAGAGCCTCTTGGCGTTGGGCTTGGGCCTGTTGCTGGAAAAAACGTTGTCGTTGCCGATCTTCGGGATCCAGCCAGCCCGTGGGTTCACTAATGAGGGTTAGGGCCGTTGCCGCATTGCCATCCCGACCGGCCCGGCCCACTTCCTGGATGTATTCCCCTAAATGGAGGGGGGCTTGGTAATGGCACACCCAACGCACATCGGGCTTGTTGACCCCCATACCAAAGGCACTGGTGCAGACTACAAAGGGAAGTTGATTACTGATCCAGTCCTGTTCAATGGAACGGCGATCGCCCGCACTGAGGCCGCCGTGGTAGGGCAGGGTTTGCCAGCCCAATTCATTCAAGGTCTGGGCCAAGGTTTCACAGTCACGACGACTGCGGCCATAGACCAGGCCAGAGGTTCCCCTTTGCTGGCGAATAAACTGAATCACCTGTTGGCGACGATGACCCCGACTACAGACGGATTTTACCCCGAGACTCAGGTTGGCCCGATAGGGATTGAGACAGACCCGGTGAGGCTGCTTTAGACCGAGAACCTGTTCAATGGTTTGGCGAACCTGGTGATCTGCGGTGGCGGTAAATGCAGCGATCGCTGGGCGAGGATGATGGGGTTTTGCTTGTTCTAGGGCCGGTCTCACCGTACCCAAGCGGCGATAGGCTGGTCGAAAACTATCCCCCCACTGCACTAAACAATGGGCCTCATCTAAAATCAAGCCATTAATCAGCAGATCGGGGTGGATGAGCCGCTGCCAGATTTTGGGACTAAACAGAGATTCGGGGGATAGGTACAGTAAACGTAGTTTTTGGCGATCGAGATCATGGAGTACCCGCTGGCGATCGCCCCTGGAGCATTCACTATGAAAGGCGGCGGCCGCTAAATTTCGCTCCCGCAGTTCGGCAACTTGGTTTTCGATCAGGGCCAAGAGGGGGGAAATCACCAGGGTTAAGCCGGTTTTTAGGATACTGGGTAGTTGGAAACAAAGACTTTTCCCTCCCCCTGTGGGCAAAATAATTAAGGCATCCTGTCCCTGAATAATCGCTTGAATTACTTCGGCCTGGGGTGGGCGAAAGTCTGAATAGCCCCAAATTCGCTGGAGGGCGTGGCGGGCATCCTGCAAACTTAATTCGGTCATTCCTAGACATCCGGAGTGACGATAAAGACCTTGGACAAGTTGGGCGAGTTAGGCGTTATCGCTCTTTGGTCTCGATGAAATCAAAGATTTTATCCAACTGCTCCAGGGTAATGAAGCCGTACTGCCAGAGAATAATGGGTAGGGGGCCGCGATGCTCCTGCCATTGTTTTAGGGCCATTTGAATGGTTGCTGGTGCTAAGGATAGCTCTTGCTCTAAATAGTCAACCAGTTGAGTGGGTTCCCGCATATACTGTTCCGGTGATTCATGTAAAAAACGTCAAGGAGTTATCGGTAGGCAACAACAGGTTTATGCACAATGGGATGCAAATTCAGCCGGGCCGAAAGGAGAACTCAAGAACAAGAGTATAGCAGCAGTTTTTTGAGAAATGAGAAATCGATCAGTTACTTAACATTTAGTTAACATTTTATTTGGCTTTGGGTTATTTAACATTGGGAGCAAATCCAAAGGCCTGCTTGACCCGATCTAAGGTTGTGGTTGCTACGGCGGCGGCTTTTTCCTGACCCTGGCGGAGAACCTGGTCTAAATAATCCGGTGCGGCCATGATTTCTTGGTAACGGGTTTGAATGGGTTCTAGTCCATGGATGATCGTATCCGTTAGCAGGGGCTTAAACTGTCCCCAGCCCATATCGGCACACTCCCTAGCCACCTGTTCTTTGGTTTGGTTGGATAACACCATATAGAGGGTAAGGAGGTTATGGCATTCCGGGCGATCGGGATCATCAAAGACCAGTCCCCGTACCGGATCGGTTTTGCAACGCTTAATTTTCCGTTGGATGTCTGCGGCGGAATCCAAAAGGTTAATCCGGCTTTGCTCGGAGGGGTCAGACTTCGACATTTTCCGGCGGCCATCGGTCAAACTCATTACCCTGGCTCCCTCGGTGCGAATGAGGGGTTGGGGCAGCTTGAGAATGACTTGTTCTCCTTCTCCTGAACCAAAGAGAAAATTAACCCGACTGGCAATATCCCGGGCCAGTTCTAGGTGTTGTTTTTGATCTTCCCCCACGGGGACGCGATCGGCATCGTAGAGCAAAATATCGGCGGCCATTAAAACGGGATAATCAAGAAGACCAACACCAACATTTTCGCCCTGTTTAATTGCTTTTTCCTTAAACTGAATCATCGCCTCTAGCCAATTCAGGGGGGTAATACAGTTCAATAACCAGGTGAGTTCGGCGTGGGCGGACACATGGGACTGGACAAAAATCGTTGAATGGACGAGATCAATGCCACAGGCAAGGTAGAGAGCGGCAACACCATAGGTTTGGGCGGCTAATAGGGTTGGATCATGGGGAACCGTAATGGCATGGAGATCCACGACGCAAAAAAAGTTATCGTAATTTGCTTGACCCTCAACCCAGGTGCGAATGGCTCCCAAATAATTCCCCAGATGGAGGCTGCCGGTGGGCTGAACTCCTGATAAGACCCGTTGCTTGTTCATGCAAAAACCATCAAAATGCGTCCGAAATAAAATGTGTCCAAAATTATGACCTCAACCCCGCAAGATATTCATTGGGGCAAAGTCTCTATTATCAGGGATGGGGAAATTCTTGTCACCAAAATTTTTATGGACAGGCTATGGATAGAATTAGGTGATTCGTAAATCCGGTGAGGTCGTCTCCGGTGAAGCCGGATTAGAATAGCTCAAATAATGGATACAGTAGGTATTGCGGCCGGACTGCTTGGCGTGGTAGAGGGATTGATCTGCGGCGTTTAAGAACTCGTCTAGGGAACGGGAGGAATGGGGGGTAAGGGTGACAACACCAAAGCTAATGGTAATGCGATCGCCAATAGACGAGGCTAAATGGGGGATATTGAGTCGATGTAGGGCTTCTTGAATTTTGTGGATCACCCGTAACGTACCGTCTAAATCGGTATTGGGTAAAACTAAGGCAAACTCTTCACCACCGTAGCGGGCAATTAAATCCGTGGAGCGACGGGCAGCTTGGGCCAGGGTTTGGGCAATTTGAATCAGGCAATCATCCCCCGCTTGGTGGCCGTAGTGGTCATTGTAGGGTTTGAAGTAGTCCACATCACACAGCACTAGGGATAAACAGGCTTGCTCCCGTAAACAGCGTTGCCATTCTTGGGACAAATGGAGATCAAAGTGCCGCCGATTGGCAATTTGGGTTAATCCATCAATGGTGGCCAGGCGTGAGAGTTCGGCGTTGGCGTGTTGCAAATCCCGATAAAGTTGGGCTTGGCGAATGGCGACGGCCAGTTGATTGACAACGGACTGGGCGAGGGCAATTTCATGATCCTGCCAATTGGGATGTTCATCGTACCGCTGAAGGGTCAAGGTTCCCCAGGTTTGATGATTAATAACCAAGGGAAAAATTAACCAGCCGCCGGATTGTTCAATGAATGCACAGGGATTATTGTGATCGTTGGCTAAATCAGTATCAGCTATCCGATCGAGGCGTACCATTTTTCCCTGTTTGACCTGATCACTGACGGGGTTATCTTCCTCAGGAATAATCACCCCCAGGGTTGTGGGTGTGGATGGATCGGGACGATGCTCATGAATGGCAACCCAACCCTTTTGTTCCGGCATATATTCCGTAATCAGGGCCCGATCGAGCTTCAGGAGGGAGCCGATTTGCTGCACCGTGGTCGTAAAAATTGTTTCAATGTCAATGGAGTCGCGGATGGACTGAATCACATGGTTAAGGGCCTGTTCCCGCTCTGCCTGGTGACGCAGTTGATCCTCGGTGCGTTTGCGATCGCTAATATCACTAAAGGTAACAATGACGCGGCCAACGGTTCCCTGGGGCGTAGTTTGCGGATCTGCGGTGGCTTGCAACCAATGGAGGTCATGGGTTTGATGGTTGTGAACACCGACTACTCGATTAGGAATGCACTGCCTTTGGGCGATCGCCTGGGCTACCGGATGCTGCTCCATGGGGATGGGGCTGCCCTCTTCATTGAGGAGTTGACAGTCTAGGTCAAAGCAGGTTTTCCCGAGAAATTCCGCCTCCGTTAAACCAAGCAGTTCACAGGCCTTATGGTTGACGATTTGCACATCTCCCGTTTGACCATAGACAATGACACCCACATTCAGGTCATGAATCAGGGATCGAAAGAGGTTTTCACTTTCCCGAAGTTGGTTTTCAACCTGCTGCCGTTTTGCTTCAATCTGTTTGAGTTCGGTAATGTCCCGTACCACGGATAGGACATGGGGGCGACCGCGGTAGGTAAACTGTAAACCATAGACATGAATATCAATGATGGAGCCATCTTTACAGATATTTTGAGCCTCGGATTCAAAACGTTTGCCAGCCCGAACCGTTTCCATAAAATTGCTAAACATGGCATGGCAATTGGGGTGGACAAACTGCCGTGGGTCTAAATCCATGAACTCTGCGTAGGTATAGCCATGCATGGCACAGGCCGCCGGATTTGCTTCCACTAGTTTGCCCGTATCCATATCAAAAACATGGAGGCCATCGGTGACGGATTCAAACACACTGCGATATTGGGCTTCCCGTTCGTTCAGGTCTTGGAGGGCTTTCTTTTGGGCGGTAATATCGGTGCTAATCAAAACACAGCCAGTGGAATCCTGTTGCTGGTGATGGCTAACAAGGGGATAGAGGTGGGTCAGCATATAATGGGGTTGACCATCGGGGCTATTGAAAATAAGCTCGATGTCACTGATTGATTCACCCTGGAGGACGCGATCGAGGAGGTATTCAACCCGCTCGATAGACTCCTGGGGATGGAGTAACTTTTGGTAGGATTGGCCCTCATCGGTATCCAGGGAATCTAAAACGTCTAGGGCAGCCCAGTTAATGGTTTTGAGATGTTTAAGGGCATCTAGACTGAGGATGAGATTGGGGGAGTTTTCGACCAGTTGTTGATAGCGAAAGCGTTCTGTCTCCAGGGAGTCTTCTAAGGTCTGGCGATCGCTAATATTTTCAATCAGGGCAACAATAAATTGCAGATTGTGTTGATCATCTTGAACGTAGGATAGGGTTAAATTCGCCCAGAGAACCTGACCATTTTTGTGACGATATCGCTTTTTGAATTGATAGAACTTTTTTGACTGTTCACAGCACTGGTGAATGAGGGCTTGCTCCCTCTGCCAGTCCTCAGGAAAGGTGAGATCCGCTGGATGTAAGTCTAGGAGTTCGGGGATACTATAGCCGACAAATTCAGAGAAGGATGGATTGCAGGAGACTAATTTATAGTTGTTCCCTGGCTCCACAATGACAATTCCCAGGGCCGCCGCTTCAAAAATCGTGCGCCAGCGATATTCACTTTCGGCGAGGGCTAACTCCATGATCTTGCGATCGTGAATATCGACAATAATTCCCCACCCATGGGTCTGTCCTTCTGTACTCTGGGCAAACTCGCGGCGATCGCTGACCCAGTAGTAGGCTCCATCGCCATCCCTAAGACGGTAGTCCTGGGCAAAACAGGTCTTTGTTTCACAGGCCTGCCAAAAACAATCCTGGAACCAAGCTTGATCCTCCGGGTGGATCCAGCCCATCCAGTCCTCAATGGAGCGGGGCATGGATTCGAGGGGATGGCCCAAAACCGTCATCGTATCACCACTCCACAGGGCCCAGTTGGTGTCCTGATGCCATTCCCAAAAAATCTGACGACTGAGATGGCCCATGGTTTGGAAGCGGTGGTACCATTTTTCCAGTTCGATGACTTGGGCTTGCTGGAGAATTTGACTCTGCTGCCGCTGGCTAATATCCGTCATCATCAGGGTGAGTCCCACCTGATCCGGGTAGAGAAATCCTTGCCACCACTTCTCCTCAAGGGGATCGTAACAATCCCAATGGTAATCCGTTTGGTTTTCCAGGCATATTAAGACTTTTGCGGCAGTCAACCCAAGGGAGGTAGGTAAAATATCCCACAGGTAGACCCCTTGAACACTGCTGGCGAGTTGACCGACAAGTGCCTCCCCATAGGCATTGACAAATATCAGTCGCCCATGGCGATCGCAACCAAAGATAGCACTTTGCAATCGCTCCATGACCTGGATGAGTTGAGGTTCTGGAAAGGCCATTATCTACATAAGTTACGGATAAAGGAATATAAAAAGGATACGAATTTACAGCGGGTTTACGGATCAAGATGTTCTAGAAGGGATTCAAAGGGAAAAAGTACCATTAAAGCTGGTTCTATACCCTTAAGGCTACCCAATTTATTGAGGCAACTATACATAAATACACAGAACTATATATAAAAAAGGATAATTGCACGTAAGATTTAATAAGATTTAATATAAAAAGCGATCATTATTAAAATATTACTAAATCATTGCAAATAATCCTATTCACAGACTTGCACCTTTTGTTGCCATGGAGTGCCAATAAACAAGCTGGCCACTGGCAATGATGAATTGACTATTTTGGGGAGATCGCCCCTCCGCCTTTATTTCCCCATTGACTGGGCTGCGCGTTAAAATGGCCTAGCCCTAGCGATAGTTATCATACTTGCCGATGAATGCTCCCACTGCCCTGGACGATCGTCCCCTATTAGGTCGTTCCCAATCCGAATTAGAGACTTGGGTGACGGAACATCATCAACCCGCCTATCGGGGCCGCCAATTACACCAGTGGCTGTATCAAAAGGGGGTGCGATCGCTGCAACAGATCACCGTCTTTCCCCAAAAATGGCGGGATGATCTGAACCATATTCCCCTAGGGCGATCGCACATTGAGCAGCGTTTAGAAGCCAAGGATGGGACGGTTAAATACCTCTTGAGACTAGGGGATGATCAGATTATTGAAACCGTGGGGATTCCCACGGCGCGACGGTTGACCGTCTGTGTCTCCTCCCAGGTGGGGTGTCCCATGGCCTGTGATTTTTGTGCCACCGGGAAAGGGGGATTTAGTCGTAATCTTGCCCCCCACGAAATTATTGATCAAGTTTTAACCGTCCAGGAAGACTTTCAGCAGCGCGTCAGCCATGTGGTGTTTATGGGTATGGGGGAACCCCTCCTCAATTTAGAGAATGTTTTGGCCGCCCTCACCTCCATCAATCGGGATGTGGGCATTGGTCAACGCCATCTGACGGTCTCGACGGTGGGTATTCCCCAACAGATTCGCCGTTTAGCCCGCTACGATCTCCAGATTACCCTGGCAGTTAGCCTCCACGCATCCAATCAAGACCTGCGCTGCCAATTAATTCCCAGTGCCCAGCACTATCCCCTGGACACCCTGTTAGCCGATTGCCGATACTATGTGGAGCAGACCGGCCGCCGGATTAGTTTTGAATATACCGTCCTTGCCGGTGTCAACGATCAGCCCCACCATGCCCAGGAACTCGCCCACCACCTGCGGGGATTCCAGAGCCATGTCAACCTGATTCCCTATAATCCCATTGCCGATGCTCCCTATGCCCGGCCCCATGGTCAGGATATAGAGGCCTTTTTAGGGGAACTAGAGGACTACGGCCTCACTGCCAGTATCCGGCGATCGCGGGGATTGGATCGCCAAGCCGCCTGTGGCCAACTACGCCAAGATGCCCAAAGGGCCGTCCAGACCCATGACCCAACCTAAGGCGACCCAACCTAGCTTTACAGATGTCGGGGCAGATATTTTACTGTTTCGGCAGTTACTCTCCCCAGAGGTTTGCCAGCAAATTATTCAGGTGGCGGAATGGATCACGTTTGATCCCTCCTCGATCTTGATGGGAACGGTGGATCCAGAGGTCCGCAGTGGCGGCATTCTTCCCCTAGATGCTCAACACCCCGTACAGCGATCGACCCAGCAGCTTCTCTACGAAAAAATTCAACTCATCCAACGGGCCCTCTACCAGCACTATGGGATTAAATTTCCCCAGGTGGAAGGGTTTTCCATTCTGCGCTACCGTCCCGGTGAGAGCTATCGTCGCCATGTGGATAACCTCCTTTTAGCCAGCCGGATGATGGAATTGGCCCAGGGCATCCCCACCCGAGATATTAGTATTGTGGGCTACTTAAACGATGAGTTTGAAGGGGGCGAGACCTACTTCGATCGCCAAGACATTAAAATCAAACCCGCTACCGGCGATGTCATTGCCTTTCCCTCCTACTACACCCATCCCCATGCCGCCTTACCCGTTACCCAGGGCACTAAATACGCCTTCACCACCTGGTTATTTTACTAACGGGGTTATTGTGCTGGCAGGGGCAGTATCCTAAGGTGTTCCTAATAGGATGACACTTCGCAATCCCGGAAATACTTGAGTAAATCCCTTTTAGCCACTACCCAACTCAATTCTGACCGCTCTTGGGATTTCACTACAACCAACTCATGGCGTAGGGCAATGATCTCGAACAACTCATCCCGTAAATAGAGTTTTTGGCCGATTTGAAGATTTAGTTCTTTCATAGATAACTGCAACATAATCCTAGTCACGTAATGTAGGGTTATCCCCACTATCCCTGGTTCGCCCCATACCTCACCTCCCCCAGTGTGATGAGTCCTGCCTCCCCCAATCTGACCCTTTTGGGATGGGTTCTAAGATGACGTTTTCTTAAGGGGTTTAGGAAGAATTTTGAAGATTCTAGAAAAAATCTGTATTAAAAGATACATTAATTACAGACGAGTACAGCCAGCGATCGCCGCAGAGATGGGGGCAAGTAGAACATGCTGATGATGAGCCATGGGGATTTAGCCCACCAGGGGTACTTTGCACCCGAGTCGGAGGAACTTCATTTTCAGGGTAAAAATTTAATTCCCTTCTATTCCTTTCGGAAAACAGAGTTTAAGGTGGCCATTGGCGTGTCCCATTACTGTCTTCAGTTGGGAATTTTTAGCCTATTGGTCGAAGGCAACACCTCCCTCAAATTGTGGGTGGATGCAACGCTGGCCAACTCCCAGGCCTTACTTCAACATACTGAGAAAGAATTAGGTATTTATGCCTATCGTGGTGCCTACTACCATAAAACCTTACCCCCATCCCAAATTTATGCGGGAACTCTCCTCTACAATGATCATTCAAAGTAACTAGATACCACTAGATGCGAATTCATGGGAGATGATGATTGTTGCGACAGGTGAATAATCCATGGAGCCTAGGAAAACTAACCCAAGGGGTCGCGATCGCCCTGCTGATTGCGGTACTGCCGGGGGTCTACTCTTCCCTTAGAGGCCAATCCAGTCCAGAGCCGTCTCTGCTTTTTGTGCAAGCCGATGTGAGCAACTATGCCCGTGTCGTCCTTGAGATTGAACCGATTCGCCGTAAATACTATCGCCAGGCCCAGCAGGTCGTTTCCGGGACTGTGCCACGCAATTCCTGCTTTGGTTACAATCGCCAGAATATTCCCAACGGTTTAGAAGGTATTTGTGAAGACTATCTGCGGGAATCCCTGCAAATCTTGCAAAAATATAATATGTCCCTAGAGCAGTTTAATGCCATGACCCAGCGGGCCCAGGTGGATGCCAATTTCAGTCAACGCATTCAACAGGAAATGCTGCGGCTACTACAGTAG
Source organism: Candidatus Synechococcus calcipolaris G9 (assembly GCF_029582805.1). Classification (NCBI taxonomy): domain Bacteria; kingdom Bacillati; phylum Cyanobacteriota; class Cyanophyceae; order Synechococcales; family Synechococcaceae; genus Synechococcus; species Candidatus Synechococcus calcipolaris. The sequence continues at coordinate 898,272 of NZ_JAKKUT010000002.1, read as the reverse complement.
ATTTCGAGTAGGTTTTGACTAGGTTTTGATCCATGGCAAATCCAGAACAAAAAGAGCAGCAACATCCTCGGGCCGGGGGCGATCGCCTGATCTCAGAACGCCTACTCCAGGGAGAGGCCACGGATTACCATCTAGTGGAACTAGGGCGATTGATCATTCGCTACCAAGGGTTTCCTGGCGCAAAGGATATTCAAGCCAATCTAAAGGCAGCCCTAGACCGTTGGCAATTGACGGAAGCAGAACTATTTGAGCAAACCCGCGCCATTCATCAGCGGGGCGGCCTTTATAAGGTGAGTAGCAACAAAAAAGATGACTGGACCTAAGGCCTAATCCCTAGAAATCCCAGTCTAATTCAGGGAAATGGCGGCCATTGGCTCCCTAGGGCTAGGAGCGGATACCCCCTGATGACCTTCCTGTTCATTGACGAGGGCCTCCAATTGAGCTAAGGCCGTTTCCGCCTGTTGAATTTCCTGAATCAAGGATTGGGCAGTGCGTTCCCCCGATTGGGCCGCATCAATGACTTCGCGAATCCGTTGGCGAAAGCGATTGGCAATTTCATCCACCTGTTGGTTGGCAATAACCGCCTGGTTTCCGAGTTTATTAATTTCATTGGTAATAAAGTCAAAGCCGGTAATCTGCCCACCGGAACGACTGACGATTAAACTCGCTTGCAGGGCTAAATGCTTCACTTGGCGACTCACATGCTCAATTTGGTGGGTTGCCTGATCCACAATTTCTAAATCCCGCTCTAGCAGTTCTCCCAACCGAAACACGCGATCGGTATCCTTAGAAATGGCACTGACCCCCATAAATGTCGCTTCAAAGGCTTTTTTCCCTTCCGACGAGAGGAGTTGGCTAATATTAATGAAGCGATGATTCAGACGGGTAATCCGCTTCGCTTGCTGGCGCATTTCCTGCTGCTGATTCTCTAAAATTTGGTTCACCCGCTGGGTTTCTGACTGTTCCTCTTCAAGGCGAGCCGCATATTCCTTTGTCCGAGCCTGCTCAACCTTCAGACTCTCCAGGAGTTGGCGGGTTTGTTGGTGTTGCTTCTCGATAAATTTATTAATTGTCCCTAAAATTTGGGTTTGGGCTAAAAGAACATCATGCAAATCTAACAAATAAATCTCATGGTCTTTACGGATTAAGATCGGTTCGTAGGCAAAGCTACTGGGGCGACCTAGGGCAGATTCCACTGCTGGGCCAATTTTGCAGGACGACGGCAGAACCAAGGGGGCAACGGTTGGAGTCGCCACTTCCGGGAGGAGTTGAATGGGACGCTTTAGGTAGAGTTCTAAACTAAATCGTTGACTCATGCGCTCGAAAAATTTGGCTTGGGAGATCACGCCAATCAGGTCTTGATCTGCCATGATCACCACACCGGGCAATTGGGGTTGGGCCTTGAATTGTTGGGCTACCACTTGCCCCGATGTCTCAGGTTCTACTCGGAACGAATAGGTGGGTAGATCTGCGAGGGTACTTTCTGGTGAGAGTTTTTTAAGCTTAGACGAATCCACAGTGAAAACATCCCCCAGAGAAATAGCACTAAGTGGATCCTACCAAGGGAAAAACAAGGCCCGGTTACTGCCACGTTATATCTGGGTTAACATTTCACCGTTCTTAGCATCCCCTTAATGTCCTCCTAAGGAATTTTTGGCGCACTCTAGGATTGACAAAGTGTTTTTTTGACACTATAGTTAGTGTATGTTAAACACCAAAAGCAAATGAACCGTCTTTTTGAACTTGCTGCGGGTACGGTTATCGGGCGATCGCACCGCCATTTAGGTCGTAATAACCAGGATGCCTATGCCATTGATCTGAGTCCGAACAGGGCGATCGCCATTGTTTGTGATGGTTGTGGTAGTTCTCCCCATTCCGAGGTGGGAGCCAAATTAGGGACGCGGCTGGTTTTATCTGCCCTGAAACGGGCCCTAGATGGGGGGCAATTAGAGTTTAGTCCAGACTTTTGGCAAGACCTGCGCCAAGAACTTCTAACCCAGTTGCAGCAAATGATCAGTGCCATGGGAAATTCCCTAACGGTGATGCGGGATTATTTTCTGTTCACCATTGTGGGTGCGGTACTAACCCCTGATCAAACCGCCATTTTTTCCCTAGGAGATGGGGTGGTGATTCTCAATGAGGAGGTGATCCTCAAGGGTTCCGTAGTGGATAATTGTCCACCCTTTTTGGCCTATGGCTTAGTGCCAACTCTAGAACGGGATGCCAACGTGCAATTTCAAGTGATTGTCCGCCCCACGGCTACGGTGAATACTCTGGTTTTGGGCAGTGATGGTGTTAAAGATTTAGCCCCCGCTGGCTCCATTCTTCCTGCTATGGCAGCCTTGGCAGAGGATCCGCGTATCTTCCAAAATCCAGATCGACTACGGCGATATTTAGCCCAATGTAATCGTGAAATTATTCACCCTGATTGGGACAACCAGGTACTCGATCGCCAAGGTGGCCGCTTAGAAGATGATACAACGCTGGTTTTAATTCGCCGTAAACAACTGGAGAACTCATTATGTTAGGTGCAATTGCAGGGGATATTATTGGCTCCGCCTATGAATGGCGTAATGTCAAAACAAAAGATTTTCCCCTGAAAAAATTGATGACTCGGTTTACGGATGATACCGTGCTGACCGTTGCCATTGCGGATGCCCATCTCCACGGGAAGAATTACATTGAGACCCTCCATCACTATTATTGGCGTTATCCCCTAGCGGGCTACGGCAAAAATTTTACCCTTTGGGCAACCTTGAAACGCCGTCAACCCTATAACAGTTGGGGCAATGGCTCGGCAATGCGGGTAAGTCCAGTAGCCTATGTGGGCCAAGACCTCGATACGGTTTTAGAGCTTGCCAAAGCCAGTGCGTCCGTGACCCACAACCACCCGGAAGGTATTAAGGGGGCCCAATCCACCGCCGCCGCAATTTTCTTGGCGCGCACCGGCACGTCAAAAGAGGAGATTAAAACCTATATCCAAAGAACCTTTGGTTACAACTTGGATCAAACCTTGGATGAGATTCGCCCCCACTATCAATTTGATGTGTCTTGCCAAGGCTCCGTTCCCCAAGCCATCATTGCTTTTTTGGAATCTACAGATTTTGAAGATGCTATTCGCAATGCCATTTCCATTGGCGGCGATAGTGACACGATCGCCTGTATTACCGGGGGAATTGCCGAGGCATTTTATGGCGAAATTCCTGATCCAATTCTTAATCTTGTCCGAGAAACCTTAGACGAGCCACTTTGGCAGACCAGCCAAGACTTTCGGTTCCGATTTTGCACCTAATTAGCCATGAATATCTATCTGAATCAAAAAAAGGTTTCTATTCGGCGGCAACAGTTAATTGGTAACGGCGGCGAGGCGGAAGTCTATGATCTGGGCACAGGTCAGGTCTTAAAACTCTTTAAGCAAGCCCATCACCCGGATTATCAAGCCTCTTCTCCCCTCCAACAGGCGGTACAGGTACGGCTACAGGAACACCAGGAAAAATTACACCAACTTCCCAAAGGCTTACCGGATCGGGTCATTGCCCCTCAGGAGTTTGCCTACGATCGCAGCGGCAGAATTGTCGGCTATACGATGCGTTTTTTAAGGCCATCTCGCCCCTTACTGGACTACGGCGATCGCCGGATTCGGCATCAGGGCATCTCGGCCCCACAGGTGACGGCAATGCTGTTAGACCTGCATCAAACGGTGGCCCAAATCCATCAACAGGGAATGATCATTGGTGATTTTAATGATCTCAATCTTCTGGTGCAGGATCACCAAGCCTATTTTATTGATGTGGATTCGTTTCAGTTTGGTTCCTTTCCCTGCCGTGTCTTTACGGAGCGATTTTTAGATCCCCAGCTTTGTAACCACGGCCATCAGCTTTGTTTAGATCAACCCTATCGCGATGAGTCGGATTGGTATGCCTTTACGGTGATGGTGATGCAATGTCTTCTTTTTGTCCATCCCTACGGCGGAGTTTATCAACCGAAAAATCCTACCCATAAAATTCCCCAGGGGGCGCGATCGCTCCATCGCATCAGTATTTTTGACCCCCAGGTTAGGTATCCCAAGCCTGCCTTACCTCTCCATTGTTTACCAGAGGCGATTCTAGATTATTTTGAGCAGGTTTTTCGCCAGGATCAGCGCGGGGTATTCCCCCAAACCTTACTGCGACAACTGAGGTGGCAGACCTGTCCGACCTGTGGCCTAGACCACGCCAAACCCACCTGTCCCAACTGTTTCGCCCAACTTAGGGTGATTGCGCCACCCCTGCAATCTGGGACGCTCCATGTAAAAACGCTGTTCCAAACCCAAGGAATTATTGTGACTGCCACTGTGCAAGGAGATCAATTATGCTGGCTCTATCACGATCATCAGGGGTTTCACCGCGAGGACGGGGCCATTGTTGGAGAAGGAACCCCCGCTCCCCACCTAGAATTTATGCTCCACGGAGCCGCTACACTCATCAGCAACGGTGGCCAATTAGTTCTTCTGGGCGATCGCCCCCATCTAAGGAAACGTTTTGGGCTGGATCCCTGCCATTTACCGGGCCACAGTTTTGCGGGCAACGATCGCCATTACTACTGGATTCATCAGGGCCAACTCTTGCGTGGGAGCCCAATGGCACCGGTTTATATGGGCGATGTTCTCCTCCATCAAACGGCTATTTGGGTGGGCCCGTTTGGGTTGGGATTGTATCGAATGGATACCCTGACGACCCTTTTGATCTTTGATTGCGATCGCCCCGGCATCAAGGATCACCTCACCGTTCCTGCCTGGCCGGGCCAACTGTTAACCCTCCACTGCTGCTTTAGTGGCGATCGGGCCTGGCTCTTTGCCACCAGCCAATGTCAAGGTAAACGTCACTATCACCTCCTCGTCATCCAGGCTCAGGGCCACATTGAAGCCAGTCTCACCAGCGATCAAGAGGATCATTGGTTAGCCAGTCGTGGATCCTGCCCAATCGCAGATCAGTTGTTTGTCCCCACAGATGCAGGAATTTTGCGGCTGGAACTCCAGCAGGGACACCTGCAACCCACCCGTTTATTTACGGAAACGGAACCCTTTGTGAATAGCCATTGCCAGTTATTACCGGCTCGGCAGGGCCTCTATGGGATTCACCCCCAATCCATTCAATATCTACAGATACTTTAGGAAACCTTGATGATGAAAACACCAACTCTTACGGAACTACCCATTCCCCAACATTTTCACGGCGATCGCGTCGGCGAAGTCTGGCGAGTGCCCTATCAACAGCGGGCCAGTGAGGCGCAGGCCTGGGCCAAGTACCACCCTTTAGCTCCAGCGGTTACGGATAAAACCCGTATTTGTTTAATGCTCGTGGATGTGCAAAATACCTTTTGTATTCCTGGCTTTGAACTGTTTGTGGGGGGAACATCTGGGATGGGTGCGGTAGAGGACAATCGCCGCCTCTGTGAATTTATCTATCGCAACCTGGGTGTGATTACGGAAATTGCGCCGACAATGGACACCCACACCGCCAGCCAAATTTTCCATGCTGTTTTTTGGATTGATGATGGGGGGCATCACCCCGCACCTCTCCAAACCATTACATTGACCGATGTGCAAACCGGCCGCTGGAAAGTAAACCCGGCGATCGCCCATAGTTTAGCCGCGGGGAACTACATGGGCCTGCAACAACACGCTCTCCACTATGTACAAACATTGGATCAGGTCGGGAAATTCCCGCTGACGATTTGGCCCTACCACTCTCTCTTGGGGGGAATCGGCCATGCCCTGGTTGCGGCCGTGGAAGAAGCCTGTTTTTTCCACAATATGGCTCGCCATAGCCAGACTCGGTTTGAAATTAAGGGCGGTAATCCCCTGACGGAAAACTATTCTGTCCTCCAGCCCGAGGTCTTAGAGAGTAGCCAAGGACACCCGATCGCCCAGAGAAATACCCGCTTTATCCAACGGTTGCTGGATTTTGATGTGGTCATTATTGCCGGACAAGCCAAAAGCCATTGTGTGGCCTGGACAATTGCGGATCTGCTCACAGAGCTTCAGGCCCAGGGGTCAGACCTGGTTAAAAAAGTGTATCTCCTGGAAGACTGCACGTCCCCCGTCGTCGTTCCTGGGGTGGTGGACTTTAGTGAGCAGGCGGATCAGGCCTTTCAACGCTTTGCCGATGCCGGGATGCACATTGTCAAATCTACCGAGGCGATCGCCACCTGGCCGGATATCAAATTCTAAGCCCAACATCAAATTCTAGTTTTTTCCAATTTTTATCTTGATTTCATGCAATCATGCAGGAGCTAAAAATGTCCACTCCCAATCTAAATGATCTGTTTCAATCAGCCCAAAACGAGGGATTCCTGTCAACATCCTCAATGCAAGCCCTAAACGTGATGGATATTGGTGCCCAGATCCAAGCGGGTCTCGGCATTACCATTGATGACGTGACGGCCAGTGAAGTGGTATTAGTGACGATTATGACCGATGATTCCGGCTCAATTCAGTTTGCCGGCAATACCCCAGTGGTGCGGGCGGGCCATAATACAATCCTCAGTGCCCTGCAAGCCTCTAACCAAAAGGATAGTATTCTCATTCACAATCGTTACCTCAATGGTATGGTTCTCTACCCCTACTGCCCTGTCCTACAGGCCATTCCCATGGATGCCCAGAATTATGATCCCCGCCAGGGCACGCCCCTTTACGATCAAACCGTAATTGTGTTGGGAACAGTGATTGCCAAAGCCCAGGATTTTGCCGAAAATGGCGTACCCGTGCGAACCATTACCCTTTTAATTACCGATGGGGCAGATCAACATTCTCACCGGGCCAATGCCCAAACGGTGCGATCGCTGGTGCAGGATATGCTGCGGGCGGAAAATCACATTATTGCTGCCATGGGGATTGATGATCGCTCCACGGACTTTCGCCAAGTGTTTCAGTCTATGGGTATCCGGGATGAATGGATTCTCACCCCTGGGAATGGCCATAAAGAAATTCAACAGGCCTTTCAACTATTTTCCCAGTCTGCCTTGCGAGTGAGTCAGAGTGCCATAACTGGTTTAGGGGGTTTCACTGCGGCGTGATGGTTGCAGAGCCGTTTGGGGCGGGAACAATGGCTCAACATTATTGCGATCGCCCTAAAATCCAATAGCCCTCACCCCAACCGAAAAGAGTACCTTGTAAAATAGAATCCCAAGAGTTGCTAGTGAAAGGCTGATGACATTGCAAGAGATCCAAAATCAGGCATTGCAACTGCCGATTGACGATCGCTGGCGTTTAGTGCAGTCGCTGTTGAGTTCAATTCAAAAGGAAACGCTCGTTTTTAGTCCTCTAGCAACAAACGTGAGTTCTTTGACGGGCCTTAGTTCCTGGACTCAAAGTCTAATTGGGGTAGTTCAGTTAGATACAGAAGAGCCTACAGAGTCCTATGTGGATTACCTGGAGGAGAAATACAGTTGAAGCAGGTATTGTTTGACCTATCAGGTATGATTATCCCACGCTGCTGAACTGAGCCGTATTTCCAGTAAATAGTCCGTGGGGAGTCCTCAAGATCGGTGTTTAATCTACAAACCGTTTTATTTGCCTTTGTGTTGTTAGCCCTGTTGTTGTTGGCAGGACGCTTTCTCAAGCAAAAAGTTCAGGTCTTTCAGAAATTGTATCTGCCTGCTTCAGTGGTGGCTGGAGTGCTGGCGTTACTTTTGGGGCCGGAGGTGTTGGGGGCGATCGCCACGGCCCGGGGTGGTAACGTTGGATTCCTTGCTGGGGGACTCTTTTCTGAAAATATTCGAGCAGTCTGGTCTCAAGCACCAGGAGTGTTCATCAATATTGTCTTTGCCGCCCTCTTTTTAGGGGAAACCATTCCACCGCCCCAAGATATTTGGCGGAAGGCTGCCCCCCAAGTCGTCTTTGGTCAAACCCTAGCCTGGGGACAGTATGTGGTGGGTATTTTAGCCACATTACTGGTGTTGGGCCCTCTGTTTGGTGCCCATCCCATTTCCGCCACTTTGATTGAGATTGGCTTTGAAGGGGGGCATGGCACCGCTGGGGGGATGGCAGACACCCTAAAGGAGTTGGGATATACCGATGGGGCTGATTTAGCCATTGGCCTGGCAACCGTGGGCATTGTCTCCGGAATTGTCCTCGGTACGGCTCTGGCGGATTGGGGTCGCCGCAAGGGCCATGTGACTGCCGTGAACCATCATGTCACTGAACCGGAAGAAATTCCAGACTTAAATGTGATTACGGAAACTCCAGAGGTGCGGCGGCATCGCGCCCGACTGCTGCGAAATCTACTCATTGATCCTCTATCCATTAACTTTGCCATTGTCGGGATGGCCATTGCCATTGGCTGGCTGATTCTGGAAGCGTTGAGATGGGTCGAATCCATGACGTGGGGCGGGGAAGATGGATTTGCCATATTTCAGTTTGTGCCCCTGTTTCCGGTGGCCTTAATTGGTGGCATTATCACCCAATCCCTACTGAACCGCCTCGGCTTAGGGGTCTTAGTCATTCGATCCATGGTGCAGAATATTGCCGGTGTCGCCCTAGATGTGGTCGTTGTAGCGGCGATCGCCTCTATTTCCCTGAAAGTGATTGGCGGCAACCTAGCGGTCTTTTTGATCCTAAGTGGGGCTGGAATCCTCTGGAATGTGCTGATTTTTCTGTGGTGGGCCCCCCGCATCTTCCCTAGCTACTGGTTTGAGAAAGGGATTGGCGATATGGGACAGTCCATGGGAGTAACAGCCACTGGCATTTTGTTATTACGCATGGTGGACCCGGATAACCGTACCGGTGCTTTTGAAGGCTTTGCCTACAAGCAACTGTTTTTTGAACCCATTGTCGGCGGTGGTCTATTCACGGCGGCCGCTCCTGTCCTCATTAGTCGATTTGGATTACTACCCATTCTGGCCTTGACCGCAGGACTGTTGCTGTTTTGGCTGATCCTGGGCTACGCCTTGATTCGCACATTCCGAGAACCTAAATCTAGCCACTAAAGATCAAGGTCATAGAGGACTCCCTAGAGGCCCATTAGCCGCAAAGGCTACAGTGGTGATGTACCATCGTTAGGTTAATGCCCATGTACAGTGCCCCCTTAGATAGGGCAATCTAGGATTATGGAGACGGCAAAACCCACGACCACCATTTTAGAATCCCCTTCCCCGGACGTATTACCGCCCCTTTTGGCCACCTTAGCCAATCCCAAGGGGGTGAGTATTTGTCCAAGGCGTGCCCGTTGGCAGATTGATCTACTCATGATTGCCCTAGAGTCCCTTGACTTAAACGCGGCGGAGATGATGCTGCAAGCTGCTCGCGAACTCAGCCTTCAGGTAATTATTCCCAATCGAGTTATTTTTTGGCAATTGCGGTGTACCAATCCATTTCGACATTTAGCCCAACGTCATCCCCTCAGTTTTGAGGAAGGCAAAGCCTTAGTAATGATTATTTGCCATGTGGCCCGTCGCCAAACCGCTGTCATTCGTCATCTACTCCTGGTTCTGCCCCAAATGGAAGCCCAGAATCTATCCCCGGAGAGTTATGGGCCCCTGAGAGACTATCTGGATCGGTTTCGCCGTCATTTTCGCAAACGGATGAACTTACGCCGTTCTAGCCTATTTATCTATAGGGATGATGCCCAGCTTAATGCCCTAGGTCTACGCTTACTTCATCAACTCTTGATCTGTACGGGAACCCTAGGTATGGAGCGGCTTTGGTTTAGTCTTTTTGATGGGGAAGTGGATTAAACGATGCTCGTCCAACGTCAGTACAGTTTACCCAACTGCATTCTGGTCATTGAAGGGTTAAGTAACCCAACCAATACCCTATCTCCGGTCTTAGATGTGGTCACGGTTTGTGAATGTCAACTCTTGGGACAAAAATCGGTCTTGAGGGGGGGGCGTGAATTTTTGGATGCCCTAGTGGAGCAATTGCCGCCTATGGTGCAAACCTGGATGAGTGGGGTACGCTTACGGCGATCGCTGGTGAAGTCTGAGCATTTGATTCATCTAGAAGAGCAGGAATCCCATCAGTTTCTCCTAACCATTCCTGCGGCCCTACTCACCCAAACGGATCTGGCCCATGTGACAAAGGAGCATCCCGACTCGAAAATGGTGCAGGTGTCCCTATCCTGGTTGCAACTCTTTGACCTGTTAGAAGCCCTGGATCAACTCTGCTGTGATAGCCAAACCCTGCCTAGTCTGGGCACTCAGTTAAGCTCCTTGCCCCGCCGGGCGATCGCCCCCCAAGTTCCCCTGGGCAAGCAATTAACGCCGGTGGCCTTGGGTGCAGCCAGTTTAGCCATCATGGCGGCTGTTTTCTACCATATGCCGGTTCCCGAACGCCGTCCCCTAGAGGAAGACAGTCCTGCCTCCTTTGAGCTATCTCCAGCGGATCTAGCGGGACGAGATTTTGATATTCCCGAAGATTTGCTCCCACCCGTAGACGAACGTTTTATTGAGGATGACCCCTTTATTGAAGAAGGATTTATTGAGGAAGCCCCCTTTGACGTTGATGAGGATCCAGGATTTAACAATAATCCAGATAACGTGAACAGCCCAGAGCAAAATAATTTTTAATGAATAGAGTACCTCAATTTTTCATCAGTTCTCCCGATGTTGATGCTGGGATGTTGTGTGGCTCAATTCGCTTCTACTTGGATTCGGAAGATGACTCGGCTAGGGATGATGACCCTAGGGCATGATCCCACGGATCTAAAATATCCTTAAGAACAATTTCCTCAAACCAAATTTTTCCGACAATAACTAGGGGCAGAGCCAGTAATAGTCCCAAAAAGCCAAAGAAGATCGCAAAAATAATCTGGGAAATTAAGGTAAAGGCTGGTAAAAGATTGACTTGGTGGGCCATGATCACCGGCACGAGTAAATATTGCTCTAGTTGTTGAATAATAATATAGGCAATTAAAACCGCCACGGCCTTCCAGGGATCATCCAATAGGGCAATGGCGATGGGGGGAATCACACTCAGGGTGGGACCAATATTGGGAATGGCTTCTAAAAGCCCAGCTAAAAAGGCATTGGCCAGGGCCAGGCGTACCCCCAAAACCAAGAGTACCAACCCACTCACCGTTCCCACCACCAGCATATTTAAGCCCGTCCCCGCTAACCAGGCCAGGAGTTGGGATTCGCTCTCGGTCAAAATCATGTCAATGCGACGACGATAAAAGGCGGGAAACAGGCGAATAAAGCCACGGCGGTAGGGGGAAGGATTTAAGACCAGCATCACCGTTAATACCAAAACCAACAGGGTATTCAGCAAAATAGCCAAGGTATTAGAAAAAACTGAGAAAAAGTTATCAAAAATTCGCTCTAGAAATGGCTCAACTTGTCGGAATAACCGATCTACTAGGGGGCCCTCATTCAATCCATTAATGGAGAAAAGTGTGTCAACCTGCTCTAGCCAACCCTGCAAGCGATGGAGTCCCTTGGGAATTAAAATCGTTAGTTGCTGAGTTTCCCGCAAAAAGGGCGGCACGATAATCAGCACAAAGCCAATCATGATCAAGAATGTCATCCCTAGGGTGAGGGCGATCGCCCGGCCACGGTTTAAGCCCCACTGCTGTAGTCGATTCTGAAGCCAGTTGAGGGCCGTCGCTAGGACAACAGCTAAAAAGATGACTAAAACAACTTGACGGATCTCCCAGAGAATATACAGACACACTAAAAAGACAAAGAGGCCAATCCACTGTCCCAGCTTCACCTAGATGTCCTCCCTGAACCTTGCTTTAAGCATTTAAGCACGCTAGGGGGTATTTTGCCGATCGTTACTAAAATCTACTCCATTGGGCGATCGCCCTGGATGGCCTCTAAATATTTTTCTTCAAGTAAAAACGTGCCCCGTTCTAAACGCACTACCCAGTAGTCCCCTGGTTCTCGCCCCAAAATGATCCCCTCCTCCCCAAGGGTCAAGACATTGGGTGGACGTAGCATGGGCATTGGTTCTGCGGTTTTGACGTAGGTGGGCAGGGCGACTAAATGAACCCGATCGCCAATGGAGAATGGTTGTCCCATGGTATTTTAGATCACCCAGAGTTAACTATTTATGAAATTATTATAGTTTTGAACGTCAGGCGATCGGTGGAAGGATTGTATAGCGTATAGGTTGCCTGGCCCGGTGTGCGACCAACAGAGCCGACTCCGACAATGCGGCGAGGTGTTTTTCCCTGATCCTGGGGATCCTGAACGCCATCGAGGGTAGTAATGGTAGACCGTAAACCGACGGGGGTAACCCAGCACTCAAAGCTGAGACCTGACCGTCCGCAAAATAAATGATTGGCATCCGCACGGATGAGGCGATCGCATAGCTGAATTGGGGAGGTTTCTGGGGTTAATTCATCGGCATAGCTAACGGTGCTACCATGAATCAGCAAGCAGCCTAGTTCATGAAAGCCAAAATGGCAGGATCTCAACCACTGAACTGACTCCCGGGATACGGATTCCCACAATTGTTTTGCCCCATTACCGCCCACCTGGGCAATTAACTCAGGGGCCTGGGGCAATCCACTCAATCCATGCAGATTAAAGCATTGTTCTTCCCACCATCCCATACAAACCTGGGGTATCAGTTCATGGGGCCGGGGAAAGCGGAGTCGCTGAATCACCGCTTCATTATCTCCCTGGAGGCCAATCACGTCCCCAAGAATATAGAGATCAGTTACGGGATCTCGCTGCCGCCGCATATCCCCTAAAACAGCCTCATAGGCCGCCAAATTTCCCTCAATACCGCTCAAAATTGCCCAGTTCACCATCCGACCTCCCAATATCTTTCCGCAAGTTTATTTCCTTACCGCTGACACACATGGTTGGGATCATCGGCTCGTTCAGCAAACTCCATTCCCCGTGCCAGTCGCCAGGCAAAAATCGGGGGCAAGCCCTGGTCTAGGATCGCCTGACAGGTTTTGGCGTAGTCATAGGGAACCTCGCGCAATACCACCTGCGTCGTATCGGTGTCATAGAGTACGTAGGTCGCATGGGGACGACCATGGCGAGGTTCGCCCACGGAACCAACATTAACAATCCGTTTCAAGGGAGTATGAAACTGGTGCTGACGTTCGCTGTGATCCGGCTGATGAACCCGTACCGATAGCGTTGCATCCTCTATATCCCGGACATAGGGAACATGGGTGTGACCACAGAACAGCACATCGACATCGGCGAACAGTACCCGTTCTAAGGCCGCAAAACCGTCCATGCTGGGTAACAGGTACTCGTGCTGACTACTTGGACTACCATGGACAAAACCAAGATTTTCCAGACGCAACGTCATGGGCAATGCGGCTAAATAGGCCCGCACCTCTGGGTGAATCCTCTGATTCGTCCATTCATGGGCCAACCTGCCCCGCTTTTCCGCCAGTTGGGAAGGATAGCTGCATTCACAGGCATTCAAACCCTCCACAATATCTTCATCCCAACACCCCTGACAGGTTGGAATATCGAGGGAGCAAATCATTTCTACGACTGCATTTGGGTAAGGCCCGTACCCCACTAAGTCACCCAGACAGTAAATCTGGTCTGCTTTTTGAGTATCAATATCGGAGAGGACGGCATTTAATGCTTCATAGTTGCCGTGAATGCAGGAGATCACTGCGAGTTTCATGGGGAGATCACCTCTTCTGTATCCTTACCCTGTGGGTGCAACATCTGGTATTGTTCCTGGTACTGGGCCAGCACATCCTCTGCCAAACAGGCTTCTAGCAACGTTTTAGCGATGATGTCCCGTTCTAGGTTGTAACCAATGACTTCCAGACCACTGAAACGGTTGGGACGGCCCTGCCGCCAGGGAGGAAGGTTCAGATCGCCATATTCAATGCCGGACAATCCTTCAACAAAATCAACATAAAAGGCCCGACCATCCGGCAGTTCAAAGATGCCTTTTAGACGCATAATCTGGCCGTAGGCTCCTCCCGTGAGTTCAATCAATATCTCATCCAGGCTGGGGGGATCTAATACTTGGCCGGTCAACAGCGATCGCCATAGCTCTGGTAGTTGTTGGGATTGACCAAGATCAGGCACCCCAATGTCATTTCCGGGAATCACGTCATCTGCCCAGTGATGCCATTCAGATTGCTCAAGGCTAGGGGGTAACACCGCTACTCGATGGCAAGGCAAGGTCGTGAAAAAGGGTGTTTCCAGGTTCAGGTGAAATCCTACTTCCAAGTAGACCTGAGCTTGATCGGGAAGGTTAGCCAGTACCCTGGGGGCTTGATCCTCTGAAAGCAAAGACACCCAGGGAAATTGATAGCCCATGCGTGCCAAATCGACGGAAACCTCTCCCATCCCTGGACAAAGGTAAAACATGGGCCGGGTCTTATCTTGAAGTAGTTGGCTGATCCAGGCGGTTTTGCCCACACCTGGGGGGCCTGCGATCAGTGTGATGTTGTGGGGATTCATCTGAGCCTAAGAATCGGAGCTAGAAGCTACGGGTAAATTATAATACTAAAATGATAATCATTATCATAATTCACCTTTTTTACCTTGAGTTGTATGGTTGATGGTTCGGGGGCATTGCCGGTTTCAGTTGACCTAGCGATCGTAGGGGCGGGGCCCCAATCCCTCACCCTTGTGACGCACCTGTTGCAAAAGAAGCGGTCTATGGAAAGCCGCTTTGTGGTGTTGGATCCGGCGGGGAATTGGCTGAGACAATGGCAGGAGCAGTTTGCGGCCTATGGGATTCCCCATTTACGATCGCCCGCTGTCCATCATCCCGATCCCAACCCCCATGCCCTTCGTGCCTTTGCTGCATCGCGATCGCAGGAGCTTTTTCCCCCCTATGATCTGCCGGGAACGCAACTATTTGAGGATTTTTGCCAGGATGTAATTGAACGTTGGAATTTGCAAAGGCGGGTGATCCCGGCACTGGTGCAGCATATCGAACTATTTGATCAGAAGGGTCGGCAGCGGTTTCGGTTGGGTTTAGCGGATGGCAGGGAGTTGACCGCTCGGCGGGTGGTACTGGCGATCGCTGGCGGGGATCCCCACCTGCCCCCATGGGCCCGATCCTTACCGCTCACCTATCCCCCCGATCGCCTACGCCATTCCCACCAAGTTGATCTACGGGGATCGCGGTTTACTGGGGAACGGGTGCTGATTGTGGGCAGTGGTCTGACCAGTGGACACCTTGCCCTAGGGGCGATCGCCCAAGGTGCTGAAGTTATCCTGATGGCGCGACGGCAATTCTATGAAAAATTATTTGATGCGGATCCAGGCTGGCTGGGGCCCAAGTATCTCAAGGGCTTCCATGGTGAACCTGATTGGGAAAATCGCTGGCAAATGATCCAGTCGGCCCGCAATGGTGGTTCCCTCACCCATGCTATTTTGACCCAATTGCGGCGGTTAGAACGGCAGGGCAAGCTGTCTTTTTACGAACAGTGCGAAGTGCAGACAGCGGCGTGGCATGAGAAGGGCTGGAACGTTACCTGTGCCCAACGAGGTACCCATGGGGATGGCCACGACTGTATTGCCCATCTACCCATTGATCGCATCTGGTTGGCCACGGGAGGTACGATCAACGTGAATCATTGGCCGCTGTTGTCTGATGTGCGAGATCGCTATCCACTGCCGATTATTAAAGGACTGCCGATTCTGGATCATCACCTGCGCTGGCCAGGCTGTGAATTATTCATCATGGGTGGTGCCGCAGCCCTCCACATCGGCCCGGTGGCCCGCAATCTATTTGGCGCAAAGTTAGCCAGCGATCGCATTGTGCAGGCTCTAATTAAGGACAGCCCAGGGTGAGGGGATCAAGACTTTGAGATAACACTCCCCTGCAAACAGGGCGTAGGGGAAAACTGCTCAATCATTTGCCGCAGAGCGGTGCGTAAATCTCCTTGGGCCTGGAGGGGATCAAACCGCTGTACAATTTCTCCCTGTTCAAAAATCAAGAGGGTGGGCAAACTGGTGAGCCGATAATTACAACAGAGGCGGAAGTTTTCATCGGCATTGATACGCACAACCTTAAAGGTTGCCGGAAAATTAGCTTGTAACTGGTTGAGAACTGGCTCAATCAATCGACAGACTCCGCACCAAGGGGCCCAGAAGTTGACAATGACCGGGATCGTAGATTCTATAACTTCTTGATTAAAATTATTTTCGTTAATGGATTCCACGGATATTAACCCATTTTACCTTGGGATCATCTTACCAGTGAATGGCTGTACCTGCACGATAAATTAGGGGATGGGCCCACCAAAGTAGGCCGATGAAAAGTCCCACCCCCAGATAGGCGGGGCGAATAAATTCTTTGATCACAAATTGTTGTCTTCCCTGGGCAATGGCTAAAAAGGGGATCAGGGAGGTTCGGGCTTTAACGGCTCGAAAGGCCTCGCCATAGCGTTTCTCCCAGCGGAGATCGCCATGCCAAGCTCCAAAGATATGGTGGGCAATGAGTCCCAGGGACGTAAGGAGTGTAAAGGACGTTCCCAGCCAGAGGGTATGGGCCAGACACCAGATCACCTGGCCCCAGAGTTGGGGGTGGCGGGTAATGCGAATGATCCCGGTTTCGTAGAGGTGAACCTGGGGTTTTTGAATGGCGGCAATTTCTAAAAGATTAAATGTGGCGGGATAGAGAAACAAAAACGAGATCGCTGAGAGGAGCCACACCAGGGGCATGATCCAGGGAATCTGCTGCACCTGCCAGAGTTGGACACCATCATAACGATGGGCCAAGAAATAGCCGATCATCCCTAGGGCGAGGGAGAGGGATACCAGGGCAAAACCAATGCGATAGGGGCGGGGGCCAATTTTGTCCTCGGCCCAAGGTCTCAGGGCCGCTAAACCACTATGGGCGATCGCGAAGGTGAGAATGAGGCCCACCATGATCCATTGGGAATGGGCGTGCCAACTATGCAGAAAACTATCGGTCACGGGATGGGGATGATTGAAGGGAATGGATCAATGACGTACAAAGAACTGGGACTAGACAGAAAAAGAGCTTACACAGAAATAGTAAAAAAATGGTAAAAACCTTTTCTAGGATAAAGCTAAACCAATGACTTGGGTATGTTGGCCTCGGGCTTGGGTGACACCAATGGTACGCTGGGAGGCTTCGATCATGGGACGACGCAAACTCACCACAATGAATTGGGCCTGCTGGGCTTGTTTTTGAATCATTTTCGATAGACGCTCCACGTTGGCCCCATCTAAAAACATATCCACTTCATCAAAGGCATAGAAGGGGGAGGGGCGATAGCGTTGGAGGGCAAAAATAAAGCTAAGGGCGGTGAGGGATTTTTCTCCCCCAGACATCGACGCTAGGCGTTGGACGGGTTTGCCCTTGGGATGGGCGACAAGGTTGAGGCCACCGGCAAAGGGATCTTCGCTATTTTCCAGTTGCAGATAGCCATCTCCATCAGAGAGTTCGGCAAAAATTCCTTGAAAGTTTACATTAATGGCATCAAAGGACTCCCGAAAGGCTTGGTGGCGCAGGGTGGTGAAGTTTTCAATGCGCAATAAAATTTCGGTACGCTCGGAATCCAGAACATTAAGTTTAGTTTGCAGTTCGTCTAGGCGAGATTGGGTTTGGTCGTACTCCTCGATCGCCAACATATTCACCGGCTCCATGGCTCGCAATCGCTTTTCCAGGGATTCTAGGTTTTTTTCCAGTTCCTCTAAGGTGATGGCTTCCGGGATTGGGGTGGGTGGGGTGGGGGCTTCAGGGGGTATATCCTCTTCCAGGGCAGTGAGTTGGTTTTCTGCCTCCTGTTGGCGGGTCAGTAATTTTTCTAGGTGCCATTCTTTTTGCTGGAGGATGGCTTGGCTCTGGCGCAGTTCGTTATCCTGGCGATCGCGCTGGGTTTTGATGGCCCCCATGTGGTCTTCGAGGCGTTGGAGTTGCTCTTGAATGGCTTGGCATTGGCGGGCTTGTTCCTCCTGCTGGGTCTGAAGGGTTTGGCTCTGGGCTAAACATTGGCTGTGCTGGTGGTGCAGGGTTTGAATCTGGCCTTGGTGTTCTTGGATTCGTTGCTCTAGCCGGTTGGCTTGATAGGTTTGATCTTGAATCTGTTCCTGGAGCGATCGCCGCCGATTTTCCTGGACTTGGCAGGCCTGTTCCTGGGCTTGAATCTGGGCTTGCAGGGTTTGCCATTGGGTATGGCTGGGGGATGCCTCCAGTTCGGCAAGGGCAAGGCGAGCATCCCGCAATTGATTTTCCAGGATGGGTAACTCGTTCTCTAGGGTTTCTAGGCGATCGTGGGTGGTGGCCTGGTCTTGGGCCTGCTGTTCCTGCTGCTGCTGCTGTTGCTGATATTGATTGTCCAGCTGGTCTTTTTGGCGGCGAAGTTGCTCTAAATTCCGTTGGCTATCGCGGTGGTGTTGGCGGGCTTCATTCAGGCTTTGGCTGATGGTTTGTACATGGGTCTGTTTTGCAGCCAGATCCGGTTCCAACCGCCCTAATAGTCGTTCAATTTCTGCGAGGCGATCGCCCAGGTCTTGGGTCTCTTGGCAGGTTTGGGGTTGGCTGCCCCGACCAAAGTGGAACATAGTTTGTTGGCTGCGACTGCCGCCGGTCATCGCTCCACTGGTTTCCAGGAGTTCTCCCTCTAGGGTGACAATGCGATACTGCCCCAGATACCGCCGGGCTGCCCCTAGGTCTTCAAACACTAAGGTCTGGCCAAACACATAGGCAAAGACTCCCTGATAACGGGGATCATAGTCAATTAGATTCAGGGCGTAGTCCAGACAACCCAAAAAATTCACGGGGGACAGAGGCTTGGGTGGCTTCATTTTATTTAGGGGCAAAAAGGTAGCCCGACCACCCCGCTGTCGCTTCAAAATTTCAATGCCGGCCGCTGCTACACCGTCATCATCTACGACAATATTACCCAAACGTCCTCCAGCGGCAGTTTCCAGAGCCAATTGATGGTCTGGGGCGACCTGACCGAGTTGGGCAACGGTTCCGGCTACCCCAGGTAGATTCGCTGCCAAAATCAAACGGGTGGCGTGGGTGCCCTGGGTTTCCTGGACGGCCTGTTGACGGGCCTCTAGTTTGTCCAATTGCCGTTGTTTATCCCGTTGTTCCCGTTCTAGGCGGGTCTTGGTTTCCTGCTGAAGGGTCAGATCATGCTGGGCGATCGCCAATGCCTGAGCGGTGGCTTGCACCTGGGCTTCCTGGGTTTGTAATTCCTGGGTGAGGGTGGCCATCTCCTGATCCAGGTGGTGGCGTTGCTGTTCTAGGTCTTGGAGAGCTTGGCCGGTTTCCTGGGTACGGGTCTCCAACTGGTGAGATCGCTCCCATAGGCGAGATAATTCGCTGCGGCCCGGTTCTAGTTTTTTTAGGAGTTCCTCAATATTTTGGCGCAGGTGGGTGTGTTGCTCCATCCATTCCTGGGCAGCGGCCGTTAAATCCTGGGATTCCAGGCGAATCTGGTCTAGGGCTTGGCGGGCCTGGTGGCAGTCCCGATCCAGGGGCGTGAGTTCCGTTTCGCTACGCTGGTGAATCTGGTGGCGAAGTTGCTCTAATTGCTGTTGCTCTTGGTGCCGTTGGGTTTCCTGAGCTTGAATCTGTGACTCTACACGGGTTTGTTGCTCCTGGAGTTCCCGTTGTTGCCGCTCTAATTGCCGTCCCTCCGCCTGCTGCTGCGCCAGGTTTGACTGAAGTTTCAAGAACTCCTCTTCCCCTAGGGCTTTGACCTGGGCATTCAACCCCTCTAGGACTTGGCTGGCCTGGGCAATGGTTGTTTTCAGCAGGTCGATCTCGGTTTGGCAGGTTTGGCGATCGCCCTGGGTTTGGGCAATGGCTTTTTTAAGCTGGTCAATTTTTGCTTTTTGGGCATTCCATCGCAAGACCCCGGCCCATTGCTCCTTAGATTCTAATTCTTGGCGCACCGAGCGATATTTTTCTGCCTGCACCCGATCCCGTTGGAGGCGATCGCGCTGTTGGATCAGTTCATTCTCAACAATCCGAAACCGCTCCTCCCGCTCTTTTACCGTATCCAGTTTGTCCCGGGCCTGGTCAATTTTGCGATCGAAGTCAGCAACCCCCGCCAATTCATCAATAATTTCCCGTCGCTGCCGCGCATTCATAGAAATAATACCGGTGACATCCCCCTGAAGCACCACGTTGTAACCCTGGGGATAAATACGTAACTGTTGGAGTTGGCCATGAAGCTCATTCAGCGTGCAGGGCTGATCATTTAAGTAATAGGTGGATGTATAGGTTCCCTGCTTTGTCACCCGTAGTTTCCGTGTCACCTGCCATTCCCCTGGGGCGGGGTGGGTTTCATCGGCGGTTTCTGAACCCGTCTTAGCTCCATTCCTAGGGGCCTGATTTTCCCCGGATACGACTTCGGCCCCCTCCCCTTCTAGGGCAAACGTCACCTTAACCTTGGTTTCAATGACCTGATGCCCCCGCCGCGACTGGCTGTGATTCACCAGATCCGGTAATCGCTCCGCCCGCATTCCCTTGGAGCCAGCTAACCCTAGGGCAAAAAGGAGTGCATCTAAAAGATTGGATTTACCCGATCCATTGGGCCCGGAAACCACGGTGAATCCTGGCAGTAACGGAATTTGGGTCGTACCACCAAAGGACTTAAAATTTGTGAGTTCAAGCTGTTTGACGTACACCGTTACTCTGAGATCGCCGTGATCCTTGGGCCAAAGAAAGATGCCCGAATTATAGTCGGTTGGGGGCAGAAATGCCCAGATTTTCCCAGCAGATCAACTAAATAAACGAATCAATTTCTAAGTTCTGATCAAAATTTTCAAATTCAATTCCAGTAGTAAATTGCTCAATCGCACTCATGACATTCAAGATATCCTGTAAATAATCCTAAATCTGCTGCCGAGCTACGGATAAATAACCTTTATGGAGTCACTTTAGACAATCGGTTACCTGTTGGGAGACGGCGCAACCTGTAAAAAAGCAACTTGGGCTTATGTGAATTTTTATTACAATCTGTTTCTCGTTAAAAGTTGGGTATTGTCTACAATAAAGGTATTTATAGAACGTTAACTTTAAGGTGAAAGATGTCCATAGTAACTCTTAGTAATGAGCAGGTTGTTGAACTGGTCAAACAGTTGCCAGTTGAGCAACAGGTGGAAGTATTCAGGCTCTTACTCCTCCAGCAATGGGGGATGTGGGAATCATTATCACGTTATGGGTCAAACAAAGCCAGACTAGTAGCCCAGGAGCGAGGCTATGACTGGGATATAATGACGGAGCAAGAACGGGAAGACTTTGTTAATAATGTAGTGCATGAGGACTAATGGGGTATGTTGCGGTCTTTGACACCAATATTTTTCTCTCCGCTCTACTTTCTACAAATGGTCATCCATTTCGGTGTCTAGCTTTGGCAAAGATTGGACAGGTTGAGTCTATTACCTGTCAGGAAATTTTAGACGAGCTTGCCGAGAAGTTGCTCATGAAGTTCAAATTTTCTGAAGATATGACACAATCAGCAGTAAAGGAAGTACGTGATTTCTCTCGATTAGTTAAGATTTCTGGAACGCTTAAGGTAGTTCCAGACGATCCAGATGATGACATGATTGTAGAGTGTGCAGTCGTTGGTAATGCAACTCACATCGTTACGGGAGACAAGCATCTTTTGGCATTGACAAACTATCAAGATATTGTAATTCTGAAAGCGGCAGAGTTTGTTGCGTTGTTGGTATCCTAGCTAAGGTTGCAAACACGGTAGGAGGAGTTGGTTTTTGTCTTCGTCGTTAGTAATGGACAGGGACTTCTCAATCGTTGAAATTTTACCTATTTCATAGTCCCAGTAAACAAATATCACAGCCCCATGGAGGTCTTTAACTCTTTCAGGGCAGCCTCTAATTCCCAGTTACGAAATTGAGCTTCAATGGGATCCGTGCGATCGCTCTTAGGAGGAGTGTAGCTGGCTTTGGGCGGTGGTGTCCCTTGGGGTTGGGGAATGCGCGTTTCTAGTTCTTTGCGACGATCGCGAATTTTAGCTAGAAGCAAACGAGTGGGTTCAACCTGGGCTTGGGCTTGGGTGCGCTGGCCCCAGAGGTCTTGGCCCCGTTGGCGGAGTTCCTCTTCCTTTTCCCGGGCAAGTTTAGCAAGGTCGGCGCGGCCGGCAGCTTCCGCTTTCTTAACCCGATCGTGCCAGCGGCGAATATCCTCAACTAGGCCAAGAATATCCTTCTCACAGGTTTGACATTTCTGTTCTAGGGTTTGTAATAAATGAAGGGTATGGCGTTCCTGCTCCTGTATATCCAGCAGAATCAAATTTAATTCAAGGCCAGGATTCGCCCGAATAAAATCATCTAGGCGTTGCTCAAGAAAGGCCGCCAAGTCATCAAGAAAAGTCATTAGGCTACATTTAGAACGATGGGAAGATGGGGAAAACTGGCTAAAACGAGTGAATGATTACCCATTTTAGAACTTTTGGCCCACCCCAATAGATCGGACTTCCCCACCCCGTTGTAACACAGCCCGTTGGTCACTAACTTGCACCAGTTTCCAACCCCCATCTAGGGTTTGTCCAACGGAAACCCGCTCTGTAGAGCCATTCATCTCAATCATGGCCACCGATCGCTGGTCTAATTCCAGAACCCCGACGAGGGTACGGGTGGGTGGGGGGGGAGCCGGAGCTACGGCGGCTTGGGGAGAGGTCATTGCCGAGGAGGTGCCATTCCCTGGGTTAGGCAAAGTTGGAATAGATACCTGCTCCGGTGGCTGGGGTTGATAGACGGGCACATAAACCCGCTCGACACCATTCGTAGTGCCATTGGGATTTCCAGCCCCTGGCACCGTAATCGTTGGCGTGCCGGTTGCTCCCGGTTCTTGGGCCAGGGCCACCGATTGTCGTGACAGTTGGGTAAGGGCTTCCTCCATATAGCGGGCAAACTCAACATCCTGGGGATTGACATCCACACCATCCATGGGGGGGAGAACGGCCGTGACCGGCGATCGCTGGAGACTGGCAATCCAAAGACCCGCACTCACAATGAATGAGGCAATGCCCACACCCATTAGCAGGCGATCGCGGCCGCTGAAGGTTTCTGCTGAATGAATGAAGGGCTTAAGGGGACGTTCTTTAGAGGGTAAGGCTTTAGGAGATAAGGTCTGGGGACTTGGGGCCTCCCCTGGCACGTAGGGAACCAAAAGAGCGGTATCCTGCTCTCGCGGATCAAGGGCTTGAACGTCTAAGGTTCTTGGCTTATTGAAGGGGTTGTCTAACCAATCCGACTCCGCTAGGGATTCCTCAGGGTCGTACTCCGCCGAATCAAGATCAGTAAACAGGTCATCAATGACCCGGTTAGCCCAAACATCATGGAGGCAAGCCTCAACCCGATAGGCGGATTCGTGACCCGTTTTTGGTGACTCACTGTTCACTGTCATTGTTACCCCTAAATCGTCCTTACTTGTAGCAGTGCCAGTTGATTCCAAGGGGAAACTACGATCCGGGGTACAATTCTATGCAAAAGACAAAGGGGGGAAGGGGCAAAGATATACTAGGAGTGATGAACTTGGGCGACTCCATGCAACTGTATTTTGACTACAGTGCCACAACCCCCTGCCGCAGTGAGGCGATCGCCGCCATGGAAGAGGTTCTGCACAACCATTGGGGGAATCCATCCAGTCTGCACGAATGGGGTCAGCGATCGGCCACTGCCCTAGAGCAGGCACGAATGCAAGTGGCTAGTCTGCTCCATGGTTCAGGGGAATCCATTGTCTTTACCTCTGGCGGCACGGAGGCCAATAATTTGGCCCTGTGGGGAGTCGCCCAGCAGTATGCCCAGCCTCAACACATGATTACCTCCCAGGTGGAGCATTCGGCCATTAGCAAGCCCATGGCCGCCCTAGAACGCCAGGGATGGCAGATCACCCGTTTAGCCGTGGATCGCTGGGGACAGGTGAATCCCGTCGATTTGGAGGGGGCCCTG